>NZ_WIQK01000001.1:282500-610000 GCF_015732155.1 Pectinatus sottacetonis
TTTCTCTTTCGCAGGCACCTGTGTTTGTGCTAAACAGTCGCTTGGGCCTCTCTTGTGCCACCGCCTGCTGCTCCATCCGTTCGGACTTCACTGCCTGCGGCTATCCTTTTCCCGAAGTTACGGATATATTTTGCCGAGTTCCTTAACGAGGGTTGTCCCGCGCACCTTAGGATTCTCTCCGTGCCTACCTGTGTCGGTTTTGGTACGGGCGCTTTATTTCTCACTAGAAGCTTTTCTCGACAGTGTAGCTCATTCAAATTCGGCTCATCCGTAGATTTACCTATCTATCACTTCTCGGCTCTTATGCAGCGGATTTGCCTGCTGCACAGCCTACCGGCTTCGACGTACTCTTCCATCCGTACGCTCAAACTGCTTGCTGTGTCACTCCATCATTCAAACAAAATAAAACGGTACAGGAATTTTTGCCTGTTGTCCATCGCCTATGCTTTTCGCCTCGGCTTAGGTCCCGACTTACCCTGGGTCGACGAGCGTTGCCCAGGAATCCTTAGGCTTTCGGTGGAACAGATTCTCACTGTTCTTGTCGTTACTCATACCGGCATTCTCTCTGCTGTACACTCCAATGCTCCTTACGGTACATCTTCAGTCGCATACAGTATGCTCCCCTACCCAGAATGTACTGCTACATCCTGCCACGGCTTCGGTTCTGTGCTTGAGCCCCGGATATTTTCGGCGCAGAGCCTCTCGACCAGTGAGCTATTACGCACTCTTTTAATGATGGCTGCTTCTGAGCCAACATCCTGGTTGTTTATGAAGTCCTACATCCTTTTCCACTTAGCACAGCATTTGGGACCTTAGCCGGTGGTCTGGGCTGTTTCCCTTTCGACTATGGGTCTTATCACTCACAGTCTGACTCCCAAGTATTTTATTACAGCCATTCGTAGTTTGACTAGGGTCGGCAGGCTTTACGCCCCCTTGCCTGATCAGTGCTCTACCGTCTGTAATCTTCCCTTGAGGCTAGCCCTAAAGCTATTTCGGGGAGTACCAGCTATCTCCGCGTTCGATTGGCATTTCACCCCTATGCACACCTCATCCCAAAGTTTTTCAACACTCACGGGTTCGGTCCTCCACGCATTTTTACCTGCGTTTCAACCTGGGCATGCATAGATCACTGCGGTTTCGGGTCTACACCATATTACTTGCCGCCCTATTAAGACTCGCTTTCGCTTCGGCTCCATGTTTTCCATTTAACCTCGCAATATAATGTAACTCGCCGGTTCATTCTTCAATAGGCACGCCGTCGCTCTCTTACGGAGCTTCGACTGCTTGTAGACATACGGTTTCAGGTTCTATTTCACTCCCCTTCCGGGGTTCTTTTCACCTTTCCCTCACGGTACTATGCGCTATCGGTCGCCAGGTAGTATTTTGCCTTGGAGGGTGGTCCCCCCAGCTTCTCGCAAGGTTTCTCGTGCCCCGCGATACTCTGGATACTGACCATGCTGCCCCACTTTTTGCCTACCGGGGTTTTACCTTCTATGCCTGACCTTTCCAAGTCATTTGGCTAAATGTTTCAGCATTTTTGTCAGTCCTCAACCCCATATTACCGAAGTAATATGGTTTGGGCTTTTACCCATTTCGCTCGCCGCTACTTTGGGTATCTCGTTTGATTTCTTTTCCTCCGGGTACTTAGATGTTTCAGTTCCCCGGGTTTGTCTTCCTTTCGGATGATAGAACTTTTTCTATCGGGTTGCCCCATTCGGATATGTACGGATCAATAGATGCTTGCTCTTCCCCGTACCTTTTCGCAGCTTACCGCGTCCTTCTTCGACTCCTGGCGCCAAGGCATCCACCATATGCCCTTGTTCACTTAACTTATCAGTATTGCTTGGTTATTATTATCCCTGCCAGTGCTTTAAGCTCTGCCTGGTATCATAATAACTGCCGCAATCTGTTTTTGCATTTCATAATCTTACTTATAAAATGCCACCTTTGCTATAAGTTCATACGTTTTATCTTGGCGTATTTCTTTATAATCCTTTGTGCTTGGTCCAACTATTCCCTCGCCATTCTCATTTTCACAAGTTTGGCATTGGTGATAATTGTTCTTTGCTTTTCTTCTGTGTAGTTTTCAATGTGCAATTTGGTGGGCCTAAGTAGACTTGAACTACTGACCTCACGCTTATCAGGCGTGCGCTCTAACCAGCTGAGCTATAGGCCCATTCTCTTCTGGTGGAGACGAGGAGATTTGAACTCCTGACCCCCTGCTTGCAAGGCAGGTGCTCTCCCAGCTGAGCTACGCCCCCATTAGTCCTAGCTTTTTTGAGGGAAGAAACCCTCAAAACTAAACAATACATCAAGCTTCTCAGTTGCAGCTGCCTGCCCCTGATATGCTTGTTTCCAGATGTACTCGACAGATTTTATTAAAAATCCTTAGAAAGGAGGTGATCCAGCCGCACCTTCCGATACGGCTACCTTGTTACGACTTCACCCCAATCATCGCCCCCACCTTAGACGGTCGGTTCCATAAGGCCCTTTCCCGGCTTCGGGTGTGAATGACTTTCGTGGTGTGACGGGCGGTGTGTACAAGGCCCGGGAACGTATTCACCGCAGTATGCTGACCTGCGATTACTAGCGATTCCAACTTCATGCAGGCGAGTTGCAGCCTGCAATCCGAACTGGGGGATATTTTTTGGGTTCCGCTCCAGATCGCTCCTTCGCTTCCCTCTGTGTATCCCATTGTAGTACGTGTGTAGCCCAGGACGTAAGGGGCATGATGACTTGACGTCATCCCCGCCTTCCTCCGCGTTGTCCGCGGCAGTCTCATCTGAGTTCCCACCTTGACGTGCTGGCAACAGATAATAGGGGTTGCGCTCGTTGCGGGACTTAACCCAACATCTCACGACACGAGCTGACGACAGCCATGCACCACCTGTTTTCTTGTCTTCCGAAGAAGAAATATCCATCTCTGGATACGTCAATCAATGTCAAGCCCTGGTAAGGTTCTTCGCGTTGCGTCGAATTAAACCACATACTCCACCGCTTGTGCGGGCCCCCGTCAATTCCTTTGAGTTTCAACCTTGCGGTCGTACTCCCCAGGCGGGATACTTATTGCGTTAACTCCGGCACAGAGGGGGTCGATACCCTCTACACCTAGTATCCATCGTTTACGGCTAGGACTACCGGGGTATCTAATCCCGTTCGCTACCCTAGCTTTCGAGCCTCAGCGTCAGTTACAGTCCAGAAAGCCGCCTTCGCCACTGGTGTTCTTCCCAATATCTACGCATTTCACCGCTACACTGGGAATTCCGCTTTCCTCTCCTGCACTCAAGATTGCCAGTTTGGACCCCATCACGGGGTTGAGCCCCGCACTTTTAAGATCCACTTAACTATCCGCCTGCGCTCCCTTTACGCCCAATGATTCCGGACAACGCTTGCCGCCTACGTATTACCGCGGCTGCTGGCACGTAGTTAGCCGTGGCTTTCTAACAAGGTACCGTCATGCATTACCGATATTAGCGATATTGCCATTCGTCCCTTGCAACAGAACTTTACGATCCGAAGACCTTCCTCGTTCACGCGGCGTTGCTCCGTCAGGCTTTCGCCCATTGCGGAAGATTCCCCACTGCTGCCTCCCGTAGGAGTCTGGGCCGTGTCTCAGTCCCAATGTGGCCGTCCATCCTCTCAGACCGGCTACTGATCGTCGCCTTGGTGCGCCGTTACCGTCACCAACTAGCTAATCAGACGCAGGCCCATCTCCAAGTAATAGCCAAAGCCATCTTTGATAAAAGCTTCATGCAAAGCTTTTATAACATTCGGTATTAGCACCCCTTTCGGAATGTTGTCCCCATCTTGAAGGTAGGTTGCCTACGCGTTACTCACCCGTTTGCCACTAGGCTCTTACCGAAATAAAAGCCCCGTTCGACTTGCATGTGTTAAGCACGCCGCCAGCGTTCGTCCTGAGCCAGGATCAAACTCTCCATTAAATTTATCGGAGAGCCAATTTGGCTCTTTCATTTGTTGTTTAAAGAATTGTTTCAGGTTTATATTTAAACCGCACATCTGGTATATTTTAGAAAACATATAATGATGTATTGTTCAGTTTTCAAGGTGCCTGCCTCAACGAGTCAGCTTTTATATTTTATCAAAAACCTTTTCGTTTGTCAAGAACTTTTTTAAGTTAAATTTCTTTAGCCCTCTAAGTCCCGGCCGCTCTCTCGAGCGCAGAAATTATTATATCTAATCCTGTATATTTTGTCAATACTTTTTCTTATCTTTTTTCTTCCTTTTTTTATCTTAATAACAAAAAACAGGCAAAGAGCATATAAATAAATATTTTATCATGCTGCTTTACCTGAAATCTGACCAATATAGATTTACTTATATTCTTGATGCGATGCATAAGCATTGTGATTGTGAATTGACTCAAAATTTTCACATTCAACAGAAAAATAATCTATCTTATCCAGCTTACGCAGTGCCAATACCAAATCCCTCAATATATCTTCTACAAACTTGGGGTTATCATAAGCGGTTTCCGTAACAAATTTTTCATCTTCACGTTTTAAAATCGGATATACTGCGGATGAAGCTTGTTTTTCAATTATACCTGCCATTTTTTCAATAGTGATATCATTTTCCTTACTAAATTTTACGGCTCCCTTTATTCTACTGCGCTGATTATGTGCTCCATATGCAGATATTTCCTTACTGCACGGACATAATGATGTTACAGGTACCGTTACTGCCATTGTAAAATCTAAAGGTTCATTTTTTATTTTATCACCTATAAACATGCAGTCCACATCTAATAAGGACTTTTTTTTACTTATCGGTGCGGCTTTTTTTATAAAATATTTAAAGCTTATAGCAATATGTGCTGATTTAGCCGATAATTTACAAAGAACATGTTTTAATAATTCATCAACAGTCAAGAAATTTAATGGTCTATTGGCAGATTCATGTAATATTTCCATGAATCTGCTCATATGTGTACCTTTATATTCCATTGGTAAATCAACTGTAAAACGTTCAATTGAGGCTGTTACATGCTGAGAACCGCCCTCTTGTGCTGCCACCAAAAATGGAATCCAAGCTCTACTGATTCCTACACGTTGAATGGCAATTCCTCGTGTATCTCCCATATTCTGGACATCTTTCAAAACATTATCACTCCATGTACTCAATTGGGTCCTTTAATCCGGCTTCTGCAAAACCTCTTAATCTCAATTTGCAGCTATCACAGTGTCCACAGGCTTTTTCTCCTCCATTATAACAACTACGTGTCAAAGCAAATGGAGCCTTTAATTTTGTTCCTAGCAATACAATATCTTTTTTTGATAAATTTTGTAATGGAGTTTCTATTTTTATTTTTTTATGCTCAGCCGCTGTAGCTTTTGTGGCAAAATCAGCTAAATCTTGAAACTTTTTAATGAACTCTGGTCGACAGTCTGGATAACCGGAATAATCCACTGCGTTTACTCCAATATATACATAAGGCGCGCCTAATACTTCTGCGTATCCCAATGCATAACTCAAAAAGATCAAATTTCTGGCTGGTACATAAGTAACTGGTACATCCTCAGTATCAGGATCACGATCAGGAACATTTATACTTTTGTCTGTAAGTGCCGATCCACCTATTTGATTCATATTTGTGTCTATTATCAAATGGCGCTTAGCATCAAAAAACGCCGCAACTTTTTTAGCGCTTTCTAATTCTATACTATGTCTTTGATGGTAATTAAAACTTATCGGATAAAGATCATAATTTTTACTCTTAGCTACTGCCATACAAACAGTCGAATCCAATCCACCCGATAATAAAATAACGGCTTTCAAAAACTTATCCCCCTTATATATGTGCGTTAATCTTTGGTCTTTTTCTCCTGAGTGTTTCCCTTTTTAACATTATTTGAAGAAGTATTATTATTAGTCTTTTCTACTGCCTCTTTTTTACTTTTAGACTTAGCTATTATTAAATTAACAACACTTTTTTCCTTTAATTTTTCGCCTGATCTGGGTGACTGACCTAAGACTGTTCCCGGAGCCTTATCACTTTCCTGTTCTGAAATACTGCCTATGGTGAAGCCTGCTTTTTCCAGAATAATCTTAGCTGTATTCAAGGTATTACCCGTTACATCAGGCACAGATACGGTCTTAACTTCTTCTCCCTTGCTAATAGTCAGGTTAACAGCATTGCCTTTTTCTATCTGCATTCCTGGTATAGGGTCCTGACTTAAAACAACACCAGCCGGTTTATCTGAAGCCACAGCTACAATATTGCCTATTTTTAATCCAGCCTTCTGAAGTTGTCTTTCTGCATCTTCTTTAGTAAATCCTGTAACATCAGGAACACTTGTTGTTTCCGCTCCTTTACTTACATACAGTGTTATCTGACGTTCTTCCTTGACTTTAGTACCAGCATTTGGTGTCTGAGAAACAACATATCCCTTAGCTATATCTGAATTGTAAACTTCCGTAACCTGAACCCGTAAATTTTTACTTGTAATAATGGTTTTAGCCTGTTCAACAGATTGACCGACAACATTTGGCACAACTACTTCCGTATTACTCCAAAATTTACCAAATGATAAAAAGGCTCCTGTAAAAAAACCCAGCAGCAGTATAAAAACTAAAAGCATAATGAATTTTTTTGATTTCATTATAGAATGTATAGGCTTTTTGCTTGTAATATTTTTATCAGTGTTCATTGCTTCTGTTATTTGATTACGGGGTATAACTCTTGTTGCATAAGGATCATTTCTTTCTTCACCATCAGGAAATAACATTTTTTGCGCTTTATGTATTTCTAAAATCATCTGCGTACTGCTAAAGCGTTTCTGTGGATCTTTTTCCATTGCCTTGAGTACTATTGCCTCTACAATAGGTGGTACATCAGGACGAAGCTCGTGTATTGGGACAGGTATTTCCTGTAAATGTTTTAAAGCTATACTTACAACATTTTCTCCTTTAAAAGGCACCTCACCTGTAAGCATCTCATAAATTACTACTCCCAGTGAATATATATCTGATTTTGGTGTTATAGCATTTCCCTGTGCCTGTTCCGGTGATATATAATGTACCGAACCCACTACATTGCCACTATATGTCATAGTAGCTGAAGAAGCTGCCCTAGCAATACCAAAATCAGCAACTTTTACCTGTCCATTGGGTTTTATCAGGATATTGTGCGGTTTTATATCACAGTGGATCAAATTATGCGTATGGGCATGTTCTAAAGCCTCAACGATTTGTCCACTTATATCGAGAACATCTGCAATGGAAAGCTTTCCCTCACGCTGAATCTTATTTTTAAGAGTTTCCCCTTCAACATATTCCATAACAATAAAATATTGTTTATCCCATTCGCCAACGTCATAAATATTTACAATATTTGTATGTGATAGTTTAGCTGCTCCCTGAGCTTCTTTTTTAAAACGGACAATAAACTCCTCATCATTAGCAAATTGTGGATGAAGTATTTTTACTGCTACATAACGGTCCAAAAGCTGGTCGTGAGCACGATAGACGGAAGCCATTCCTCCATCACCAATGCGCTCTATCAATTCATAACGTTCGGCTAATATTTGTTTAGACATCATTTTTGATCCTCCTTAAGCATGGTGTTTATTATATCTTTTATTACCGGCGCAGCCTCTGAACCGCCATAACCACTATTTTCTAAAATAACTGCAAAGGCAATATGTTTTGTCCCAACCTGAGCTGTTCCTATAAACCACGCATGATCAGCTCCAAAAGGATTTTCTGCTGTTCCTGTTTTGCCAGCTATAGTAACCCCCTTTACAATTGCCTTTCTGCCAGTTCCTTGCAATACTACAGCCTTCATATAATTATCTATTATATTCGCTCTATCTGGCGTAGTTACCTCTTTAAATTCAGCGGGCATAGTAGTATGAATCACCTGCCCTTGTGGTGATAATACTTGTGCTACTAAATATGGTTTCATACATTTACCATTATTGCCAAAAGCTGATGCCAGCATCGCCATTCTTAGCGGCGACACTAACAAGTCAGCCTGGCCTATACCAACTTGAGCTGTTTCGCCCTTACTAAGTTTAGGAAAATTAGGAATATGCGGCATTTGCGCAGCAAAATCAGTCTGAAAATTATCATAAAACCCAAATCTTTTAAAAGCCTGTTGGAGACCCTCACTGCCCATCTTAACAGCAAGACCAGCAAACATAACATTACTTGAATGAATCAACCCTTGTTCCAAATTAATTGAACCATATACAGCTTTATCTGCTTCACCAATTTTCTGATTATTACCTAAATCATAATATGGCCCGCAGTATATTTTTTCAGTAGTATTTATTACATTTTGTGCTAGTGCAGCATCAGCAATCATTGGTTTTATCGATGAACCAGGTGGATAAAGCCCCTGTGCCGCCCTATTCAGTAAAGGACTGGCTTTATCGGCATAAAGTTTCTTCCAGTCTTCATCTACTGTATTGGGGTTAAAAGATGGCTTGCTCACCATTGCCAGTACCGCACCTGTGGCAGCATCCATTACCACAACAGCCCCGCGTCTGTTTCCCATAGCATCCCATGCACTTTTTTGTATGTCTGCATTTAAAGTAAGTTTTACACTATTGCCCTTTTCTACCATAAAAAGCTGTTCAATAGGCCCTAGTTTATGAAGCGTCATATTAATACCACATAAATTACTATTCTGTGACTGCTCAATTCCAGCGCTGCCAATATTTTTCCCCAAATAACCAACAGGTGCCGCAAATAATTCATTATAAGGATAAATTCTTTCTATTTTTTCTCCACTTTTTTTACTATAGGCAATTTTTTTCCCATTGCAGTCCATAATATCACCACGTAAGGTATTATTAGCCCTATTAGCAATACGCGGATTTAACGGATTATTAGTAAACCAATCACTTTTTATCACTTGAATATATGATAAATTAATTATTAATAAAACAAACAACACAATAAAAACACGCATTATCCTAAACATATTTTTATTCATATTATTATGCACAATTGTTCTCCTTTGCGCCTATTGCTAATATAAGCCCAATAGCGATAAAACTGGCGGTCATAGAACTTCCTCCATAGCTGATAAAGGGCAGCGTTATTCCTGTCAGGGGCAGCAGTTTAGTTACTCCCGCCAAAATTATAAACGCCTGTAAAAGCATCGTTGCTGATAAACCAAAAGATAGCAATTTATATTTCTCATCAGTACATGTTAAAGCAATTTTCATACCACGGAAAAATATTAATAAATATGTCAAAATTACGCTGAGTACACCCAGAAGACCAAACTCTTCTCCTATAGCCGAAAAAATAAAATCTGTATATACAGCAGGAATTATATCCGGTGAACCATGCATAAAACCAGCACCAAAAACGCCACCATATCCTAAGGCAAATAATGATTGGACTATCTGATACGCCTTTCCCATTGGATCAGCCCATGGATTAAGCCAGATAGCCACTCTAACTCGTACATGCCCAAAAAGCATATAACTAATAAATCCTGAAAAAATAAAAAATACACCTGACAAAAAAAGGTAGGATTTATTACTTGTAGCCGCATATGTCATCATTACTGCCATGCTGAAAAAAAGCAAAGCTGAACCTAAATCGCGCTGATAAACAAACATTAGCAAAGCCATACTCCATATCAATACCAGAGGAGCAAGAAATCTAAGCGGTGGTAAATACAAAAATATCCAGTGCCTATTAGGCAGATTAAGTGTATTTTTATTTTCCTGCAGATAAGACGCCAAAAAGCCCAAAATCAATAACTTGGCAAATTCTGACGGTTGAATTTGAAAAGGACCAATTAAAATCCAATTTTTATTACCACCTATATCAGTCCCAAATAAAAGAACAGAACCAATAATAATAATACTTCCTAAGCCAAGCAAATAAGGATAATCAAGGAATTGCAATATCTTATCGGCAAAAGTGACGGTAAGACCAAGCAGAATAAAACCTATGCATATCCATTCAAATTGAGCTTTAAATAAAGTTGGTTTCAAGCGAAGAATCATTATTAAACTTATGCTGCACAAAAAAATAACCAAAGGCAATATATAATTATCAACATTTTTAAGATATATCCTGACAATGAACAACCCAGCCAAAAATAATATTGCTGCGGCTGCCGCTATTACTAAATTAGCATCGGTAATTATTTTATTATGTAAATAGAAAATACATACTGCTAAAATAATCACTAATGATGGTAACAGTAATATTTTCTTTTTTAAATAATTCATCAAAATTCCACCACAATTGCTGTTATATTGTCTAGTCCACCATTTTCAAGAGCTTCATGAAGCAAAACATCTGCTTTATTATTTATAGTTTCATCAAGTAATATTTCCCTTATTTTTTTATCTTCTACCATATTAGTTAACCCATCTGTCGAAAGTAAAACCTTATCGCCTGGCAAAATAGAAAACTCACCTGTATCAACTTCAATGGCATTCTCCACCCCCACAGCACGTGTAAGAATGTTTTTTTGTGGATGATGCAAGGCTTCTTCTGCTGTTATTGTACCATTTTTTACCCACATATCTACTAATGAATGATCTGTTGTTATCTGCACCAGCTTACTTTCATGCATATAATATATTCTACTATCTCCTATATGCGCCCATAATATTCTGCTGTTTTGCAGTAGAATCAGGCTGGCTGTAGTTCCCATGCCTGCAAGAGCTTCGTCAGCAGCTGATTTTTGTAAAATTACATTATTTGCCCTTATAATAATCTGTTTTAGCATTTCTTCATTATACTTAAAAACGTCATCATTTTTTAAATCCTTTTTCACTTCTTCAATAAGTAACTTACTTGCTACTTCCCCAGCAGCATGTCCACCCATTCCATCAGCAACAGCATAAACATAAGGCTCCATACAAATATAGCTGTCTTCATTATTGGTGCGTACCAGTCCGACATTACTGCCACATGTTACGTTCACTGTCATCACCTCTCAAATTTAAGTACAGTAGTACCTATTTTTATTATATCGCCATTTTTTAAAAATGTTTTTCCCATTATCTCCTGACCATTCACATATGTATGATTGCGACTGCGCAGATCTTCTATCTGGTATTGGTTTTTCACTGGACTTATTATCGCATGATGATGTGATACATATGCTTCAGATAAAATTATATTATTATCGGCACCACGCCCCAATGTCAATGTTTCACTGAATAATATCCTTTTATTAATCAGTTTATCATCATAAGTTTCTAATATAGTAAGCGCTGCTTTATGATTTATTTGTGCTTTATCTTCATAGGCTTCAGTATGAAGTTCATGGTATATTGCACTCATTACTTTATAAATAAATGCACATATGCAAAACAATACTGCATATTCTAATATTATCATCAATATATTTATTGTCATTAAAGTACCTCATACAACAGCTGACTGTTTCCCATAGAAATAACATCTTTGTTCTTCAGACATAACTGCTGAATCCTTTTCCCGTTAACAAATGTACCATTTAAACTATTGGCATCAGATAATATATGACGATAATTTTTAAAAGAAATATACGCATGCAGCCTGGAAACATTTAAATCAGTTAACAAAAATTCATTTTCTTCGCGGCGACCGATATGTATCTGCTGCTCACCAATTTCAAGATGTGCATCTATATCCTGTCCCTTGACAACTGTCAGCCCCGCATAAAAATGCTCTGACGGCATTGCTGCCGCCTCTTCAATCGTAGGTTTTTTTATTACAATCGTGCATTCTGCCACATCATTCTTTACACTATCTGGTGTATTTTCTCTGAAAAGAGAATTTATATTACAATTACCTTTTTTCATAGAAGACTGTCGACAAAATTTTATACACAATTGTCCTGCAATAAATAAATTTTCCCGTATAACATTACGCACAATATATTCATACAACATTTTTTTTGATTTACGCGAACAAATACGCTCATAGTCAGGTTCACTCATTTCTACTTCGTAATAGTTCGGCACAAATAAAACATCATTCATTTTTTTGTGATTGCGATTTATAATGTGCATAACATTCTTTTGAATTTCAACGAATTGTAAATCACTGGCAAATTTACTATTAAAGAATCCTTCAATATGCTTCTCCAAAAAAGTTTCCATTTTAGAAAATGACATTTCTATCTCCTCGTTATTTTATTCTAATTGAATATTACTATTATATGCAAAATTACATACTAAGTCAAAAATATAATGTACTTAAAAATAACTATACACGCCTATACAAACAAATACTATCCATATCAATATAAACATAAAAATAACCGCTATATCTATTGACTTTTTCTTCATATAATATATAATATTAAGCAATAATAGTTTTCCATATAATTATATGTATCATGGTAGATAATATTATCCTTTGAATAAAGTAATTATTCTCTGGATAATAAAGTTCTGCCTAATCTAATATAAAACATAACAATAAAAATATATTATTTATATTTTATTGACAATATGTTAATCCATATCATTATCATGTTATATATTAACTTAGATACTGTGTATGGTAAATAAAATTAAATTCATATAGGAGAGGTTAAGATGGAATTAAAAGGATCACAAACAGAAAAAAATTTACTTGCTGCATTTGCTGGTGAATCTCAGGCTCGTAATAAATACACATTCTATGCTTCTAAGGCAAAAAAAGATGGTTATCAGCAGATTGCTCAAATTTTTGAAGAAACTGCCGGTAATGAAAAAGAACATGCTAAGATTTGGTTCAAACTTGTACACGGTATTGCTGATACTCCTGAAAATCTTAAAGATGCTGCCGCCGGAGAACATTATGAATGGACAAGCATGTATCCTGGTTTCGCTAAAACTGCCCATGAAGAAGGCTTTACTAAAATAGCTAATCTTTTTGAAATGGTCGCAAAAATCGAAAAAGAACATGACGAACGTTATGAACTTCTTTTAACTAATATTAAGGAAGATAAAGTATTCAAAAAGAACGAAAAAGTAATTTGGATCTGCTCAAACTGCGGCTATGTATGTGAAGCTACAAATGCTCCCCAGATCTGTCCTGTATGTGCACATCCACAAGCTTTCTTTAAAGTTCGTGCCAATAATTACAAATAATTTTATGCTATTCATAGCATAAAGATAAGACCACCGGCTATTTTGAGCTAGTGGTCCTTTTTTGTTTGAGCATATGAAAAAATCTCTGTAAAAAAACTTTCTCTCGAAGTTATAAGGCCTTCTAATGATGTAAGGAAGAGTAACTTGTAAAAATATTAGAATTAATATTAACTTTGCATTATACTGGTGCGGTAATATATAGGAACCTATATAAAAACTGTTTTTTATCTTTCCATTAAAATCAAGGGAAAACAAAAAACTACTCATTTTCAGCATCTAAATATGCGTTACGGAGCTGTCCGCATGCGGCATCAATATCTGTTCCCATTTCTTTTCTTACTGTATAGTTAACATGACGTTTATCCAACACAGCTAAAAAAGTTTTCATACGCTGCGGCGATGGTCTGTCAAAATTTCTTTCCTTTACTGGATTTATCGGAATGATATTTAGATTTGCCAGACGATTCCGCAATAAATCAGCCAATGCATGTGCCTGGGCTATGTTATCATTTAATTCATTGATCAATATATATTCATATGTTATACGCCGCTTTGTTTTTTCTGCATAATAATCGGCTGCCTTCATAACATTTTCTAATTTATACCGTTTGTTTACAGGCATGAGCTGAGAACGCAGCTCATCATCAGGAGCATGCAGGGAAACTGATAAGGTTATGGGCAAATCTTCATCAGCCAATTTTCTCATCATAGGTATAATACCAGATGTTGATAATGTAATATTGCGATAGCCAATATCCATGCAGTACTTTTCATGTACCAGCCTAATAAACCCCAGAACGTTATCATAGTTAAGCAGCGGCTCACCACTTCCCATTATAACGATATTATTGATCCGTTCATTGTCTTTTCTAACTAGTTCCTGACTTTTTAAAGCCTGGGCAAGCATTTCCCCCGTAGTAAGATTACGCTGTAGTCCGTTTAAGGTAGAGGCACAAAAAGTACAGCCCATATTACAGCCCACTTGTGAAGATACACAGATACTATTACCATAATTCTGCCGCATTAAGACTGTTTCTACTGCGGCTTTATCGGTAAATTCCAACAACATTTTTGTAGTTCTTTTATCTTTTGCTTCTCTCTTTACAATAACATCTCCTGTTTCAATTGTATATAAGTCTGTAAGCTGCTGCCGTAGTGGCAGCGGTAGATTTGTCATTGCTGCAAAATCATATGTGTTTTTCTGATAAAGCCATTCTACTATCTGTTTGGCCCGAAATGGTGGAAATCCACCCGGCTGCAATTCATTTTTCAGTTCTGTCAATGTAAGCCCAAAGATATTTTTAGTCAAATCTTTTCCTGCTTTCTAAAATAAAGTTTGTCAAAAAAACTATCATTATTTTTTCTTTAATCGGGCAATGAAAAACCCATCAGTATTATTTATATGCGGCATTAACTGCAGCATATTATTATCGCTGGTCAAACCTGCTGGAAGGAACTGATCAATATTATCTAAAATAAATTCAGGATTCTTTTGTAAAAATTTATTTACAACATCATTATTTTCCTCCCGATTTATTGTACACGTACTATAGACCAGTATACCGCCTTTTTTTACTGTCATAGCAGCACTCTGCAGTATTTCATACTGTAGCTGCGGCAGTTTTTTTAATTCTTCTCTGCTTTTGTTCCAGCGGGCATCAACTTTCCGGCGCAATACACCCAGGCCGGAGCAGGGAACATCAGCCAGAACTCTATCGGCCTGCCCTTTATATTTTTCTCCCAGCAAACGGGCATCAGATAAACTATATTCTATATTTGTCAATCCCAATTTCACGACATTTTCTGTAATAAGCTTAATTTTATGCTCATAAATGTCATTGGCAATAACTCGGCCCTTATTTCCCATAAGAGTTGCAATATGCGTGGTTTTGCCCCCAGGAGCACTACACATATCAATGACCATGTCATGTGGTGAAGGCGCTACAACATGTGCTACCAACATCGAACTTTCATCCTGTACTATGGCTGAACCATCACTCAAAGCTCCTATTTTACTCAGAGCCGGATGGTCATCACATATTATACCCTCATCACAAATATTTGATTTGTGACAAATAACACCATTTTTTTCTAAAACATTTACTAGTTCATTAGGAGCTATTTTTAAAGTATTGCATCTTAGAGAAAGCGGGGCATTAGTATTATTGAACTGGCACAATTTAATCGTTTCCTCTACACCTAACTTTTTAATAAAAAGTTTTACCATCCATTCCGGATGCCAATATTTCAATGCAATATACAAGCTTTTGTCATTGCTGACTTTATTAAAATCGCCTTTACTCTCATCTCGCGAAAGAGTCCTCAATACAGCATTTACAAATTTAACGGTCCCTGTATGTCCATGTTTTTTAGCCAATTTTACGGATTCATTACAAGCTGCTGAAACAGGAACTTTATCCATATATAATAATTGATATATTCCCATCCGTAAAATTATTTTTATCATAGGATGTATTTTTTTTAACGGCATTTTAATATATTGGCGCAATATCCATAAAAGAGTATCCCCTGCTTTTACCGTACCATATACAAGTTCTGTCACAAACCGCCTGTCTTTATCTGCCAGTTTATTTTTTTTTAAAAACCGTCCCAGAGCTATATTGGCATATGCCCCGTTATTATATATATCTAACAAAATCTTAAAAGCTGCTTCTCTGGCATTCATTATCTTTTTTTATCTCCATCTTCATTTATTATATATTTTTGTATCATTGCTTTAACTTCTACTAAATCAACCGTAGTATTATAACATGGCCCATTGGGTCTTATATTCAGCACACCAACAGCTGGTAGAGGATAAACATCCTGTATACCGCTTGTCAAATCCCGTTCACAGGCAATTGCCAGAATAAGCTTTGGATGCATTTCACGAACCAGTTTTCTCGCCAGTGTTCCCCCTGTAACAACGTGAAAATGGAAGCCGACTTTTTCTGCCATTTTCAACATTTCTCCAATAGCACAGCCACCACATTTATGGCAGTTATTAACATCGTAGGTTATTTTATATTTACAAGATGCCAGCTGCAGACAATGTGGTGAAAGAACCAGTAAATCTTCTGGTTTTACTTTTATATGCCTGTATTTTATAAGTCTGTTATTAAGATTTACAAATGAGCGTTCTATACTGCGGCGTGATATTTTTAATATCCGGCCCCATAAAAGTATTAGCGGAAAAAGCATATTTACCATATGATAAATAAATTTATGTCCAAAACTAAATCTGGCCAGCGGAGATATTATAATTATAACGTTCAAAAGGGTAATGGTCATAACCACAAAAATGATTATACATATACCAAGAAAAAATGATGGCAGGCCCACAGATATTTCTCTGAGACCTAAATAGCTTATTTTACCAATAATACCAGCTATAATAAATAATGTTATTATACTCAAAAACATTAATAAAGGCAAAAGTATCTTTTTATTTTCTCCCATATTTCATACTCCATAACAAATAACAAAATTTTATCGTTAAAACTGATTTTTAATAATCACTTTATTTGTCATAGTTATTATTATTTTATAGAAAATTTTTAGCAGTTATTTTCAATTTTTGCTATAAATAATTAATAAATAACCAGTTTTATAATAATATTTTTTAATTCCACTTTAAAGTTTATCACATTCCCTAAAATAAGACATGTCTGTCTTTATTATTAATTTTTTTTATTTGTTTCTGCCGAAGTCTGCTTATGAAACTGCATACGATAATACCTGGCATATAGACCATTCTTTTGCATAAGCTCTTCATGACTGCCACGTTCTGTAATATTATGATGCCGTATTACAAGAATTTCATCTGCATTCTGGATAGTGCTAAGACGATGTGCCACTACTACAGTTGTACGATTTTCCGCTAGTAAATCCAACGATTTTTGAATATAGCGTTCACTTTCATTATCTAACGCACTTGTTGCTTCATCAAGTATTAAAATACGGGGATTCTTTAAAAATACTCTGGCTATGGAAATACGCTGCTTTTGTCCACCTGAAAGCCTCGTTCCCCGTTCCCCTACCAAGCTGTCATATTTATCTGGCAGACTCATAATAAAATCATGTATATTAGCCTGCTTTGCCGCGGCAATAATTTCCTCTTCTGGTGCATTAGGCTTTCCATAGGCTATATTTGACTTTATTGTTCCATTAAACATATAAACATCCTGTTGTACAATCCCTATATTATTTCTTAAAGAAGCAATCTTTATATCTCTTATATCTCTCCCATCAATACAAATAGATCCGTCTGTTACATCATAAAAACGTGGCAAAAGTGAACAAATCGTCGTTTTTCCTCCGCCTGAAGGTCCCACTAAGGCAACAGTGTTACCTGCTCTTACCGTAAAGCTTATATTTTCTAAAACATTCTGGCTGTCTTCGTAGGAAAAAGAAACATTTTTGTAAGCTATATTGCCTTTTACTTTCCCAATATCTATTGCACCCAATTTATCTTTTATTGCAATATCAGTATCTATTATATCAACAAATCGGCAAAAACCTGTATAACCTTTCTGAAACTGCTCAGTAAAACTTATAAGCATATTTATTGGTTTTAAAAATATCCCTATATAAAGCGCAAATACTGCCAAGTCAGTTGGTTTTAACATATTATGTGCTATAAAATAGCCACCTGCCGAAAGCACTGCCATATAACTCAATCCGACAAAAACGCCACCTCCGGCAACAAAACGTCCCATTGCCATATAGCTAGCATTTTTAGACGCAAGAAACTTATCATTACTTTTTTTAAATTTAGCATGTTCAAGCACTTCATTACCAAATGATTTGACTACCCGTATTCCCGCCAGGCTATCCTGCAAAGATGAATTTACATCAGCTATTTTCTTTCTATTATCAAGAAATACTGCTTTCATTTTACGATTCTGCCATACGCCAAAAAATAGCATTAGCAACATTATGGTAAATAATATTGCCGACAGCTGTACATTTATCATTCCCATTAAAATAAAAGCTCCGGTAATTTCCAATATTGCCAAAAACAGATTTTCTGGTCCATGATGCGCCAGTTCTGAGATGTCAAATAAATCGGAAACAAGTTTGCTCATCATTATTCCTGTATTATTTTTATCATAATATGAAAAGGACAGTGCCTGATATTTTTCAAATAAAATACGTCTCATTTCACTTTCCATGCGCGCTCCCATTATATGACCCCATGTTGTTATATAAAGTTGTGAAAAATATCTTATTACATAAAGAACTATCATTATAGCAGCTATATAAATACAACCTTTTATTATTTCGTTCTGCGGTCCCACGAATAACGTATGCGTCGCATAATATAAAAGCTGTGGAAAAGACAGATCTACAGCAGCCACTAAAGTCGCACAAATCAAATCGAAAAAAAATAACCGCATATGCGGTTTGTAAAATTCAATAAAACGATAAAAAACTTTCATACTTTACCCCTTTTATTCCACTTTCATCCCTTTTAATTTATCACCAAATAAATCCCCCAGTGAATATGTCATCGGACTGCTTGGTTTCAAAACATTCAATACAGGATCCATGACTTTTTGAAAATTCTTTTTATCACGTGACAAGATGAAAATACGAGCTGTATTTTCAGCATCCCATAAAGCATCATGCATTCTGCCAACAAAATTTTCTCCCATTGCCCCGACAGCTGCCCGTAATGTTATCATCCTGTTTAATCCAAGCATTGAACAATATTCTTTTTGTAAATCATACCACGGACAAATAAGCACTGGATAATTTTCTAATTTCATTTTTTTGAGAGTAACTTCCTGTTCTATCTGCCTGCGGTCATTTTCGCTCCACGCGTAAACAGATAAAGCTTCATCCTTGTTGCAATATACCTTGAGCCATTGGCCAAATTCCTGCATTGCTATTGCAAAATACGGAGCATCCTCTACTAGTTCATTTGTAACACCTGTAAGTTTTTCATAGCGTTTTCCTATAGGATTATACTGTGGTTTTACATATTGACGGTACTGTGCCGTTTTTTTATAGCTGTCATCTACTATAACAGCTCCTATTTCTACTATCTCATTCTTACAAATACAGCGTTCTTCTTTAAATTTATTTATTATAGGATTCATCTCTAAATCAATAATAATATATTTCATAAATTATATCCTCTCGGCATACGAAACTATCTGTAATACAAATAATAAATATTACTGTTTATATTGTATAATAATATTTATTTTACATCATATTTTACCATAAGTACATATGCTGCTAGGTATATTTTATTATGATAACAGCTAAAAACAAAAAAAGCTGGAAGTTAAATAATAATAACACTTAACTTCCAGCTTTTATATTGTATTTTATCTACATTTTGTCATTCTTTTTCTCAACGAAGGTGCCGCATGTTCATTACGGGAAAAAGACCACATCGGCATTTTAGCAAGACGGAAAAAAGGTGGATGTTCCTGATATATTACATCAAGATTGAAACTTGTATTATCAACAATTACATTAAATTGCCGTTTTTTTAAAGCCTGCTCATTTACAACGCTGAGTTCAAAGGATTCCCCTTCAACATTAACATGAAAGTTTTTCATTTGATGCACTCCTCACTCCTTTAATATCAGCCAAACATAGCCAGCATTGTCCCTGCTGCCACAGCCGTTCCGATAACTCCGGCAACATTCGGTCCCATGGCATGCATAAGCAAATAATTGCTTGGATTAGCCCGCTGTCCTTCAATTTGTGAAACACGTGCTGCCATAGGAACTGCTGAAACACCAGCTGAGCCAATCAACGGATTCACTTTTCCTCCGCTGAAATAACACATTACTTTTCCCAAAAGAACACCAGCAGCTGTCCCCACAATAAAAGCTAATAAACCTAATAATATAATTTTTATTGTTGCCAGACGGAGAAAAGCATCACCCGACATGGTAAGACCTGTGCCCAATGCCAGAAAAATGGTAACAATGTTGATAAGGGCATTTTGCGCTGTATCAGCCAGACGATCAGTAACACCTGATTCACGGAACAGATTTCCCAGCATAAGCATACCAATAAGAGCTGATATCGATGGCAGCAATAAGCTTATGACTATTGTTGTGATTATCGGGAACAAGATTTTTTCAAACTTGCTTACATGACGTAATTGCCCCATCTTTATTTCACGTTCTTTTTTAGTTGTCAAAAGCCGCATGACCGGCGGTTGGATAAGCGGCACTAAAGACATATAAGAATACGCCGCCACGGCAACAGCTCCCAGAATCTCCGGTGCCAGTTTTGTTGCCAGATAAATGGCGGTTGGTCCGTCAGCCCCGCCGATAATTCCAATAGAAGCAGCTTGCTGTACTGTGAAACCCATCGACATTGCTCCATAGAGGGCAATAAAAACACCAAACTGTGCTGCTGCTCCCAACCATAACGTATTTGGGTTAGCAATAAGCGGCCCAAAATCTGTCATCGCCCCTACACCTAAAAATATTAAAGGCGGAAAAATTTCAAAATGAATTCCCATGCTTATGGCATGCATGACACCTTCTTCAAACCCATTATTGGGAAAATTAGCTAATATACAGCCAAAAGCAATTGGGGTCAAAAGTAATGGTTCAAATCCTTTTACTATCGCCAGATACAGTAGAATCCCTGCTATTATCATCATTATTATATTACTCATGTGCAGTGATATATATCCACTGTCAGCCCATACCGAGTGCAGTGCTACAGCAAAGGCTCCCATAAAATTATCCATATATACCAATCCTTCCTAAAACAAAAGTTTATTAAGCAATAATTACTATGACTTTACCATATCGACTATGACTTTTTGACAATGGATCTTATTTTTACATCTTTATACCCATAAGCCATAATCGCTGTAGTTATAACAGCAAGCAAAGTTTTGTCTTCCATATTAAGCTTTTTCTCCTGTGGCAGGGAGGCTGACGGCACTGCAGACGGTCTTCGTATAGATACGGGACTTGGTATATCTGTTTTGCCTTTTTTTTCATAAATAGCATCATTAATGACTTTTAAAAGTCTTATTATCAGACTCAAAACAAACAACACAGCAAAAACGATCGTCATATTTATCAGCATTATAAGCAGAGGATCATGTGTACCATGCATAAGTTACACTTCCTTTTAAATTTAATATCTATTTTTTTATAAAACCCAATATTTTTTTCAGTACAGCTTTTTTGCGTTCAGCTGCCAGCTCATGGGGCAGGGATAAATTACCACCACTGTATACAGGATTTAATATAGCTTTTGCTGCCAGCCATTCATCTGAAAACAATGGATATTGTATAGCTATATCTGTTATATCCTGTCTTATTTCATCTAATTTTTCCGGATTATTGTGGTTTTTAAGGACAATCCCTATCATATGGCCTATCGTGTACATTTCAGCTTCCTTTAATCCACGTGTCGTTAAAATAAGGCTGGATAAACGCAAAATATCAAAAGTGATTTTGTCTTCTGCTGTTGTCAATACTGTAGGTTTTGTCATTATTCCCGCTAGTCGTAAAGCTGAACACGCTTTATTACATGACATCTGCAGCTTTGTAAGATTCAATAAAACCAGATTTGTATCCGTACCACCGCATAATATTTCTAAGCCTTCTTCTTCCAGTCCTTTTTGTAAAGACTTGGCATTTAGTATTACTTGATGGCAATATTGCCCGTATTTTTCTGTAGCTGCTTCTTTAAACACAATAGCTAAAGCAGCGAGGATGTTTTTCTTTAAGGCAAAATGGCCTGTTGTTATAACGGTATTATCTATACTTTTAGCCATTTTTTTTCTGCATAAGATAACACATCCCTGCGGTCCCTGCAGTGAATCATGCGTGGAAAATGTAACTACATCAGCATAGGGAACCGGTGAAGGTATTTCCTTTGCCGCAACAAGCCCTGCATTCTGGCAGATATCAAACCACATATATGCTCCAACAGATTTTGCAATATCGGATAAATGCTTATAGTCAACTATCCGCGGGTAATTTACCGGTGAAAAAATTATAATTTTTGGTTTATGTTCGTTAGCCAGTTTTTCGACCTGATCAAGTTTTATGCGCTGTTCATGCGGATCTATACTAAATTTAACAAAATTAAATTGTAAGCTTTCGCTGTTACAGTGATCTTTCTTACGATTATCCAGTGATAATACAGTATCACCTTTTTTCAACAAACTATAAAAAACGACCCTTGATGCAGCTGCTATATTACTTGTACGGATACTCGCATGTTCACTGCCGTACAATTTATTGACACGACTGACCGTAATACTTTCCAAACCAGCAGGAGCTTCCTCATCATGGTGTGTCATGGAAGTATTGCTTAATATACTGCCTTCCAAATACGCACTCAGTGGTGAAGTATAATTTTCCTCCGGCATAAGTGATAAGGCATATTTCTGTTTTTGTAGTTCATCTTGAAAATAATTATATAATTGAGGATCAAAAGCTGCTATTGAACTGAGTATTTTTTCTGTCTCCATTTTATAATTCCTTCCTTTCAATTAGTAGTAATTAAACGACAAAACCCATATTCATAAAGGCTATTAAGGATTAAACGGCCAGAAGAATGGAATTATAATTGTACAAACAATAAGTGATATTACTACAAGCGGTATCCCTGTTTTAACGTAATCCATAAATTTAAATTTCCCTGGTCCTAAAACCAAAGTATTTGGCGGTGTTGCAACCGGTGTAGTAAAAGCACAAGATGCCGCTATACCTATAGCCATCAATACTGGATACGGTGAAACATGAACTGATTGGGCAATGGAAATACCTATAGGTGCCAAAAGAGCTGCTGAAGCGGTGTTGGACATAAACTGCGTCAGGCCGCATGACAAAATAAACATTGCAATAACTATAATCATAGGCGATGGATGAGTTCCTATTATGTCGATAACACCATGTGCTATCATTTTTCCTGCTCCGGTCTTATCCATTGCTCCAGCCAATGGAAGCATTCCGGCAAAAAGAAAAATCGTAACCCAGTCTATTCCCAAATAAGCCTGTTTTTCAGTCAGGCATCCTGTAAGTACGCAAACTAAAGCACCAGTCACAGCTGCTACCTGCATTGGAATTCCTATGGTTTTATGAAAACCCATACATAAAACTACTACTATTAATATAACTGCACAAACTATCATCTTTCTAGGATCTTTAGGTGTATCCGAATTTTCCACGGGGTCAACAGCTTCAGCCATATGAACAGGGCACAGCTTACTGCCAATTGTAAGCATATAAATAATACCTGCTATTGCTAAAGGAATACCTATATACGCATATTCAAAAAAACCAAACGGATGAAATCCGGCTGCCTGCAATGCTCCACTCATCAATATATTAGGCGGAGTACCAACCATCGTCATTGTGCCGCCTACATTAGCCGCTATCGCCAACGCCATCAATTGGCGGGATGCAGCTATTCTAGCTGCCGCACAAATTTCAATTACCACCGGCATTAAACAAGCTACAGTTGCCGTATTAGATGATACAGCTGATAACAACACAGTAATTATCATTAAATATGCCATCAGCCTTCGCTCACTAGAACCAGCACTTTTTACAACCGTCATACCAATTTTCTGTGCTAAACCGGTTTGGAACATTGCAGCCCCAATAACAAACATACCGGCAAACAGTACAACTGTAGAATTAGATAAACCAGAAAAAACTTCCTTTGGGGTAAGCACTCCCAAAAAGCCTAACGCAACTGATGCCCCCATGGCCGTAACAGCCAATGGGGGCATCAGTAGCAAAAAAGAATGCCGCTACCCCTAAGACACATAGTGTCAAAATTGCGGGATCCATAAAGTTTTACCTCCTAAGTTTACATTTATATATAACAGCGCTGTTATTATATCATATGTAGTGTACTCATCTTAGAAATAATCTCCTCTTAAATTTTATTATAGCAATGATAAATTATTTATCAAGAAAATTTTTATTAGTCTGGTAAAAGAAAATCTTCACAAAGTGTCATAAATGTTATTACATAAAGGTTTGGAGTAAGTATTCCTTATTGTAATGCTTATTATGCGTTTTTCGAATTGATAAAAATATCTCCAATTATAGAAAAAACATGTATTTTATTAACAATTTATTTATGCTTATTAATAATAAAGAATTTAACTTTTTTGTAAAAAAATTTCTTTATAAAAGACATAATAGCTATTTATTCCATATTTGAATAAATTATTCCATAATATTTGTAAACCGGCAATATATTTAATCTAAAAAAATGAAGCTGTCACATAATGTCATCAGCTTCATAAAGATACAGACTGCACCACTGCAATGTCCTTATTCCTTTAACCCAGATATAAGGTGCATGGTAAGTACCCGTTTATGAATGAAAATGTTATATGCAACAGCTTCATTTTTGTATTAATTATACAATCGTAATATTATTCTATTCTATTTCATATCACAGATAGAGCTATTACCAAATATTTTTTTCCAGTCATCATCAAAATCATCAACAGCCTTTTTTATTGAGGGAACCGCAAGTGCTGACAAAAGAATATCCGGAGCCATTGTCACTAACTGCGCTCCACAAGCCAATGCCGTATTTACCTGTGCCATATTTTTAAAGCTGGCTGCTATGATCTGTGTTTCATAACCATAAGCATTAATCATATTAGCAAAAGAAGCTACAGTATCCGCAGCATCAATGTCAAGATTTTCCATACGATTATAATATGGTGCAATAAAATCAGCTCCGGCTTCCATTGCTAAAAATCCCTGCGTTTTGTTATATATAGCCGTAGCTGTTACTCCTATATTTTCTTTTTTCAGCAGCTGTACAGCCTTGAGCCCCTGTGGGGTAACAGGTACTTTTATATAAACATTTTTATCGACATTATCGAGTATCTTATGAGCTTCCCTTATTATTCCTTCACTATCCTGCGCCAATATCTGAATATGGATTGCTTTTTCCGACCCAATTATTTGGCGTATTTTTCTAAAATGAGCGAAAAAGTCTATTTTTCCTTCTTTTTTTATTATACTGGGGTTGCTTGTAACTCCTGCGATTGGCAATAAATCATTACATTTTGTTATCATTTCAAGATTAGCAGTGTCAATTAAATATTTCATTTAGGTTATCTCCTTTTATTTTTCAGTCTGTTTACTATTTTTATTATATCATACTAATTACCCGATAAAGTAATCAGCAAATATGCACAGCTGCATTTCTCACTATATTATAAAAATATTTCATTTCTTCTTTCGTATATAAGGGCGGATTCTCTTTAAAACAATATTCATAATCCATATGCTGATATTTTGCCTTGGCCAATGGGTTATAATTGAGTAACTCATATTTTACCCGTGGATACCATTTAGTGATTGTTTCTGCTATCTGATGCAGATTATTTTCTGTTGCTGTATATTGTGGTATAAGTGGTGTACGCACTATTATATTATTTTTATATTCCGAGTGCAGCAGCATTTCCAAATTATTTTTTATAATAGTATTATCCATTCCTGTATATTGTTTATGAATGTCATTGTCATATATTTTAAAATCTGCAAAAAGAGTATCTATAAATGGCATTGCCTTTTTTATTTTCTCTGCATCGGCAAACAAAGAACTTTCGACCGCCGTATTAATATTATCTGCTTTTAATTTTTTTAAAAACAGCAGCAGAAATTCCGGCTGCATAAAAGGTTCTCCGCCTGAAACAGTTACTCCACCGCCATATTTAAAAAATATCTTATCTTTTTTCACTATAGCTGCCAATTCAACAGTGTCATACCATCTACTATCCATTTTCAATGCCCCGGATGGACATATATTTTCATACTCAATCGGATTATATACTTTGCGTTCATTAAATATAATTTTGCCATTCTCTAATTTAACAGCACTATCTTTTATCTTCGTACAATAGCCGCACAATATACACGTATTGGCAAAGTAAACCAATTTTTCTTTTGGTGCTATCCCCTCAGGGTTTTGACACCATATGCAGCGCAATGGACAGCCTTTAAAAAATACGGTTGTCCTTATTCCCGCTCCATCATGCACAGAAAAACGCCTTATGTCAAATACAAGTCCCTTATCTTTCATACCGCACCATACTCTGTCCTGGCAATTATTTCATCCTGAAGTTTTCCGTCAAGTTCTGTAAAATATGCTGTGTAACCAGCAACACGGACTGTCAGGCTGCTATACTTTTCTGGACGTACCTTTGCTTCCAGCAAATCTTCTCTATGCAAAACATTAAATTGTATATGTGGTATCGCAAGTTCCACGAACGCACGCATAAACATGGCAAATTTCTTTATTCCTTCTTCTTCAGCAAAAAATTCCGGTAGAAATTTCATATTCAGCAAACCACCATTAGAAGTGAGTGCATTATCAAGTTTCGCCACTGACTGCAATACTGCTGTTGGGCCGACCTTATCACGCCCATATACTGGTGACATTCCGCCATCAGCTAACGGTTGATATGCTAACCGGCCGTCAGGTGAAGCTCCGACATTTTCTCCCATAGGCACATGTGCTGAAACCGTATACATACCTGTATGATAAATTCCACCACGATAATTTTTATAACGTGTCAGCTTTTCCTTGAAATAACGAGCCCATTTAACAGCAATATTGTCTACCCACTCAACATCATTACCATATTTAGGCACTTTATTTTCTACTACTGCCCGCAACACTTCAAAACCTTCGAAATTATTCTGTAATGCCCTCAGCATCTCTCTTCCGCTTACACGTTTATCTTTATATACGATCTGCTGCAAAGCTGCCATACTATCTGCTATATTAGCAGCTTGTATCATTTGTATCCCGGATAAATTATATTTTGCCCCGCCAGCTGTTACATCAATTCCCTTCTGCATGCAGTTATCTATTACTGCTGACAAAAACGGCGATGGCAGTAAATCTATATGTCCTTGTTCAACCTCTGCACAGGCTTTTACCATCTTGCCTATAAAATAATCTATCTGTGCTGCAAAAGCTTTTTCCAAATCGCTATAGGACAGATATGTATCTAATCCTCCCATATCCATCCCCATTTGCTTTCCCGTAAGCAGGCACCGGCCATGATTCATTGCCAATTCCAATGCTTTATTTAGATTAAACATAGCCGCATCGCTCCATCCCAGATTATTTCCCTGAGTAGTAAGTTCAACACATCCTACTACAGCATAATCAAGAGCATCTTTTTTTTCTATATTTAAATCATTTACCATGGTATTAACTACCGCTTCATCATTGAAAAACTGCGGCATACCACTGCCTTTTGCCACTACTTCTATAGCATACTCCAGTAATTTTTCCGAAGTTCTTCTATTCAACCGCACTGACAAATTTGGCTGGGGCAGGCCCAGATCTTCCTGCGCTTTAAGAAACAAATATGACAGCTCATTTTCTGCTGCTTCTCCTGACGCATCAAGTCCACCCACTGCAATATTAAAACCTATAGGAAAACCAGCAAAATATTTTGCACTATCAGCATTACGCATATAGACAATCTGATTAAATTTAAGCCATAAACACTCAATTATTTCTAACGCCTGACTTTCATTTATTATGCCCTGTTTTATATCTTTTTCATAAAATTTATATAAATATCTATCCATACGTCCAGGTGAAAAAGAAGAGGCATTAGATTCCATTTGCAAAACAACAAATAAAAACCATAAAGACTGTACTGCCTGGTGAAAAGATTCCGGTGGCTTTACAGAGATCCAATTGCATATATCGGCCATTCTTTCTAATACAGGCGCAAATTTATGATTTCTTTCTGCAGTCTGTTGTAATAATATACTATATCTGCGCATGAATACTTGCGCGCCTTCCATTGTTAAAATAACAGCTTTATAAAAATTCTGCTGAGAATTATTTAAATCCCGTTTTAACATTTCCTGCGCATATTCTTTTATCTTCTGCGGCCCCAGCGTCAACCACTGTTCACAGTCAGGACATATATGTCCTTGTGAGTGATCGGTTTGATTGATTTTGGCAACTTTGCCTATAGATGCAAACTCATCCTTATATTTATTCTTTAATACATCCTCCAGTGATTTTCCCTGCCAGTAAGGTTTTATAACATTGCGATAAACTTCAACATCTTCTGGTCTAACATTGAACTTATCCTGCGGACGCAATGCCAGTGTTTCCAATTCCCTGTCTATCCATGAACCACCGCTTTCTGGTGATACTACGCCAAACCTTACCCCTTTAGTACGGTTTCCCACAATCAATTCTTCTGGTTCAACAGCTATTTCCATCTTTGATAAAGACGTTTTTAGCGCTAATGCTCTTTTTATAATAACGGGTTTAGTTTCATTTTCTTTATAAACCTGTGTTGTTATAAGAGCTTGTTCTATAGACATATACCGCTTCTGTGACAACATTTTATTTTTTAAAATATTTATACGCCCAGACATCTTCAAATTTTTTATATTCATTTTATTACCTCCCTTATTCTTTATTATTTATTGTTTGTTATTATAATATATTGTTTTATATTATTTTTCAAGAATAAACACTTAATTTACAAAAAAATAATAAAAAGGAATTATATTATTCCTTTTTATTATTTTTACTATTATTTATTAGCCAAATGTTTTTCTATTTTCAAAATAATGGCCGGTGCTTTTTTTACAGCATCACTTATTGCCACCCGCACCAGTAAATTATTTTTGAACCGAACTTCATTTTTTATAGGCATATCCTTAGTCAAAATCACAACATCTGCATTTTCTACATCTGCTTCAACTATAACATTTTCTATTCCAATAGAGCCTTGTGTTTCTACTTTTATATTATGTCCCTTTGCCTCAGCTGCTTTTTTCAAAGCCTCAGCAGCCATATACGTATGAGCTACTCCAGATGGACACGCTGTTACTGCTAATATATTCATATTTTAACACTCCATTTTTAACTATTATTAATCCTCAAAAGAAAGCTCTACATCCATATTTTCTTCATTATTATCACTTTCTACAATATTTTTCTTCAACAAGTTTACTAGCACTGCCCCTATTACTGATCCAATAATTACCGATGCTATAAAACCACCAATATTTTGTGTTACAGGCAGTGCAATAAAACCACCCCATGCTACGTGTGTCTGCACATTAAAAAAATAAGCTGAAGCACAGCCAATAGCTGATCCTGTCATCAATGAAGGAATTACTCTTATGGGGTCATTAGCTGCAAAAGGAATAGCCCCTTCCGTGATTCCCACCAGACTCATAAAAAATGCACTTTTCCCGGCATTTTTTTCTTCTTCTGAATATTTTTTCGGCATAATAAAAGATGCTATCGCCATAGACATTGGTGGTATCATTATAGCTACCGCGCAAGGCCCCGCATATGAAAATATTCCCGATCCTACTGTAGCAACCATTAAACTATATGCTACCTTATTTATTGGACCACCCATATCAAAGGCAATCATTGCACCAACAATCAATCCTAAAACTATTTTATTGGCATCTGTCATCGAGGTTAGAAATTCTTTTGCTGCCCCCATAGCTATCGCTACATATGTTCCAATTCCCCATAATAATATACCCGATGTAATCAAGGTTCCTAATATGGGAATAATTATTATGGGTTCCAATGAACGTATATAAGGATGCAAGGGAATTTTTTTCAAGTAATAACATACAATACCGGCAATTATCCCTGAAACCAATCCGCCAAGGAATCCTGCTCCTATGTTAGCCGCAATAAGTCCGCTTATAAGCCCTGGAGCAATTCCTGCCCTATCTGCTATTGATGCTGCAATATATGCTGACAACACTGGTACCATAAGACCTATTCCCGTAACTCCTATTTTCCATATATCAGCAGCTAAACCTTTTTCCGGTACTCCCGCCTGCCCATACATAATGAGGGACACAGCCATTAATACTCCACCCGCAACAACAACTGGGATCATATATGACACACCATTCATTAAATGTTCACGCATTCTTTTAAAGATATTTATAAATTCCTGCATTTTCATCTCTCCATTATATATTCTCTATAATCTGAACCAATTCACTTGCCTTTTGCAAAGTCATTAATTTTTCACGAAAATCTTCATGAATCAAATTTCTGGAAAGTGATGCTAAAATCTTCAAATGTTCATCACCACTGTTTTCACGCGGAACAGCTATCATAAAAACATATTTTACTTTTTCCTGGTCACTCCACTCAACCATATCTTTCAGGCGAATAAAAGCTAGTGCCGAATTTTTTACCGCATCAGACTTTCCATGTGGGATTGCTACATAAAAACCCATAGATGTTGAAAAATCTGCCTCTCTTGACTTCACTGCATCAATATATTTATCAAGATTATTTAAGCGGCCGGCACTATTCATCTGCTGTGCCAGAGTAGTAATGATTTCATTTTTATCTTTTAATACTTTATCCAGTATTATCATTTTTTCTGTTATTAAATTATTCATTTATTTCTCCACTATTTAAAATGTTTACTATTTTCCTTTTATCGTTTTCATTATGAAGTGCTGCTACTTTATCCTTATCTGATAATATTGAATAAAAGTTTTTAAAAAACTGCATTGCACTTCCCGTTCCTGTTAATGACAAACAAAGCAATAGTATTATATGGACCTGACTTGAACAATACTGTATCGGTTCTTTTAAACGGATAAAGATAACTTTTGACCTATTAACAAAAGACGATTTTGCATGGGGAATTGCTATCCCGCAGCCAATATACGTAGAACTTATCTGTTCTCTTTTTATAACATCATTTGTAAATTTATTCTTGGCAAACCCATCTTTTTCCATAATAGCACCATATTTTATCACAGTTTCTTCAAATGATGCTGTTGCTTCATCAAGATAGCAATATTTACTATCAAAAATATCAAGGGGAACAGTATTGTTGTCCCGATCATTTTTCCGCAGGCTAAAATCAATTTCTTTTTTTATACGTATTTTTTGTAAAACTCTATTAATATTTTCCCTATCATTCTGGGTCAATAATACAGAAGTATAAACTGTATTTTCTCCCTGAATTGTTTTTATGGTTGAAATCACAATGTCAGCCTGCTGCCTTATCTCCTCTGTCAAATCAGTGTATGGCAGAGTAAATACTATCTCAAGATTAGGAAAATTCTGTTCCAGCTTATTAGTAATAAACTGTGATGTTCCTATACCGCTGGCACAAACAACAACAGCTTTATACCTTGGCTTATATTTTGAAATTCCCACTACCAAATGCATAGTTATATATGCTGCTTCATTTTCATTTAATGGAACACCCACAATATTTTCAAAAACATCATTACAGGCCCATACAGCTGCATAGGCTGCCGGATATTCTCTCTTTATTTGCAGTAATAATGGATTAATCAGGCTAAGCCCCTGTTTCATCCTTATAATAGTGGGCCGCAAATGTTGAACCAATTGCATTGAAAGCTGTTTGTCCGAAAGTAAATCGATCTGAAGAATTTTAGATGATATTGAAAGTATTGCTCTGGCAAGGTTAATCTCTGCTTTACCATAATTGACCATAAACGAATCTATAACATTCTTGTCATCATTTATTTGGATTTTCGATCCCAAGACATGCACTGCTGCGTAATCTATCTCAGAAACAGGAAATTTTAACCCTAACTTTTTACTTAAAATATTTATCATCTCACTGGCAGCAGCATATTCCGGAGTTTCTTTTAATTTAGGAGAAAGAGCAAAATTTTTAATAAACTTATCTTCCCGTATCCGTTTTACGGCAATTGCTAAATGAATAACAAGATTTTGAAAAGCTTGTTCTGTAAACCAAAAATTAAGTTTTTTTTCAATATTTTGCACTATTTTTTGAATAAAAATAATGTCTATTCCTTTTAAAATAGCGCATATCCTTTTATAATTAGTTATATTAATCCTATAATCAAGATCTAATTCAACAGAACTATTGGCATCCTGTTGCGTGCTGTAAAATATACTAATTTCGTCTAAAAATTTTTTAAATCCCAAGCGTAAATTTTTTTCTTCCCCTTCAAGCCAAATACCTTGATTCTGCCGCCTGCATAAAGTAATATTTTTACTTGAAAGCCACTTATCTATCTGTACTAAATCCTGTATTATACAGCTTTTACTGCAAAACAACTCATCTGCAAATAATTGTATCGTATAACTATTACGCTCAAGGAAAAGCACTTTTAGTATATATTCCTGCCTTTGCCTCTGCGTTAATGAAGATTGCTCCTGCTGGGAAATTTGGTTATACAAATTTAAATACTTTTCTTTCAAATTTCTTTCAATGGCAAAAAATACACCTTGCTTACTGCATTTTAAGACAAATTCTTTTTTTTCCGCTTTTATTTCTTTTAAATAATTTCTGACAGTACGCTGATTTTTGTTTATTTTTTGTGCTAATATTTTGATTGGCACAGCTTCCGTATTCGTTAATAATATTTTAATAATATAAATTTTACTATCAAATTTTTTCATTTATCTCACCTGTATCAATTGGTAACAACAGCCCCCTTTATCACTGCGCAGCGAACTTTATTTGTTACTTAAAATATATCATCATAATGTATGTTTTGTAAACATATGAATAATCTAAAAATTTTCTCAACATGGGAAAATTATAAATTATTATAATTATGTAAAGGAAAAATAGTTTCTTCAAAAATACAAAAAAACTCTGATACAATTATAATATCAGAGTTTCAGGCTTTATTTTTTTATTAGAACACCATAATAGCATACTCCTGTAATTTTTTCAATGCTAGCGATGGCAGTTTTTTTTCTGTAACAATAGCATTAAAATCAGTAACAGCCGCATAAATAAAATTACCACTTCTGGAAAATTTTTCTGATTCTGCCAAAATATATCTCCTGCCAGCAGCTTCTACTGCAGTCTTTTTTGTATAACCATCTTCTGCTTTATATGTATAAACAGCATTTTTATAAATATCAATACCAACCGCTCCCATAAAAGCAGCATCAAACTGAAATTTTTTAATAATATCATTGGCTGTTGTTCCAATAAAACCATCAGAACCAGAATCCAAAACACCACCAATAAAAATAAAATCTTTCGCTTTTTTTTCCACTGCTATACTCATTACAGCTATCATATTAGTAATAACAGTCACTTTTAATCCTGCCATAAATATCAATTTAGCCAGCTCTATATTTATAGTCGAAATATCCAAAAATATAACTTCGCCTTCATTTATTAAACTCAAGGCTTTTTGGGCAATAATTTGCTTCTGTTCAATGTTCACATCCCGCCGCTGCTGCACCTTTAGTTGATGTGTATTAGTACGATACAAAACAGCTCCGCCATATACACGTTTGAGTAATCCTTTTTTTTCCAGTAATGCCAGATCTTTCCGTATACAATCATCAGTAACCTTAAAATATATACTCAGGTCTTTTACCAATACCCTCCCGCGTTCTTGCAGTAATTCTATTATCTTTTCCTGCCGTTCCTGGACAAACATTATTTTCTCTCCAAATATTTTATTAAAAACTTATTTTACACAGTCATTATTCTGTCGACGGTACATAATAAAGTTTCGACAAAATCTAATATTAATAATAAGTATTATATCATATAATACTTTTTCTGGAAAAGTATTCATAATAATGATCATCTCTCTGCCACAGCAATAAAAATCTATTTTATTTCGTATCGGCTTTCCATATATGATATTATGCGCGAAATAGTCAAAGTCATTATAAGATAAAGGATAGCCACACTAAGCCAAATTTCCACAGATCCATATGTTCTGGCAATAATTAATTGTCCTCGGCGCGTTAATTCTTCAAAACCAATTACTGATACAAGTGATGAATCCTTCAAAAGAGCAATAAATTCATTTCCCAGCGGCGGAATGACTCTTTTAAATGCCTGCGGCATTACCACCAGCCACATTGCCTGCACCCAGTTCATTCCCAGGGAACGTCCTGCTTCCATTTGTCCGTCATCAATAGATTGTATACCCGCGCGAAAAATTTCTGCTATATAAGCCCCACTGTTAATTCCACATGTAAAAATTGCGGCAAAAAATGGACTTATCCTTAACCCAGTAAATAATGGCAGCGCAAAATATACAAAAAACAGTTGAACCAGAAGTGGCGTTCCCCGCATAAAGTTTATATAACAAATTGATAAAATACGTAAAGGTTTAATATTGGAAATTCTTACTGTTCCTGTTAAAAATCCCACTACTATACCAATAGCAACGCTCAATACTGTTATTTTGATAGTAATAAAAGCTCCTTCCAAAAGCAAGGGAAAAGAATTTATTATAAGTGAATAATCAAAATCCATATTACTGTACACCATCCTATTATTTTGTCAGAATATTTTCTAAATAAATAAAAGATGCTTTTATTTTCTGTTAAAAGCATCTTCGCTCAAATATTATAATAATATTTATTTTTTTGATAAGTTCCTTACTTATACATTAAGCTGCCAATTCCATTAAAATTTTTCTTGTTGCCTCTAGTAGCACCATCATTTCTTCTTTTGTTCCTATAGTTATTCTGAGAAAGTTTCTTATTCTTGCCGGATTTTTATAATGACGTGTCAATATGCCATTTCCCCTCAATTTATTTTTATATTCTTCCGCATTCAGCCACGGATGCTGCACAAAAACAAAATTTGTTCTTGAATCTAAAACCCAAAAACCCAGTTTATTTAACTCATCCTTCACAAACTCTCTCGTCCCGATAACAGTTTGCACAGTTTGTCTTAAATATTCTGTATCTTTAACAGCCGCAGTTCCCACTGCCATACTTATATCACTTAAATTAAACGGATTCAATACTGATTTTATTGCTTCAACATCTTTTATTAAATCTTCACAACCAATACAATAACCTATATGTGCCCCAGCCAAATTACGCGATTTCGACATAGTATGCACTACTAACAAATTATCATATTTTTTTATTAAGGGAATACAGCTCTCATTACCATAATCAACATAAGCTTCATCAATCACTACCAGCCTGTCCCTATTGGCACTCACAATTTCTTCTATCTGAGAAATTGATAATGTATATCCCGTAGGTGCATTAGGATTAGCCAATACTACATGACGATCTGTCCTTATAAATTGTTCCAAATCAACACTAAAATCTTTTTTCAATTTTATTTCTTCAGCATCAATGTTAAGTGCTAATGATAATGTATTATAAAAACTATATGTAATATCAGGATAACATATTTTTTTATTTTCTAAAAAGGCTAAAAAAATATATCCCAAAATTTCATCAGAACCATTTCCTACAAAAACTTCCTGCGTATTTATATCATAGGCAGACGAAACAGCTTCTTTAAGCTCCATAGAATAAGGATCTGTATAAACACCCAAATTTTTCATTCTAGGACTTTTTAAAACTTCCAATACTTTGGGCGAAGGTGGACATGATGTTTCATTTGCATTAAGTTTAATATATTTTCTATCTTTAGGCTGTTCTCCTGGAATATACGGTTGTAAATTCTTATAACGTATGCTCATAAATTTTCCCAATATAATCATCTCCTATAAAATTAAAAGGCACCCAAAATAAAACAAATGTTTTATTTTGAGCGCCTTTGCTCTAAACAATATTACATATTATTGTATCAACTATTTTACAGTATAATCTATGACAACACTTTTTTCTATTTACTTTTGCCTAAAAATTTACACTTATTTTTATAGAAACTAAAAAATTAACTATACATAACATTTTCTTGTAAAAGAAGAAAATGTTATGTATAGTTATGGTATAAAAATATTATGGAGGAGGATTTTAGCGTGTTACAAATAAAAGAAGTTATTAATTTGACAATTTTTAAAAACTTTAAACTCGTTGCCGGAAAAAACGGCTTAGAAAATACAATTACCAATATAGATATCCTCGAATATGAATGGTTCAATAATGGTTTTGATGTTTTTCATGCTGGCAATTTTATAATGACATCATTATTCTTTGCCAAGGATAACCCCTTACTTATTGAAAAAAGTTTTGCCCGCCTTATAGAAAAAAAAATTTCAGGCATTGCTGTTAAGACTGTCTTTTTCCAAAAAATGCCCCTGAATATAATAAATATGGCCAATGATAATAATGTTCCGTTATTTCTTTTTTCTACAGAATACATGGAAGACATTATCATCGCTTTTAATGAACTTTTAAAATCAAAACAAAATTATCTCTTATTTGAAGAAAAAATTTACGAACTGCTCACTAAAACTAATAATGAAGAAAAAATCAATTCTACAGCCCGTGAAATAAATCCTCATTTTAAAAATAATTTAATCACTTTTTATCTTACCTTCCATAATAAAACCACTTCACCACGTGAAATACTTAATTACTTAAATAGACTATTTTATAAACAATACAGAGAAACCGATCTATCCAATATTTCTCTTGTAAAATATAAAAGCGGACTCATTATTTTCTACACTTTTTCTGACAATGACAACTGCCTTAACAACATAAATCTTTGTCATAAAATTTTACAACACTTCGATATTTCACCAGACTTATTTCGTATTGGTATAAGTAATAAGCATAAAACATTTACCCATTTTGACCAAGCTATACAAGAAAGTATCTATGCCAACCAAGCATGCTATATAACCCAAAATGCTTATGTTTACTACTACAAATCAGAGATATATCTTTATCTTTTGCCTCTTTTAGAGCAGTCTGGCATCCGCAAAAAAATACAAACTATCATAAAGATTTTATCCGACTATGACAAAAAATATACGTCTAGTCTGTTGCAAACATTAATTTGCTATGTAAAAAATAATGGTGAAATTGCCAAAACTGCAACCGAACTTTTTCAGCATCCCAATACAATCAGATATCGTTTGCAAAAAAGCAGGGACCTCCTTCATCCCCATCTTGGAAATAATGACTTTTATGAACAAATATTTATTATATTCAACCTGTATCTTATGCAAAATAAACTTGAATAAATTTAATATATTAAATTGAAAAAACATTTCCGGTGTTATTTAAAATAAATTGATCTTTCATGTTCTGTCGAATTGCTGCAATCCCTGCTTCTCCTGTACAATGTGATACTGCTATATACTTTATATTCATTTTACGAAAAGCTGCTATAGTTTTATCTATCCGGTTCGTATCTGCCTCGACCAAATGGGTTCCGCCCAAAACTGCATAAACCGGAACATTTATCCTAGCAGTAATATTTGTTAAGATATTTACAATACCAACATGTGAACAACCTGCAATGACAACTAGTCCTTTTGTAGTAATAAGCCCTAATACTATTTCATCAGCAAAAGAATCAGGCAGCATATCATTTCCTTTTTTTACCATAAATTTAGGATTTCTTTTTTCAAAATCATTACTCGGAACAAAATTTTTAAAAAGAATAATCTTATCACTGACAAATGTCATATCATCCGATATTTTATACAACTGAACATAATTGTTTTTTAAATCATTTTCTGTAAAATTTATTCCATTAAATCTATAAGTAGCATTTTCCATTTTTTTATATTTTAAAGCAAAAAATTCATTTCCAACATACATCTTAATCTTATTTTCTAATAAACCTAATGTTTTCATCACACCACCACTATGATCATAGTGTCCATGACTAACTATAAGTATATCAGCTTTTTTTAATGGAATACTAAGTCTTTCAGCATTTTTAATATATGATGCAGTTTGCCCCGTATCAAAAATTATTTTTTTACCCGCAAATTCAATAAACAGGGAAAACCCGTGCTCATAACAAAGAGGATTATCCTTCCCTGGCATATTTTCAATTAATGTTGTTATTTTAAGTTCCATATATTTCTCCTGTTTCATATTATTTTTATAAATTAAAAAATATTTTGGCTCTTTTTGTCTTATAACATCTTACTTATTTGAATACACACAAAATTTTTACCTATTCAACTTATGCGTAAAGCTGAATATATTAAGCCTATATTTTTAATTATTATTTTACTTCCTTAAAAATAATTATACTATTTTTATCCATAAATAAAAACTAATAAGCATATCCTATTTAATAAGTATTGAAAAAGGAGAATACTCATATCAAAAAATACGAATATTCTCCTTCTTTATAAAAATTATATATAGTCTCATTATTATTATACTTTAAATGATTTTTTATCTTTTTATAGGCATAAAATAAGATCCTACAATCTATTAATCATTTTCTGCTGGATAAATAGTAAAACTCAGACTGGAAAAAATTTTATCCTGGGTTGCTTTTTCATTTTTATTTTTATATGGGAAGGCTTTTTCTATTCCAATCACATTTATACTTCCATTAGCAACAGGCAACACAGCTTTACCGTCTTTATCCGTTTTCATCGTTACTGTATGATGGTTAATAACATCAGGAATAATTTCTGCATAAGAATAGGGTTTTCCATTATATAACACTTGTATTGGCAGCTGATCCCCTACATTTAATTTTGTAGGATCTTTAAGCGGGACAATTTGCAAGGGAATATTATTTATCGGCTGAGGATTATTTACTGATTTTAAATAATTAACACTGTATTTTATAGCATGTGTCCCGATAGTTGCCCCCTTGACCATATTCATAGGAGCATTATGCCATTTTCCATCAGTTCCATTGCTCCAATATCCATAATCAAAAAATACTACTGCTACTGAAAGATTTTTTTCTGGTTTAATTGTTATATAGTTTTTATGATTTACGGCCTGTAAATTTATGTGGTCGTAATTTGCATCGTAGCCATATAATTTTTTTACCATAGCAGGGGCATAAGCATTATCCTTATAGCCTTCCCCTAAAACCAACTGTGTCTGGTCTAACCGATTTGCGAACCATACTCCATGGGCATTTACCGGTTCAACTACAAAAAAACACATCAGAAATCCTATCAACAGTAAACTACTAAAAATTTTTTTCATCACAACACCGCCTAATTAATATTTATATAAAAGTATCCTGTAAATCCAATAAATATATTGAACCTGCAAAATATTTATATTGCTGATTTAAAACAATACGCAGTATCATCCATTAATTTCAACAAATGATACTGCGTATATGGTAGTTCATCTCATAATAATATCCAGTTCCCGCAACCGCATAAAATCAATAAAAGTCTTCGTTGTAGGATTTTTTCTCAAATAATGTTGATGCTGCTCTTCTGCCAGACAAAAATTTTCCAGAGGAACAGCCTGTACATAGCACCTGCGATATGCTTTTGCCCCTGATGGATCATTCATTGTGACATTAGCTGTCGTCACGGCTGGTGCTTTTCCTTTTGATGCTATAAAGTTCATATATAATTCAACAATCGGCTGATCTTCATAATCGCAATAATATACACCATTTTGATACATCTGTCCCTCACATTCACCTTGCTTATTCTTACTATAAGGATCAATAATGGTAAATAAAATATCCATCAATGTTGATAGATCAATCTTCTTGGGGTTATAGTCAATCCTTATTCCCATAACAGCCTGAATATTTCCCTTAATGACACTTTCGTATGAAGGAGCTTCATTATCTGTGTTTATATATCCTACAGCTGTACTAGTTACACCTTTTATACGTGAAAAAACTTCCTGTAACTCGTGAAAATCCCCGCCGGAAAAATAAATTGTCTTAGTAAACATTATCTCACCTCCCGCTTAAATTATTCAACAATATAAAAATATATACTTTTTTTACTTTGTCGGCTCAAATAAATCAACACGACGCTTAGCAGCTCTTTCAACATCAAACAATCTTATAAGCTCACCTACAGCTTGAGTCGGTGAAATTTTTCCTGCCAGTACAGCATTGCGTACCTCAGGCATACGCCCCGTTATCACTGGATCATCAAAAAACAAATTATGAAGGTGTTCATCTATCATACTGTGAACCCAGTCAAGCAGCTGATTATCACGCCTGCGTTGAAAAGATCCCTTCTGCTTGGTTACCTTTACAAATATTTTTATTACATCCCATAATTCAGTTAGACCAGTTTTTTTCAACGCTGAACAAAGGTATGCATGGGTTTCCCAACCTTCAGTTGCCGGTCTAATGTATTCGATCATTCTTTCATATTCACCACGTGATACCTTGGCCCGTAAAAGATTATCTCCATCAGCCTTATTGATTACTATCGCATCTGCCAATTCCATTATTCCTTTTTTTATCCCTTGCAGTTCATCTCCTGCACCAGTCAATACAACCAGCATAAAAAAATCGACCATTGATCTCACAGTAATTTCCGACTGTCCAACACCAACTGTTTCAATAATAATAGTATCATAACCCGCGGCTTCACACATAAGCATAGTTTCCCGGCTTTTTCTGGCAACTCCGCCTAATGTGCCTCCCGCTGGAGATGGTCTTATAAAGGCACTAGGGTTACGCGATAAAGTACCCATCCGCGTCTTATCCCCCAATATTGATCCCTTAGTAACTGAACTTGTAGGATCAACAGTAAGTACTGCCACCTTATGTCCACTATCACATAGCATATTACCAAAAGTTTCTATTATCGTACTTTTTCCTGCACCTGGAACACCTGTTACACCTATACGCAGTGCCTTACCTGTCCGTGGCAAAAGTTTTTGCAAAACTTGTTGCGACTTAGAAAAATGCGCGGGATTATTACTTTCAATCAATGTAATGGCCCGTGATAAAATCATACGGTTTCCCTCTGAAACTCCTTTTACATAATCATCTACTTCCATTTTTCTTCTGCATATAGGTTTTCTCCGGCCTTTAGCGTATTCAGGATTAAGATTACCAACCGTTGTATCTTTTATTCCATTGATACCATCCATCACGCTACAGGCAAAAGCATCATCCTTTTCATCAGGTGCCCAATCGGGCTTAAAACTTTTATATTCAGCCATAATATCATCCCTCGGCTAATTCTTCCTTAGCATCATTAATTAAAATTGTTAATAATTTTATTCCTGCTTCGGGAATATTTGTTCCTGGTGCAAAAATTGCCACAGCACCATGTTCATAAAGGAAATCATAATCCTGTACAGGAATTACACCGCCAATGGCAACTAATATATCTTCACGTCCTAATTTCTTTAAGTCTTCTACCAGCTCTGGCAATAATGTTTTATGTCCCGCAGCCAAAGAACTAAAACCTACCATATGCACATCATTATCAACAGCATCCTGCGCTGTTTCTTCAGGTGTCTGAAATAACGGGCCTACATCTACATCCCAGCCCATGTCAGCAAATGATGAAGCGATAACTTTTTGTCCTCTGTCATGACCGTCCTGCCCCATTTTAGCTACAAAAATACGCGGCCGACGACCAGTGAGCTTCTCAAATTCATCTGCCATATGCCGAGCTTTATTAAGTTCAGTCTTATCGGTAAATTCAGAGGAATAAACTCCCGAAATAGTATGGATAACCGCATTAAATCTACCAGAAACTTTTTCCACAGCATCAGATATCTCACCTAATGAAGCATGTGCTCTAGCAGCATTTACTGCTAATTCCAACAGGTTACCATTTTTACGCGATTCAGCAGCATTCGTCAAAGCTTCAAGACAACTGCGCACTTCATCATCATTACGTTCTGCACGTAATTTCTTTAATCGTTCAATCTGTGAATTACGAACAGCCGTATTATCAATTGCCAGGATCTGCAACGGATCTTCTTTTTCCAAACGATATTTGTTAAGTCCAACAATAGTTTCATTGCCTGAATCTATCTGTGCCTGGCGGCGGGCAGCGGCTTCTTCTATACGCATCTTAGGCAAACCTGTAGATATTGCCTTAGCCATACCACCTAATGCTTCTACTTCTTGGATATGAGCCCATGCACGACGAATTATTTCATCAGTGAGTGCTTCTACATAATAAGAACCACCCCATGGATCAATTATTTTACATACTCGTGTTTCATCCTGGATATAAAGCTGTGTATTACGAGCTATACGCGCTGAAAAATCTGTAGGCAATGCTATTGCTTCATCAAGAGCATTCGTGTGCAATGACTGTGTATGACCAAGAGCCGCTCCCATTGCTTCCATACAGGTTCTCGATATGTTATTAAACGGGTCTTGTGCTGTAAGTGACCAGCCTGAAGTCTGGCAATGTGTACGAAGTGCCATTGATTTATTGTTTTCTGCACCAAACGATTTTACTATTTTCGCCCAGAGAACACGTGCGGCACGCATTTTTGCCACTTCCATAAAATAATTTTTTCCTATTGCCCAGAAAAATGATAAACGCTTAGCAAAAGAGTCTATAGGCAATCCTGCATTAACACCTGTCCTTATATATTCAAGTCCATCTGCCAGAGTATATCCCAGTTCAATATCAGCAGTAGCACCTGCTTCCTGCATATGATAACCTGATATGGATATACTGTTAAACTTAGGCATATATTTTGTTGTATATTCAAATATATCACCTATTATGCGCATAGACATTTCCGGAGGATAAATATAAGTATTACGAACCATAAATTCTTTCAAAATATCATTTTGAATTGTTCCAGCCATAACTTTCTTATCTACACCCTGTTCTTCTCCTGATAGAATGTAGAAAGCCATTATCGGCAGCACAGCTCCATTCATTGTCATTGATACTGACATTTGATCAAGTGGAATCCCACTGAATAGTATACGCATGTCCAAAATGGAGTCAATAGCAACACCAGCTTTACCTACATCACCCAATACACGAGGATTATCAGAATCATAACCGCGATGTGTCGGTAAATCAAATGCTATAGACAATCCTTTTTGTCCTGCTGCCAAGTTGCGGCGATAAAATGCATTTGATTCTTCTGCTGTAGAAAACCCAGCATACTGGCGTACTGTCCATGGACGAAATACATACATTGTGGAATATGGACCTCTCAGGCATGGAGGAATACCACTGGCAAAATCCAGATGGTTCATATGTGCATACTCATCAAAATTGTACATTGGCTTTACAGGAATATGTTCCATTGTTTTGCCAATTAAATCATCATATTTCATGCCTGTTTCTTTTTCTAAACGTTCTTTCCATTCTTTTTCCGAATGGGATGGTATGTCATTAATTTTTATTTTGCTAAAATCAGGATTTTGAAAAGACATTATTCAACCATACCTTTCTTTTTTTGCAAAAACTGTAAAATTTTATAACAATTTGCTCTGACTGAAATAAAATCATCCACGCCAGCTTTTCGATATACAGGTTCTAAATCCTTAGGAGCAGCGCCAGCTAAATAGAGTTCAGCATCCGGCAGAGCCTTTTTCAGTTTAGGCGCTAATTCTGGCACAATTTCCGGATATGTTTTGTCTGAAGAACATATAACAACAACATCTGCTCCTGACTCTTTAGCCGCTTCAACTGCCTCATCTGTTGTCTTAAAGCCATTGTTTGAAAGGACATCAAATGCCCCTACTTGCAAAAAACTGGTAGAAAAATCTGCTCTGGCTTTATGTTGCGGTATCGGCCCCATATTCGCTAAAAACACTTTGACATTATCATTATTTCTTTCTTTATAATTTTCTGTTACCTTACGCAAAGCTTCATATCTTTCACTCCAACGGTGCGGCATTATTACTTCTATATTTTCACTTACACCATCATATCTCGTATTAAGCGCTTTACGTATTTCAGCAATAGTTGCCCCAGATTTTACTGCCTCTATAGCTGAATCAACCAAATTTTTCTGTGATATATCAGCTAGTTTACTTAGCTTTTCCTGCTTAAATACTTCATCAATATCACTCAAATATTCGTTAATTTCATCTGTACGTTGCTTTTTAAGGGCAACTGTATCTTCCGGACGTTTATCAATCAGTTTTTCTGTCATATTAGGATACATATTATTCCCAACAATACGATCTTTACGAAATTCTGCATTTTTGAATCTTGATTGCAATACTTCAGCGATCTGAGTCTGCGGATATCCTTCCTGAAGGGCCTTGATTAATCCACCTTTTTGTTCTATTAATTGAAATTCTGCCCAAATCTTTTCCTTCATCTGTTTTGTCAGACTTTCAACAGCCCATGAACCACCTGCCGGATCTATCGGTTTTAATAAACCAAACTCTTCTTGAAGCATAATCTGCACATTACGGGCTATACGGCGGGAAAATTCATCACCTTTTCTAATAGGTTCATCAAAAGTTGCATTTTCATATGAATCCACCCCTCCAACAACACCAGAAAAAATTTCCGTAGTATTTCTGAGCATATTTACATAGGGATCATAAACTGTTTTAAAAAACAATGCCGGTCTGGCATGAATATACATACGCTGATCGTTTTCATCTCCGCCAAATGCTTCTACAATTTTTGCCCATATAGGACGAACGGCCCTCAATTTTGCTATCTGGATAAAGAAATTAGCACCCATTGAAAAACCAAAACAAATCTTTGATGCCGCTTGCTTAATTGTCAAACCGCGTTCCTGCATAGCTCTCAAATAAGCTACAGCCATGGATATCGTATATGCCATTTCCTGTACATCATTAGCTCCACCACGACTAAACACATCACTTTTTGCCATAATAGTCCGCAAGTCAGGTGTATTTTTATCAGCCCATAACGCACATTGGTACATTTCATCATACAAATCAGTAAGGGCAGTGTAATTTTTTCCTTGTGCTACCATCTGTCCAATAGGATTCGCGCCTATAAAACCATGCAGTTCTTTCAAATGTTTCCCTGATGCTTGTAATGCCCCTGCAGCCATTGATAAAATAGGCAGTGCCGATGCACCTGCATAAATATATAACCTATATTTCTTCAGATCAAGACCGTTAAGAATATTATGCATATCAGCAAGTGTAGTTATACTACAACCTTCATCACCAACCTTATCGGCATTTTGAGCATCCTCATTCAATATAGTAGCCCTGTCAAGCCTCAAATTATAGATAGTTGATCCCCTGTCAATTTCATGTTTGAGAAGCTCATTATTTTCCTTCGGCAGAGTTTCATCACATGACTGTGCCACACCCCATGGCTGTCCTACATACCCACTTATACGTGAACCACGCATAAAATCATTCATTCCCGGAAAAGAATTTTTGGGTAGGATACTTTCTGTCATAGCCTTGGTATACATAGGTTCAAATGTAATGCCTTCATATGTTTTCGTATACATTTTCTTATCAAATGGTGCACCCTTTAGCAGCGCAATACAGGCATCTTTCCATTCTTCATAAGTAGGCGGAACAAACTCATCAAATGGTACTTTAGGAAAATCTGTTTGTTCGTCCGCTTTTTTCAGCATAGCCTTCAAATCAAGACTGCCGCCTTCATCTTGATTTTTTGTTTCTTCTTTCATCAGAAACCTCCCTCTCAAAATTACAAAATAAAAAAATCTGTCTGCAAGTTCCAGACAGATGATAAATACTAAGCTTTATAAAATTTAGGCAAATAAAAAACCGGCTAAAAAACTAAGCCGGAGAAATAACTATGTAAAATTTTATATGCACAGTAAAAATCTCCTCCCTATCGCTCGCAGGTATAAGCATCAATAAGTTCTGATGCTAACGGTGATGTTAAAACAGGCAGTTCTCCTGGCTTAGACTCATTGTATTTTCAAGCCTTCCCAAAGCATCAGCTTCAGTGGCATAGTTTGAAAAACTCATCTTTACAGTGGCGGGACCGCTTCGGCTTATACCGAATTCCCTATTAAGTCCTAATAGACACCTGTTTTCCTCTATATTCTATTTTCATGTTAATATTAACCGGATTTATTGTATTTGTCAACTATACTTTTTTAGATATTTTTTAATATGACACAGTTATTATGAAAATTATAACATAATGTTTTTTTAATTAATACTTTTTAAATTTTTATTATATTTTTTTACATATAGAAAAATATAAAAGCCCCATATCTTTTTTAGATACAGGGCTTTTTTAACCGAGCTGTAAAATAATTTATTTTACTTCTACAGTTGCGCCGGCTTCTTCTAATTTGCCTTTAATATCAGCAGCTTCATCTTTAGAAACTTTTTCTTTGATAGGAGCAGGTGCACCATCAACTAAAGCTTTAGCTTCTTTTAAGCCAAGACCTGTAATGGCACGTACAGCTTTAATTACATTGATTTTGCTAGCACCAATTGATGCAAGAACTACATCAAATTCAGTTTTTTCTTCAGCAGCAGCACCACCGGCAGCGGGAGCAGCTGCAACAGCAACAGGAGCAGCTGCACTAACACCAAATTTGTCTTCCATAGCTTTTACGAGTTCAGATAATTCAAGAACAGTCATTTCTTCAATGGCCTGCATTATTTCTTCTTTAGTCATTTTAATATCCTCCATAAGATAATTTTTATTAGTTTTATATAGTAATCTGCTTATGCTGATTCTTTTTGTTTACGAATAGCTTCAAGCACATATACAGCGTTGCGAATAGTTCCTTGAAGTACATTGACCATACCGGAAATAGGAGCCTGCATACTGCCAAGCATTTTGGCAATGAGAACTTCGCGAGATGGCAGGGAAGCCAATTCTTTAACTCCAGCTTCATCAATAACTTTACCATCAACTACACCAGCTTTAACAGTTAAAACATCTGTTTTTGCTAAGTTATTTTCCTTAATAAAAGCTTCGATTACCTTTGCTGGTGCAACAGGATCTTCTGCCGAATAAGCAATAGCGGTAGTACCTTCTAAGTAAGGAACCAATTCTTCATATCCCAATTCTTTCACAGCAAAACGCAGCATAGTATTTTTTACTACACGGTAAGTAACACCTGCTTCACGCATTTTTGTACGCAGTTGAGTATCCTGTGAAACATTAAGACCTTTATATCCTGTAAGAACAAGACTTTGTATTTTAGAAAGTTCTTCTTTTAATTCAGCAACAATAGCTTGTTTTTCTGGACGTACTGCCAATGAAAACACCTCCTCTCATACAAAACTAAAACAGCCTGCGACATTCCTGCCGCAGGCTGAATTTAAGATTATATTAAATACTATATATCAAAAATCCATTTAACCTCGGCAGGCTTATCTATTATACTGCGTCTGCAGCACCTGCTGTCTTAAGTTTTATAAGAATTATATTATTCAGCTTTAGAAGTCTTTATAAGCGGGTTAATGTGAATCCCTGGTCCCATAGTTGCAGCTATAGTAACAGATTTCATGTACTGTCCTTTTACAGCAGCTGGTTTTACTTTTACAAGTGTATCAAGTAAAATCTGAAGATTCTCTAATAATTTAGCATTATCAAAAGACGCTTTCCCAATAGGAACATGAATATTTCCCGCTTTATCGGTACGATATTCTATCTTACCTGCTTTGATTTCATTAACAGCTTTAGTTAAATTCATGGTAACAGTGCCTAATTTAGGATTAGGCATTAAGCCACGAGGGCCAAGAAGTTTACCCAAGCGACCAACAACTCCCATCATATCAGGTGTTGCTACTGTAACATCAAAATCAAACCATCCACCCTGAATTTTAGTCACAAATTCATCTGAACCAACAAAATCAGCACCAGCATCTTCTGCTTCCTTAACTTTATCACCCTTAGCAAAAACTAAAACACGTTTTGCCTTGCCTGTACCATGTGGTAAAACTAAAGCACCGCGTACTTGCTGATCAGCATATTTAGGATCTACCCCTAAATGAATGGCAGCTTCTATAGTTTCATCGAATTTTGCTGTAGCTGTTTTCTTTACTAAATCAACTGCTTCAGCAGCATCATAAAACTTATCTTCAATAAGTTTTGCTGCATCTTGATATTTCTTGCCAAATTTGGCCATAAAAAATTCTCCTTTCGTGGTTATAACGGTTTTGCCTCCCACGAGTACAAAATCAATCTACGATTTCAATACCCATGCTACGTGCTGTTCCTTCTATGATGCGGGTAGCAGCCTCAATATCAGCAGCGTTTAAGTCAGGCATTTTTGTTTGTGCTATTTCAACAACTTTTGCACGTGCTAATTTAGCAACTTTTGTTTTATTAGGTTCGCCAGAAGCCTTATCTATGCCAGCAGCTTTTTTTAATAACACAGCAGCTGGCGGCGTCTTAGTGATAAAAGTAAAGGAACGATCCTCAAACACACTAATTTCAACTGGGATAATAAGTCCAGCCTGCTTTGCGGTGCGTTCGTTAAATTCTTTTACAAAAGCCATAATGTTAACCCCGGCCTGTCCTAATGCTGGACCAACTGGAGGAGCTGGAGTAGCTTTACCAGCAGGAACTTGTAACTTTACCATTTTAACAACTTTTTTCGGCATTAATAACACCTCCTTAAACTAAATAGACTATATTTTTTCTATTTGGTCAAAGCCAACTTCAACAGTTGTTTCCCTGCCAAACATATCAATAATAACTTTTACTTTAGATTTATTATAATCAATTTCAGTAACGGTAGCCGCAAAATTTTCGAAAGCTCCTGAATTAATATGTACACTTTCTCCTACTTCAATATCAAGATGAACCTTGCCTTCACCATTTTCATCACAGGATCCTAAAATTTTCTTGACTTCGCCTTCACTAAGAGGAATAGGTTTAGTCCCAGAGCCAACAAACCCCGTTACACCTGGCGTATTCCTAACGACATACCAAGAACGATCACTTACGATCATTTCTACTAATACATACCCAGGGAAAATTTTATGGCTGACCACTTTTTCCTTGCCATTTTTCTTTTCAATTTCATTTTCCATGGGAACTACAATTTTAAATATTTCATCTTCCATTCCCATAGAATGAACTTTTCGTTCCAAATTAGCCTTTACCTTATTTTCATAACCGGAATAAGTATGAATGACATACCATTTTTTTATATTTTCCGTATCAATGGACATTCATTACACCTCCCCGGCACTTAACGTAAAATCAATTCCAAAACTCTGGCAAAAAAATTATCACATATCCAGATGAGAGCACAAACAAATATCACTGCGATAAATACAACGGCTGTATAAGAAGACAATTCTTTACGAGTTGGCCAAACCACTTTCTTCATTTCAAACATGACGCCATTTAAAAATTCTTTTAAATTAAAGCTATGATTCTTTTTTTCTTCAGTTGTCATTTTCTCATCAGCCAAGTTTATTCACATCCTAAAATAAATACATTGTAAAACGCTTCATCTTTATTAGCAGTTATATTATCTGCCAAATTAAGGCCGTCGCACAGTACCGTAAGCTGCAAATAAAACAATAAATTATTTTGTTTCTTTATGTAATGTATGTTTCTTGCAGAACTTACAATATTTATTCATTTCCAATCTATCCGGATCATTCTTTTTGTTTTTATTGGTTTGATAGTTACGCTGTTTGCAAACAGTACAAGCCAAAGTAACAGCATTACGCATTCTTCATGCACTCCTTAATAAAATAATTCTATTATAGACCACAACCTACATTTTCTTCTGAAAATCAGCGGCTGTATATCTTTGTAAAACAAACTATGGGAAAACCTTGCCAATATCATAAACTTTACCATATTCACACTGTAACTGTCAATCAAAAACTGGTAATCAAAACCATTATTCCTTATTTACATAAATAAAACCCCCATTGAAAAGGGGTTACAATTCAGTTCTGGTGGCGGCGCACGGATTTGAACCGCGGACACTGCGGGTATGAACCGCATGCTCTAGCCAACTGAGCTACGCCGCCACATTTTTTTCTGGAGCTGATGACCAGGATTGAACTGGTGACCTTATCCTTACCAAGGATACGCTCTGCCGACTGAGCTACATCAGCATATTGGTTGCGGGGAGAGGACTTGAACCTCTGACCTTCGGGTTATGAGCCCGACGAGCTACCAACTGCTCCACCCCGCGATATTGGAGCTGACGAGAGGACTTGAACCTCCAACCTGCTGATTACAAATCAGCTGCTCTGCCAATTGAGCTACATCAGCCTGTTCAGTTTTTTCAATCGGTCACTGATATAAGATGTTACCACATTCTAACTCATTTGTAAAGAACTTTTTTTATTTTATAAAGCACTTTTACAAATGGTCGGGATGACAGGATTCGAACCTGCGACCTCATCGTCCCGAACGATGCGCGCTACCAAGCTGTGCTACATCCCGTTGGAAACAAAATATATTATACCTTTTTTATTTTAAAAATGCAATACTTTTTTTCATTTTTTTTCATCTGTAAAATTAATAATAACTATTATGCTTTTTAAAAAACTAAAATATTATTTATATTATAATTATGAATAGACTAATATATTGTCTATAGCTAATTTATTATATATAATATATTTATTACTTATTTTATAAATAAACTTCCACATAATAAATTTAGGAGATATGTTATGCTAAAATTAAATAATTTGTCTTTTACTGTAAAAGACGAAAAGGGCTCTAAGGAAATACTAAAAAATATCAATCTAAATATAGATGATAAAAAAACTATCGTAATAACAGGTCCTAATGGCGGAGGTAAATCAACTCTTGCTAAAATAATCATGGGAATAGAAAAGCCTACCTCTGGTGAAATAATATTTAACGGCACAAATATAACCGACTGGGATATAACAAAACGTGCCCAGACAGGAATAAGTTTCGCTTTTCAACAACCTATACGTTTTAAGGGTATAACAGTTAAGGAACTTTTATCACTAGCTGCTGGAGAAGAACTAACTACTAAGGGAGCTTGTGAATATTTGCTTGAGGTAGGATTATGTGCCGCTGATTATGTAGGAAGAGATGTTGACACCTCTCTTTCCGGTGGGGAAATAAAACGTATAGAAATAGCTACTATACTAGCCCGAAAATCTACTAAATTGGCTATTTTTGATGAACCTGAAGCAGGTATTGATCTTTGGAGTTTCCAAAAGCTCATACAAGTCTTTGAAAAAATGCATAATACACATCACACTATTGTAATCATCTCACATCAGGAAAGAATATTAAATATTGCCGATGAAATTATTCTTATAGCTGATGGACATGTAGAACAAATTGGTAAAAAAGACGTAATCATTCCTCGATTAGTATCTATTGCCGGAAGCTGTGACATATATAAAGGAGTGGATAAATAATGGAACAAAAACTTAATGACAGTGAACGTCAGTTACTGGAAACAATTTCTGGTTTGACAAATTTACCTAATGGTGCTTATAACATACGGCTGAATGGTACGCCCTTTGTCCGTGCTTCCAGTGATAATATAACTATTACCAAAAAAACTGATGGCAAGGATGGCATTGATATAAACATAAAATCTGGAACCAAAAATGAAAAAGTATATATTCCTGTTATCATGGATAAATCTGGACAGTCTGAATTGGTTTATAATGACTTTTATATTGGAGATAACTGTGATGTAACTATTATTGCCGGCTGCGGTATAAATAACTGTGGTAGCCATGATTCACAGCATGATGGTATTCATTCATTCTATGTAGGGAAAAATTCCCGAGTAAAGTACATAGAAAAACATTTTGGTGAAGGTGGTGGCACTGGGGAAAAAATTATGAATCCTACTACAATCGTAAATATAGAAGAAAATGGCTACATGGAAATGGAATCAACACAAATCCGTGGTATCAATTCCACTAAACGCATAACTAATGCCCGCGTTAACAAAAATGCCACTTTTATTGTAAAAGAAAAACTTCTAACCCATGAATCACAATATGCTGAAAGTGACTTTCAGGTAGATCTGGATGGGCAGAATTCAAGTGCTAATGTTGTATCACGTGCTGTAGCACAGGATAAATCACGGCAATTGTTTACTGCTAAAATTTATGGAAATAACAAATGCCATGGTCATTCGGAATGTGATGCTATAATAATGGATGAAGCACATATAGCTGCAGTTCCTGAAATAAAGGCAAATGATCCTGGAGCTAATTTAATCCACGAAGCAGCCATTGGGAAAATAGCCGGTGAACAACTTATAAAATTAATGTCTTTAGGACTAACGGAAAAAGAAGCTGAACAACATATAATTGCTGGATTTTTAAAATGACTACTTAGCTATGTGATTTGAATTATTATCCAATATATTTTTTATTTTCATTTTGACAGAAGGTCCTTTTCTTCTGTCATTTTTTTATTATCTGATAGTGTATTAAAAAAAATCTTTATCTAAATCACGCACAAAATCATAATTACCGTATAAATACAGTAAAATATAATAATTAAAAAAGAAACTTTTTCATTATATTTTATAATATTTTTTGTTTTCTTGTGGAAATAAAGTAATAATCAATATTACTTTATTTTTTATGAATGTAATATTGCAAACATATTTTTTTTTCGTTATAATGATTTTTACCGACTTTAAATCGGATGTTCATTTTAAAGTACATATTATAGGAGAAATCATATGGAAAAAGAAGCAGCAAAACAAACCACTTTAAACCCGGAAGAAATTGTCAAAAAAACATCTATTGCCGATGTCTACAGAGCAGCTAAACAGCTCGATGGCATAACACGTCATACCAGATTAATTTATAGTGAATATTTTTCACAAATATCTCATAATGAAATTTACATAAAACCCGAAAACTTACAAAAAACGGGCTCTTTTAAATTACGCGGTGCTTACAATTGTATAAGTCAACTCTCACATAACGAAAAAGCACGTGGCGTAATAGCCGCTTCTGCTGGCAACCATGCCCAGGGAGTTGCCTATGCAGCACAAAAGCTGAAGCTAAAAGCTGTCATCGTTATGCCTGCCACTACCCCTATTTTAAAAGTCGAAGCCACACGTGCTTATGGCGCAGAAGTTGTCCTCTATGGTGATAATTATGATGATGCCTGCGCTAAAGCATATGAACTTGAAAAAAAACATGGTTATGTTTTCATTCATCCATTTAATAATCTGGAAGTATTATTAGGACAGGGTACAACAGCACTGGAAATCATTGACAATTTAAAAGATGTTGACATCATTCTTGTTCCAATAGGTGGAGGTGGCTTTGCCAGCGGCACAGCACTGGCAGCAAAACTAGTAAACCCAACTATAAAAGTCATTGGTGTAGAACCTGAAGGTGCTGCCTGTATGAAAGCTTCATTACAAGCAGGAAAAATAGTAACTCTACCATCAGTTGATACCGTAGCAGAAGGCACAGCCGTAAAAACACCAGGAGAATTAACCTTTGCTTTTATAAAAAAATATGTTGATGAAATAATAACCGTTTCCGAGCTAGAAATAATGTCTGCTCTTCTATCATTAATTGAAAAACACAAGCTGATTGCAGAAGGGGCTGGAGTGTTATCTTTAGCCGCTTTGCAACGACTATCCTGTAAAAATAAAAAAATTGCTGCTATTGTGAGCGGTGGTAATATAGATATATCTACTATATCTGCTTTAATTGACAAGGCTCTGGTTGCTCGTGGTCGTGTATTTTGTTTTAGTGTTAAGCTTCCTGATAAACCAGGTCAACTCTTAGCAATATCACAAATCTTATCTGACCTTAATGCCAATGTCATTCATCTGGATCATAATCAGGCTAAGGTAACCGACAGTTTTGAAAAAGTATTATTAGAAGTAACTGTAGAAACACATAATAGCAATCATATCAGTCAAATAACCGAAACCTTAAAAAAATATGGCTTTCAAATATCTAAAGTATATTGATAATCGTTTCTTATTAAAAATCGTCAGAAGTGCATTTACTGTAGCTCCTGACGATTTTTATTGTTGCTTATATTTCTTTAATATAAGAAATGGTCAATTATAGATAAAATCATATACATATCAAGTCAAAAGGATAAACAGGAAATATACAATAAATCCTGCTTGCTATCATTTTTTTTTATAACTATTAGTGATTTTATTTATAGCATAAGATAATAAGTACAACATTGCTTAAATTGTGTATATTATGATATAATTTAATCAAATATAATATATTAAAATTATGTGAAAATTTATACTTATCAAATATATACAAGTATACTTATATAATATATTTATTCAACTATTGGTTTATTAATGCAATCCCAATCATCTAAACATATTGCATAGCTCTAACAAATATTTCATTATAAATCAATACTGCCTTTATTTTAAATAATTTATCATAATATAAAGTAATATTTTAATCAATACAATGCAAATTAAAATATTATTTACAACACAATTCCCAAAGGAAGAGGTGAAAACTACCGCTTAAAATATTCATATATTTTTAAGTAGTAGATATCATGGAACAAGAAAAATCTAACAAAAACTATTCAACTAATAATTTTGCTTTTCCCATAGAACTGCATTATGTAGATTTTCATCATCCTAATTTTACTATGCCCTTCCACTGGCATGGTGAATATGAGATTCTCTATTTACTAAAAGGAAAATTTCTTTTTTCTCTTAATGAAGACAAACTTGAGGTTTCAGCTGGTGATATAATATTCATTCATGACGATGTTATACATGGAGGTATCCCTCAATCCGATGATTGTATATACGAATACATTGTTTTTGATATGAAAAAATTATTAAATCATAATATAAAATATTATGATTTAATAATTGATATACTTAATCATAAACTCCATATAAACAATTATTTCAATTCACAAAAAACTTCTATACAAAAAATAATTAAACCGCTTTTTAATGCTCTGAGAGAAAAACCACCAGGTTATGAATTTATAACACTTGGTATGCTCTATATGTTTATGGGAACAATACTAAAAAATAAGCTTTACCACCCAGCAAATAATTATGCTATTGCGATAAGCCGACATCATATCTATCAAATAAAACAAGCTTTCCAACTTATAGAACAGGCCTATGACACACCTATTACGCTCAGAGATCTAGCTAAAGCAGCAGGATTTTCTACCAACTATTTTTGTAAATTTTTTCAAAAAATGACCAATCACACTCCTATAGATTATTTGAACTATTACCGCATTGACAGGGCATGTCTAAAACTAATATCTTCGAATACCTCTATAAAGCAAATAGCATTATCATGTGGTTTTAATGATTTAAGTTACTTTATAAAAACCTTTAAAAAATACAGAGGAATGTCACCCCGTAAATATCAAAAAAGCTGCAATATAAAAAAATTAGTTCAATGAATAGCAATATTCATTGGAACATACTCATCTTGCGACAAAATTTATTTTACGACAATAAGGACTTCTGTTTAAATAAACAGAAGTCCTTATTATTTTACAAAACATACTATTCAGCTATTGAGCCAAAGTTTCCCGAACAATGTTATTGACCAGTTTACCATCAGCCTTGCCCTTTACATCAGGCATAAGTTCCTTCATAACTTTGCCCATATCCTTAGAACCTGCTGCTCCAATTTTCTTTATAGTACATTTCACCAACGTCCGAATTTCATCTTCTGACATTTGTTTTGGCAAATATGGCATTATTACAGCAATTTCTGCTTTAGTTTTTTCCACCAAATCATCCCTATTGCCTTTTTTAAACTCTTCAAGAGAATCTTGCCGCATTTTAAGTTCCCTACCTATAATGCCAATTACTCCTGCATCATCAAGATCCGTTTTGCCGTCAATTTCAGCTTTACGTATCGCTGAACGCATCGAACGAATGACAGTAAGACGATCTGTTTGTCTAGCCTTCATAGCTTCTTTCATATCTGCCATGAGCCTATCCTTAATAGACATTCTCTTACCTCCGCGTTTTAAGCTTTATATCTGCGTTTGCGAGCAGCTTCAGATTTTTTCTTACGTTTTACGCTAGGTTTTTCATAATGCTCACGTTTTCTTACTTCAGCGAGGGTACCAGCCTTTTGACAAGTACGTTTAAACCGACGAAGCGCACTATCAATTGTTTCGTTTTTTCCAACTTTAACTTCTGACATCTATATCTTCCCTCCCCTCCACACGCTATGGGAGTGTATTTGTTTGGTACACCAAGATATTATAACTGAAAAGTAGCATAATTGTCAATAATAATTACCCTGGCGGCCATTGCATAGATCTGCCCCCAATAAGATGAAAATGCAGATGATTCACTGTCTGACCACCCTGAACCCCTGTATTTATAACCACACGAAAACCATCAGCAGCAATATTATAGTCCTCTGCCAACTTAGGAATTATATCAACAGTTATATGGGCTACTATTTCCTTATCAGCAGCTGTGGTGTCATTAAGACTTTTTATATGCTTCTTAGGTATTATAAGAATATGTACAGGAGCTTGTGGTTCTAAATCTTTAAAAGCTACAGCTATATCATCCTCATATACTATACTGGATGGTATTTTCTTAGCTGCTATCTTGCAAAAAATACAATCAGACATAACAACACCCCCGTTCGAGGAAAAATCCTATGTATTACTAGTTCTGTTTTAATTTTATAATCCCTTCCTTTTACAAAAATTAATTTTCTCCCCAAAGACCATCTTTATAAGACTTTATCATTTTTAGAGAATATATTTCACCTTTTTTTATTTTTTTGTCAGTATATACTTTTATATAATTGCCAGTATGTCCGTCAACAATACCATCGTTCTCCTGCTCAACTAAAACATCTAATGATTTCCCAATAAATTGTGCATAAAACTGACTGGATTTTTCTTTACTAAGTTTTTGTAATTCATGCACCCGCTGCTTTTTTACACCTTCAGCTACTTGATTATCCATAGCAGCGGCAGGCGTTCCCCTCCTCTTGGAATAAGGAAAAGCGTGTATACGGCAGATAGGCAGGCTTTTGATATATTCCAGACTATGGACAAATTGCGCATCTGTTTCTCCTGGAAAACCAGCAATAACATCCGTTGATATCGCAATATCAGGAACATGTTTTGTAATTTTTTTCAATAGTTCAGCAAAATCTTGAATACTGTAATGTCTGTTCATAGCTTTTAATATTTCGTTATCTCCTGCTTGCAGCGGTAAATGCAAATGATGGGCAAAATGTCTGTTATTTACAAGCAACTCCAACAATTTATCTGACACTTCTATTGATTCCAAAGATCCCAAGCGAAGTCTTTTCAGTCCCTTTAGTGAAAGAACTACTTCTACTGCATCAGCCAAAGTAATATCTTCCGGCAAATCACGCCCGTATGCCCCCAAATGTATCCCTGACAATACTATTTCATGGAATTGATTGTTTATAAGTTTATCAGCCTCTTTTATTATACTATTCAGACTACGCGAACGTAACGGTCCTCGGGCATAAGGAATTATACAATAAGAACAAAAATTATTACATCCATCCTGGATTTTTAAAAAAGCCCTGGTTCTCGACTGCATACCAAACATGGGAATATCTTCAAACTCATGCTCATGCATAATATCTTTTACATCAGAAATAACTGTCTTACCTACAGCTGCCTTTTCTACCACATCAACAATATTTTTACGTTCATTAGTCCCAATTACAGCCTTGACCCCATCTATCTTTTTTATTTCTTTCGGTGCCAACTGTGCATAACATCCTGTCACTGCCACTACCGCATCATTATTTAAATGATTAGCCCGACGAATCAGCTGCCTGGATTTTTTTTCTCCTAAATGCGTAACGGAACAGGTGTTAATTATATAAACATCTGCCTTTTCTGTAAAATCAACGACATCGTATCCTCTCTGCCTGAAAAGTCCTGCTATAGTTTCTGTTTCAAATTGATTTACCTTACATCCTAATGTAGTAAGTGCTACTTTAGCCATAAATAACCCTTTCCTTATATAAAATAAAAATATTTATAATTTAACTGCCTAAGTCCCCTTTTTCATATTGCAGTATTGACAAAGCAGCAACTGCTGCTGTTTCTGTACGCAATATACGCTTTCCCAGGGAAACACTTTCTATCTTCTTGGTGCGGCATATCTCTATTTCCTCTGCTGTAAATCCACCTTCCGGTCCGATCAACACTAAATAACCATTTTTCTTATTATGTGTTTGAAGATATTGCTTAAAAGATATATTTGCTTCACTCTCATAACACACACAGGCAGCATATCCGCTTATATGGTTAAGTCCCTCACTCAGGTTTGTAATTGGTACAATTTCCGGTATAGTACTTCTACCACATTGTTTTGCTGCCTCTTTAGCTGTCTTTTGCCATTTTTGACATCGTTTTTCTTTCTTGGCAGCATCATATTTTACAACGCAATTTTGACTTTCCACAGGTATAATACATGTTATCCCCAGCTCAACTGCCTTTTGCACAATATAGTCCATCTTATCACCCTTAGGCAGGCACTGCATCAAAGTTATATTTACTGATGATTCGTTTTCAGCTTTATCCATCCATTCAACAAAATCCAAGTCCACTTTCTGTGGTCCACAATCAGCAATACTTGTTCTAGCTATTCTTCCCTCTTTATCAACTACTGTAATATATTGTCCCGGTTTTGACCGCATAGCATAAAGTAAATGAGCTGCATCATCACCGGTGATTATTATCTTTTTTTCCATTTTTCTATCAATAAATAAACGGCGCATTATTTATCTGCCTCAAATTTCAATACAAGTGCAACCCAACCACCCTCTTCAGCCTTATCCACAATATACATTTTATGTTCTTCAGCTGCCTTCTCTATATCATTTAACCTATCCTTTATAATTCCGCTTGCCAAAAATATTCCATTTTTAGTCAATTTATCTGGCAGCTCATCAAAAAGACGAATGATTATGTCAGCTATAATATTAGCCGATATAAAATCTGCTTTGCCTGAAAATTTTTTTAACAAATCACTTTGGAAACATTTTATTATTTCCATGACATCGTTCTTCTTAATATTTTCCCTGGCTGCCTTAACTGCAACATTATCATAATCGGCAGCTTCAATATCTTTGACACCCAGTCTTGCAGCAGCTATAGCTAATATTCCAGACCCCGTACCTACATCAAATAATTTTGCCCCAGGCTGTAGATACTTTTCCATGAATTTCACACACATGGACGTAGTAGGATGCGTCCCCGTTCCAAAAGCACAGCCTGGATCAAGTTCTACTACCAGTTCATCTTTTTGCGGCTGGTATGCTTCCCATGATGGCTTTACAACAATTTTACTTGCTATCTTAGATGGATGAAAATACTTTTTCCAGTTATTTGCCCAATCTTCTTCCTTTATCTTATGTGTCATTGTTTCGCATGGTGCTGTGTTTATTCTACTGGAAAGAATTTCCAGCTGTTTATTTAACATTTTTATTCGTTTCTCAAGCATACTGTCACAAGGCAGCCACGCATGTACCGTAATTACATCAGTTCTTTTTTGCAACGGAATATCTGTATAATCCCATAAATTAGAATTTATATACTCATTTATAATAGCCGGATCTTCTATTTGTGTCCCATTAGCACCTAAATTGCCAAAGATCTCCGCAATAATATCCATAGCTTCATGCGATGTTCGCACTGAAATCTGCATCCAATCCATTAATATCCTCCTCATACTCATATTGTCACAATAATTTTATTTAATCTGTAAATATTTTATTTTCTTAAGTCTTTTATTATCCAGACAACATTTTAAACAATTGTTTATACTATAATATAAGAATTTCTTATTTGCAAATTTCCTTCATTGTTATATAAATAATTCGTGTAAATTAATAAGAGAGACTCGAAACTTGAAATTCGAATCTCTCTTAACTATATTACATTTATTCTATTTCATAAATATTTTTAGATTCTTTGATTATTCTATCACGTGTTTTTTTGGCAAGTGAAAAATAATCATATAGTTTTTCTCTATCTTTACTATCTATTGCTGTTATAACATCATTTATTATATCTTGGAGAGTCTGTAGGTTATTTATAATTTCCACAGAATTTGACAAACATATATCTGACCACATATCTGCGTTAGATGAAGCAACTCTTGTGGTATCTTTGAATCCGCCTCCTGCGAGCTTTATACAGGCTTCAATATCTTCATAATTGCGATTTAAAAGCCAAACTAGTGCCGATGCTGTAATATGCGGTACATGACTTATTATTGAAGCACATCTGTCATGCTGCACCAAATCCAACTCTGTTATGTTGGCCTCCGTAAGCGCAATAAGTGTACGGACTTTTTCCATTACTTTCTCCGGTACTGGCATTTCCCGATCCTTTATTATTACATAACATCTATTTTTAAATAACTCTTTAGTCGCAGCGGATACTCCACTCTTTTCCCTGCCAGCCATGGGATGCGCAGAAACATAATAAATATCTTGAGGCAGTATAGCATGAAGCTTATTAGCAATATACTGTTTTGTACTTCCTGCGTCCGTGATTATCGTTCCCTTTTTTAAATGAGGTAGTATCTGCCTGACTATAGGAACCATTTGCAGTACCGGTGTACTTAAATAAATTATGTCTGCATCTTTAACAGCAGAAATATTATCTGTATAGCTTTTATCTACTGCTCCCATTTTTTCAGCACACTCAGAAGATTCTTTTGTACGTGTCGACCCTGTAATATAAATTTCACTGCCCAATTTAGCTTTCATAGCAAGTCCAAAGGACCCACCAATTAAACCCACTCCTAAAATTGCCAGTTTCAATTTTATCATTATTATTCTTTCCCCATAATTTCAGCTATTTTTTTAACTTCAGCCATAGTAGCTGTAAAATTCTGCGGTGTCAAAGATTGATCGCCATCACTCAATGCACTTTCTGGATGAGGATGTACTTCTATTATAAGTCCATTTGCCCCAGCAGCAATTGCTGCTCTTGCCATCGGCTGAACCATCTGCCAACGCCCTGTTCCATGACTAGGATCTACGATAACTGGTAGATGAGATAGTTCCCTTACTGCCGCTACTGCACTCAAATCTAAAGTATTTCTTGTAAATGTTTCATATGTTCTAATACCGCGTTCACATAATATTATATTATAATTGCCTTCGTTTGCGATATATTCAGCCGCATTTAACCATTCACTTATAGTAGCTGACAAACCTCTTTTTAATAAAACAGGTTTATGAGTTCTTCCAACTTCTTTTAAAAGCTGGAAGTTCTGCATATTACGCGCTCCAATCTGCAAAACATCCGCATATTTGCTTATCATCGGGATATCATTCTGGTTTACAACTTCTGTTACAACTTTTAAATCATATTTTTCACCGGCTTCTTTAAGCATTGCCAGTCCCTTTTCAGCCAACCCTTGAAAATCATATGGTGATGTACGCGGCTTAAAAGCACCTCCACGTAAAAAGTTAGCCCCACCCTTTTTTACGCACTCTGCCGCTTCCATCAATTGTTCATAGCTTTCTACAGCGCAAGGACCAGCCATAACAGCCAGATGCTTTCCACCGACTTTGACTCCGCCAACATTTACAATAGTATCTTCATGTTGAAATTCTCTACTTACCAATTTATACTTTTCTGTAATACGAATAGCTTTTTCCACTCCCTTAAATGCATTCATTTGAAGTCCGGAAATAATTTTCTTGTCACCGATGACTCCAACTATCGTCCGGATAGACCCTTTCGACAAATGATAAGATAATCCTTCCGCTTCAATCTTATTTTCTACATCTGTCAGATCCTGCTGTGTTGCTTCTGGACTCATTACTATAATCATTATTTTTCCTCCCAAACTTATAAATGTAAACAAAAAAACCCGTCCCTAAAAAGGGACGAGTTAATCACCCGTGGTACCACCCTACTTGCTTACGCAAGCCACTTTTTCAGATACTAACATATCCTAGCCTGAGATAACGGAGGCAATCCGGCACAGCCTACTATAATTTCAGCCTGCTGCTCACAAGTGTATTTCCATTGATGTATTTATCATGTTCCACCACTCCATGACTCTCTAAAAAATACACTTCAATGTACTTATCTTGTTCACTGCATTTCATCTTGCATAAGAATATACCAGCATTTTTTAATTTTGTCAAGCAAATAATATTGTAAATTTGTCAATTTTATAGTTATTGACAAAATAAAACACTATTTTTTAGGTTTTTTTATCTTTTTTTAATAAACTTTTTAATTTTTCAGTGTCATATATGATGATTTGCCACCATTTTTGGTTTTGCCACCTGAAAAAGGTGGCAAGTTAAAGTTCATTAAACACAACTTTTTTCATCGCTTGACGCTCTTTTAAAACATTACTGTGTGCATATACATTCATCAAAGTGTTTGGTGTGTTCCAACCGCCCAAACTTTGTATCACTGGTATGCTAACATCATTATTAATTAACTGTGTAGCAAAATAATGTCTGGTACTGTGTAATACTACATGCTTATTAATACCTGCCAGCTTAGCACATAAAGTAAAATTACTTGATACTTGTCTTAAACTATATGGTCTACCATTATTCTTACAAAATACCAACTCATTAGATTTATATTGGTTCTTTATATAATGCAGGTAAAACATACATTTAGGACTTAAGAATATATCTCTTATACTTGATTTGTTCTTTGGATAATCTTTTAACTCATGTTGTTTCGTATTATGATTATAAATCAATGTTTGTTCAATGTGTATAGCATTATCAGCAAAATTTACATTTGACCATGTTAACCCTAGTAATTCACCACATCTACAGCCAGTAGCAAAATATAAATAATATAAAAAATAATACTCTGGTTTGTGGTCTTTGACATATAACAAAAGTTTGTTTTTTTCACTACTCGTTAATACTACTTTAGGTTTTCGTATATCTTTCTTGTAGATAATATTATTACATGGGTTCTTCATACCATCAACAGTGGCATAAAACTGCTTTAATAACTTGATAATAGAACGTATATATGATGTCGATAAATTTCTCTTGTATAAGCTATTTACATATGATTGAATAATATCTTGTGTTATTTGCTTTACTTTAAATGTTTGGAAAATTGGTGCTATTACTTTGAATAATAAAGTTTCATATTTACGTTGGCTTTGTATTTCTAGGTATGATTTTTTATAAATCGTATACCAGTTTTTTAAAGCATCAACTAACAAATCATTTAATACATTTTCAGTATCAGTTTTATTTTTTAGGGCTTTATCTACTGATAATAACAACTTTGTGTCAAGCTTATAAAGTTTCATCATCTCCGTTCTAATTTTCAACGCATTAGCTAAAGTTTTAGCTGTTCTAACCACTGACTGCATACCGTTTTTGGTTTTAATATTAATCTTAATCTGATACGAATTTCTTTTTTCTCTATAAGTGATATATTTGAATTTTTCCATTGTTATTCGCTCCAATTTCTTGGCATAATAACAACTTAATTACATTTATATTATAACATATTTTAACCAACTCTTATACTATTCTAATTAATTAATAAGCTTTCACCATATGGGTTTATCGTATATAAATTCATATGGTGTTATTCATAATTATGAACATGTTATATGTAATGTTCATGTTTTTTAATTATATGTAGATTGATAACATATACTTTTAGGGTAGATTGCACCATATTTTAGTATGTAACAATATATATTTAATGTTACAACCTTATTATCAGGATAAAACATTGGTAAATCAACGGTCTAAGGTATGGTACAATCTTAACCCATTATGCATTTGTTATTACAACATGTTATAACCTATGTTAACAGCTATTTAACAGTAACTATATAATATATCAACGACACAATTATTAATATCGCTGTCTGTAATAAACAACGATATGTTTCAAATTTATTTTTATATTTCATGCTACCACCCCATTCAATTCATTAAGTGCTTTAAATACTTCATCAATTGGTAAAAATATAACTGGTTCACCATCTGGAACATATCTAACTGGTTTATTCTTAGCTAATTCATCATAAACAGCTAAAAATTCAAAGTAGTCTACAACCATTATTGGATAATCTGGAATTATAAAAATATAATAATCTACATATTTTGTCTTTAATTTCTTATTTTCATCAATTTCAAAGCAAAAACAATTATCATGCTTTCTTCTACTCTTAACCTCATAATATTTTGTTCTTCCACCTGTAGTTTTTACCTCTATATCACCATAAAGTTGCTGTTTTCTATTATCTTTTTTGTTATATTCTATAAATTGGATTGATTCAATCTGATTACCAAAATGCTCTTTTATATATTTCATTGCTTTTTCTTCATTACTATGACCAAACGCTAATTGACTTCTAAAATTATTAATCATTTCTACCACCATCTTTACTATTTTTATTGTTTTCATTGTTTTTTTCTCAACTTTCTTTAAATTTTTGGATACAAAAAAGGGGCGGATTATTCCGCCCCTACACTATTCATGTATATTATCACCGTTCGCCATTGTGACGAATCATGTACAATTATTATCTGCTGTTTGACTTTCTGTCATTTTTGACCGAATTGAACTCAAGACATTAAATACTGGCTTTTACTCAATTTTGAGTAAATTAAAAGCAACATTTAATGCAAATTTAGTTTTAATATTTCTTGTTCTACAGCTTTATCTATTTCTTTTAAGAACTCACTATCTTTAAAAAATACATATGAAAAACATTTACCACGTTTAGTTCTAAAGCATGGCAAAAATGCTTTAATATGGTTATCTTCGTACACAAATACATTTATGGCACTAACTATAAATACATCATCAATAGTTATATCAGCTCTATATTTATGATTACTATTAATGATATTACTTGGTGTATATAACTCAACTTTCGTTATCTTCATCTTTTATCACTTCCAAAACATCTTTTACTATTTGATTTTCAATTTCAGCATCGAAAACTATATTTATTTTTCTATTTGAATAAACTCGATAAAGAGTATCACTATATTTAACAATTGATATATCATAAATTATTAAATGGTCTATCTGAATATCTGCATACCCCATAACATGACTTCTTTTACCATCAATAGATTTACCATAATTGTCATTTTTTCTTGCACTCAAAATATTTATCATATTAAAACACCTCTTTTATCTTTTTTATAAATAAATTAACAAAATTTTCATCTTTACCAATCAATGCTTTATCATCAATCTGCAATTTACCGTTTCTATCGTGTCTAAATTTAACTTTTATTGTATTGCCAGTACCATCTTTACCAGTAATAGATTGTTCATCAAAACTATCTGTGATAGCTATGTCTACTTCGTGTTTTCTTGATTCCATAATATAATCATTAATTGCTTTTCTTGCTGTTTCCATTGCATCAATTGGTATATCTTCATTAAAATAATCTCTCACTGGATTAAAAAAAAATATTTTACCATTTTTCAATGTACATGTTGCTGTACAATGAGTATTTTTATACTTAGGTGGATTTACAACTGTTCTAACAACTTTCCAGCCGTCTAACCATTTCTTATGACATTTTGGGCAAATCCATTGTGGTTCTTTTTGACCATTCATCAAATTGGCTGGCAAATAGTAAACATCACCATCTGGTTTAAATTCTTTTTTACAGTCTGAACAAATAAACTTCATTACTTTTCTTTTCATTTCACATCAACTACTTTCTTTATTTTTATAATTTACATAATTAAGTCATATTCTTATCAATATGAATAACTATTGATTTCTAGTTCACCAGATAATCGAATCCCCGTCATAATCAAAATTAAATATTTTTCTTTTGGTGTTGGTTTAATTTTTTCTTTTTCAATATCATCAAGATGTTGAACTGTCATGTCTAACAACGATGATAATTCACCTAAAGTAAAATCTCTAATAAGTCTAAATTTCTTAATCGGGTGTGTTCCATCTGGTATAACTATTTTCTTTCTTCTTGCCATATTATCACCTCATTTCTAAGCAAATGCTTTATAAAATTGTTAAAAAAAAAGACTGGCTTTTTCACCAGTCAAATTAAATCGAGTTTATTACATTTATAAATTTCTGCTAATCGCTCTCGCATACCAGCAGGTAATTGATAACGAGCTGTTTCATAATTACTAAATGTACTTCTAGATATACCAAGTATTTTTGCTACATCTTTTTGTTTCATATTTACTTTAAGTCTTGCTATTTTCATAGGTGTTGTTTTCATCTTTTTATCATCTCCATTTTTGTGTATATGTTTTTTATATGTTTTGTATCTAAAACCCCTAAAACCTGTGGCAGGTATAGATTCCCCCTATTGGGGGAAAATCTACCTTCTTTTGAGATTATCTCTAGTTCATAAAAGTTATAATATGAACACTAACAAGTAATAACAAAAGTCACATAACCTGTGTATAGGCATTTAACTAAGCTTTCTGCTGGCGGTTAGTCTGTACAGCACTATAAGAAAAAACATACAAAAACTTAATTCAACTTAGCGATTCCAATTGTAATGCCACTACCTTTACAATTACTGGCGGGTTCTTATGTCGCTGTTGGTTGTTTATAATTCTCCGAATCTCAATGTATAAATATACAAAGCTGACAGACTCTTATTCTACTTGTGTGTGCCAAAACTATACCAACTATAAAATGCATAAAACACTTTATGTATGTTTTATATAATTAGATTACTAGCGATTTATGGTGTCATCACGACAAGACTACGGTAATAATCAATCATTAGTTTGTTATTTGTTGCAAAAAAAATAAGCCAGCAAATTGCTGACCTATAAATGTTAGAATTTCAATTTATACCGTAAATAAAACTCTCTCTATATATACTAGCTACGAAGGGGGGTGACAAAAATGGCACTTTTTTTAAAAAAAATTAAAATTATTTTAAATATTTTTACCAGACTCGTAATTTTATAGAAAAAAATTTTTAACAAGTTAAAACAAGACCTTAACATGTTAAACGATATGTTATATGCACCCCACCACTAAGCTATTAGTAGCTATTATTGAATTTATTAATATTTTTATTCATTTTTATGGTTATAACATTTTTTTTGGAAATTGATAAAATTTTTAGATGATGAAATACTGAAATAAAAACCCCTCTATAAAAGATATGTGCGAAGGTGTTTATGAAAATGGCACTTTTTTTGGTGTTTTCTTAAATTAATATAAATATTTTTATATTAATTTTATTCCACAAATAAATAAACATCAAACCATGATTATATATTACCCACAGAATCAATTCTAAGCCCTAAAAACTTGACGGGCGTTAAGATTTTAGCACATAACACGACTTGCCCATATAATTACATACCCAAACATAGTTTGTTTTATTTTTTATAGATAAACTTTATTCTATAAATAAATCAACTTACTTACTACAGTAGCTCTCAAAGCTCCATATTTACGTTCTAAGCGTATTTTATGAATCATTAATAAAATTATAAGTATAAATTAATATATAAAAAATTTCATTATAACTATTTTCATTATTATGTATCAATATCATATGCATAGAATCAATTCTAATGTCTAAAATATAGACGGCTGTCTATGTTTTAGCACATAACATAGCTTGCCTATGTAATTACATACCTAAACATAGTTTGTTTCAAAAATGAGGTTTAAACGCTAGTTTTACATAAGTATTAAATATTAATATTTATTAAACAGGTGCATCTGACCGTACCAATAGGTGCAACTCACCTCACCTATCAAAATGGCAGTTAAACCAATGATAACAAGGCTTACAGCGTTTTTGTGCCAAAATTTTATCTTATCTATAAGTCAAGACATTTTTATGATTATAGATAGTGTATAAAATAGGTGATATTTAAAACCATGTTTTATTATTTATAAAGTTGATTAAAATAAAAGTTGCTGATGTTTTTTCAGCTTTGCGTAGCAAACAGTATGCTCGTACCTCGCATAGCCAACTTCGTTGTCAACATAGAAATAAATCAACTTATATAAAGCTAATACAACAAATGAAATAAGCATAATCACCTATTAACTTTGTTATACATTACTTTTATATTGATTTTTTCCACAGTATCTACAAATAACTGCTTCACGTTTTATAAATTCACCGCAAAACAAACATTTTTTCATACCATTTCTTAACTTTGATTCATCTGTTTCTTTCAGCAGTAATGAATGAACCAGTGCAATAATAAATAATAACCACCCATAAACATGCCACAGAAAAAATATTCGACCTTTTTTATGTGCAATCATCGCTGGAATCAAACCAAGTACACTAGAAATTATTAGTGTATAAAACAAATACTCTGCGGTAGGGTCTATGTCCAGTACTACAAAAAATGAAATTATTGCAAATAAAACAACATCAGCAATAGCTATGACTATCGTCATGTTAACACCTCTTAATATTTTATTATACAGTTATTCTTATTATCTAAAATAATTGGCAAAATATACAATCATTAATCTATTATGCATAAGAAAAACAGTATTGGATAAAATAATTATATACCTTAATAAAATTATTTCAAAATATATATTATTTTATTATTATTAAAAACATAGATTTTTTTTAGACAATATCAATACGTCACCACCCTAATAATAAAAAAGTCGTTTGTATTTTGAAAATGCACCCCACCGTATCATATATATTTTATTTATTTTTAAATACAAAAAAGACAGTCAATTAATGACTGTCTTATAATATTCCGTAATTAAATTGTTATTTGCCACCATTTTTAATAGTTGCCACCATTTTTTGATGGTGTATGATGTGCTATAAAAGTTGATTTTATAGGCTTTTGACTCTCTAAAAAATACACTTCAATGTACTTATCTTGTTCACTGCATTTCATCTTGCATAAGAATATACCAGCATTTTTTAATTTTGTCAAGCAAATAATATTGTAAATTTGTCAATTAATATATAATAATGCCTTATAATTATTATATATTTTATATTACAATCACGGATAATTTTTAAAATAACTAATATACTATAGTATATTAGTTTATCTATTTTTTTAACGATAAATAATAAAATTTTTAAATTGTACTAATATTACTCTATAAAAAATATAATTATACTAGTTTATTTCATATCACAAATAGAAATATCACCAAATATTTTTTTCCAGTCATCCGCAAAATCATCAACAGCCTTTTTTATTGAGGGAACAGCAAGTGCTGACAAAAGAATATCCGGTGCCATTGTCACTAACTGTGCTCCACAGCCCAGTGCCGTATTTACCTGTGCCATATTTTTAAAGCTGGCTGCTATGATCTGTGTTTCATAACCATAAACACTAATCATATTAGCAAAGGAAGCTACAGTATCCGCAGCATCAATATCAAGATTTTCCATACGATTATAATATGGTGCAATAAAATCAGCTCCGGCTTCCATTGCCAAAAATCCTTGCGTTTTATTATATATAGCAGTAGCTGTTACTCCTATATTTTCTTTTTTCAGCAGCTGTATAGCCTTGAGTCCTTGTGGGGTAACAGGCACTTTTATATAAACATTTTTATCGACATTATCGAGTATCTTATGAGCTTCCCTTATTATTCCTTCACTATCCTGTGCCAATATCTGTATATGAATTGCTTTTTCCAACCCAATTATTTGGCGTATTTTTCTAAAATGAGCGAAAAAGTCTATTTTCCCTTCTTTTTTTATTATGCTGGGATTGCTTGTAACTCCTGCAATTGGCAGTAAATCATTACATTTTGTTATCATTTCAAGATTAGCAGTATCAATTAAATATTTCATTTTAATTATTCCTCCTATTAATAAATTGCATAATGATATTTTATTGTTTTATAAATATTGTGCATATAATAAGGTATCACAAATTATTATATTCTACAAGTTTATTCCAACGTAATGCATATATTGCAATAACAATAAAACATATGCATGGTACTATAAAGCCTACACTCATAGACCAAATATCTGCCATTTTCCCCATCAAAATTGGTACGACAGCTCCACCAACAATAGCCATAACAATGTATGAGGAAGCCCGTTTAGTTTGAGTTTTTAAACCAAAAATTCCTAATGCAAAAATAGTTGGATACATAATTGACATAAAATAAAAACTAATGATCAACGCTGATATTCCCATCCATCCATTATCAGTTATTACTATTAATACCATTAATAAAGCATTGACTATAGAAAAAATAGCCAGTAATTTGGATGATTTATATTTGCTTTCTAAAATACCTCCACTAAATCTTCCTATCATAAAGAGGCCAAATCCACCAAAAGCTAAAAGTTGTGAAGCTCCTATTTCGCTAAATTTCCAGCCTGCAGGACTATTCCAACACCAGTTAGCGGGTAAGAAAATTGCAATAGTTTCTGTAAAAATTGGTGAATGTTCTACTACATAATTTATAAAAAAGCTAAAAATTCCCGTTTGTGCTGCTACATATAAAAACTGTGCAACAACCGCAAATATAAAATGAGGTTTTTTCCATAAAGGAATTTCTTCTTCTATACCATTTTCTTGTTTTGTTTTCACTGGAGCAAAATCAGGTATATTCTTAAAAAAGAATAATGCTGCCAAAAGCAAAACAATAATACCTATTCCTATATAAGGAATAATTAAATTATTGTTCGTAGATACTACAGTACCACCATTAGAAAGTACAAAATAACCACCTATTAATGGTCCAAAAATTAATCCAATTCCTGTTACTGATTGAGCTATATTTAATCTGGCCGCACCGGCTTTTGCCGAGCCTAAAAAAGTGGCATAGGGATTAGCCATAGTTTCTATACAGGTTAATCCTGTAGCTAAAATAAACAAACTACATAAAAAGGCAAAGAAAGTATTAATTTTCAAGGAAAAAATAAAACTAAATGCGCCTATAGCAATTATAGTTAATCCGGCAAATATTCCCTTTTTATAACCATATTTTTCAGCAAAAATTCCTGCGGGAATAGCAAATATAAAATATGCAATATAATTAGAAAATTGCACTAATGCGGATTCTGCTTTACTAATTTGTAAGACACTTTGAAAATGCTTATTTAGCACATCAATTAACCCCGTACTAAAACCAAGTACAAGAAATAATCCCGTAAGTAATAAAAATGTCATAAAATGATTTTTTCCATCTGGAGTAATAAAGATTTTTTGTATGCTCATTTTATTGCCTCATTTCTAAATATAAAATTCTCTAAATTTTTATTAATCAGTTAATTATAAAATAAACTAATAACAATATAAATTTTTAATAATTTTTCTATAAAATGTAAATATTATAAAAATTATTAAATTAAAAATATTACAGCAAAACATTTATTATACTTTTATTGGGATATTTTTCTATTCTTATTGTCAGCATTTTCTTTATAAACTTAATAAATATTATTGATTAATATTTATTTTATACCCTACCCCAATTTCCCTAAAAATAATTATAAATTTTTTATCTTTAATTCTGATATAGTTGGCGGATTTGCACCTCTTTTACAACAATTGAGAGCAGCAGCAATAACACCTGTTTTTAATGCATTTATGACAACGTTGTCATTTAAGTCAACAAAAAACTTATTTTTTATACATGGCAATAATTTCATCAAAAATGCTGCTGAAAAAGTATCTCCTGCACCAACAGTATCAGCAATTGGAACTGCTAACGCAGCTTGATTATATATTTTCCCATTATAATAAAATTGTACTCCCTTGCTCCCTTTAGTAATTGCTACAGCCTTTACACCATATGATATTACATCCTGGACAAATTCATCAACTTTTTTTGAGGGTGCTAGCCATAACAAATCCTCATCACTTAATTTTAATAAATCTGTATTTAATAAAATATTATTGAATCGTTGTAAATATAATTCTCTGTCCTTAATAAGATTAGCTCTTATATTTGGATCAAATGATACAAACTCCCTTAGCTGTTTGATATAGTTTTCCCACACCTGTCCACATGGATTCTGTTCTATCGAAATAGAACCAAAATGATGTATACGCGCATTTATTTCTGGTTTAGGAAAATCAGCTTTAGAAATTTCTACATCGGCTGCCCCATTGGAATAAACTGCATATTGGGGCTCACCATTATCTGCTATTTTCACAAAGGTAAGCGTTGTTGGCTTATCAGTGAATTTTATATGTTGTACATTTACATTATTTTCTTGCAAATAATTATATAATAATCTACCAAACATATCTTTACTTAATTGAGTGCAATATGCAACATTAATACCTAAACGTCCTAATCCTATAGCTACATTATATGGTGACCCACCCGGATGAGGCACATAACCATTATTTTCATATGTGAAATCAATAAGTGCCTCTCCATAAACGGCAATGTTATTTTCGTATTTCATTTCATATCATCCCCCAGCTTTGAGGCAAAGGCATTTTGCGTTGTTTTACATCACAAACCTCAATATCAGGACCGGAATCGCGTCCAGACAAAAGAATAAATGTAGCCAATGGATCCAAAGGAAATGGTGCAAAATGCCATGTACCACGATACAATTGAATTCCCCATGAACCATCCATATATACTGCAACTAAATTTTCTTCCTTTAACTCTCCTTTTTTCCCTAAAATCATTAAGCTGTGCCCTTCTAAAGGAATAAAAGTTTCCTCCGTAAATTTATGTCGTTCTACTCGTTTTAAAATAAAATCATGTTTATGGCAAATCAGAAAACTTGAAACAGGATATTTGGTAAAATCTCCTGAAGGTGCAATATTGTGATAATAATCAATATCACCACGTTCTAACGTTGGTTTTCTATCAGGTTTACCTAAAAATTTTCCATAAGCTTCAATAGTTTCAGGGACTGCTTTAATTAAAGGAATATCTTTCATTAAAATAGCCATAATCTAACCTCCATTAATAAAATTCTTAGTAGTTGATTTTCTAACAATAAAAATAGGATCAAATCGTGTACACTCATGTTTAATCGTTTGATGATTTTCAATTTGTTCAAGTAATTTTTTTGCTGCAAATTCTCCCATTTCATAGGCAGGCTGAGAAATCACAGTAATTGGGCAGGGATATAATTGAGCCCAATCTGTATCATCAAAACAAATTAAAGAAATATCCCTCGGTAATTTTAAATCTAATTTAGCTATTGCCCTTACTATTCCCTTTCCAATATCATTATTGCCCGCAATAAGTGCTGTTGGTAATCTTTTTCTAGGACCACGCATCAATTTTATAAATGCTTGAAAGGCTTCTTCCATTAATGTGTTTTTATCCGGTAAAATGACATCTATTGATTCACATTTACCTTTTGTATATCTATAAAAACTTTTCATTCGTTCATGAAAACTTGATATTTGCATATTTCCAACAGCACATGCAATTCGCTGGTGTTTTAATTTCAATAAATGTTGTACAGCTAAATACATTCCCTTATCATTATCTAAAAGTATTTGAGTAACATTTTCTCTAGAGGAAATTCTATCTATTTCTATAATAGGTATATTATTTCCCACTGATAATTCGTATGCAGGTCCAGGCGCAGGAATCACAACCAATCCTTTCAAACGATTTGCCCTTAAAACAGATAAGGCTTTTCTTTCTATAACTTGTGATTCATTTGAAGTACAAACAATCAAGTTATAATCATTTTTATAAGCAATATTTTGAACAGCCTTTATAATATTTGCTTGAAATGAATTTAGTATATCTGTTACAATCAAACCAATTGAATTAGAATCTTGTTGTCGTAAATTAACTGCAAACTGATTTTTTTCATAACCAAGTTTTTTGACAACCTTTAATATTTTTTCACGTGTAGCAAAAGCAACCTTATCCGGATGAGATATTGCTCTTGAAACTGTAGAAGGAGAAACTCCCGTCAATATAGCAATTTGTTTAATATTAGTAATCATTAACTTCACCTATGACAACGTTATCATTTTTTTATTAATATAAAACTTCTTTTAGTATATCAAATACATTCTAATTTGTAAATAATTTATTGTAAATTTTTGTAATTTAAAATTTTTGTATTATTAATATATTAATGTTATTATTGTAAAATATATTATTTTATGTCTATCTATAATAAACATGGGATACTCTACATAATAAAAAAAACCAGCTGCATATAACAACTGGTTTTTCTTATGTTTTTTATTTTAAACTCAACGGCTTGGTTCAATCAGACCATAATTACCATCTTTACGACGATAAACCACATTCACTTCCTCTGTACGTGCATCACGGAATACAAAAAACTCATGGTTAAGCAGATTCATCTGCATAATGGCTTCTTGCACATCCATTGGTTTAACTGCAAAACGTTTTGTTTTTACCACAGTATATTCATCATCGTCATCATACTCATCATCAGTCTTTGATGATGGAACTGCATTTGGTTTAAAACTACCATTGCGGAAACGTTTAGCAAGTTTAGTTTTATGTTTACGAATTTGTCGTTCGAGTTTTTCTATAACTAAATCTATGGATGTATACATATCCATTGTTGATTCTTCTCCACGTAATAGTATACCTTCCACCGGAACTGTCACTTCTACAATATGACGTCCCTTCGTTACCGTTAATAATACAGTTATTTCTCCTACGGTGTCAAAATATTTAGTTACCCTGCCAACTTTTTTTTCTACATAATCATGTAATGCCGGCGTTATTTCGATGTTTTTCCCTCTGATAGTAAATGTTGCCATATTTCTTCAACACCCTTCTTAGAATATAAAGCTAAGATTTTATATTATATTTCGCTACAATAATAAAAAATACCTTTATTTTTTTCATTATAACAGCTTTTTATTAATTAATCAGCTCCTTGTATCAAAATTTCATTCATAAAGAACATTAATAAACATAATAAAATATTTTAAATAAAGTTGCTTGCTGTCATTTATAATTTAGAAAATTGACATAAAAGTAAAAAACTTTTATACTATTTATGTTTAAATAAATTTAATATTAGGAATATTATTGCACTATAAAAAGAAGGTGTCAAATACTGCTTAATAAAAAAATCTTTCATAGTAAAAAATTTTTTTTGCATTTTTCTTCATTAAAACGCAAACATATTATTGTAATAATTATCCTGCTGACGATTTTTCTCAATGCCTGTCTGTTTCTGACTGTAAATAAAGTTTCTGCTCCGTCTTATTCTCCCAAGAATAAACTTATTGTTCACAATAGTCAATATAATTTTACTATTAAACAGCAGCCTTATATAATTCATGATCCTTTTTCTCCCAAGCATCCTCCAAAGGACACTAACCATAATCCTAAACCAGCTTTGGCAAATAATCTTACACTACCTTCTTCCCCTGCTAAAAAATACACCACGAATAAAATTTTTATAACACCTTCCAAAACTTCCCAGATAATTCCTCTAAAATTAACAAGTATAATATATAATCATAATGAATACAATGCTATTATCGAATATAATAATAAATCTTTTTTCACCAAAGCCGGCAATCATTTTTCCCAGTACAATGTACTTTCAATTAATAAAAATAGTATAAAACTGCAATCAAATACAGGAACTATACTTGTTTATCATTTAAAGGGATTTTAACTATTTTTAGTAGGTAAATTTATGCGATTAAAAAATTTATTGATCATTTCTTTTATTCTTTGTCTTAAATATACACCATGCTACGCCGCAAATATATCTATATCCGCCAGTGATGCCAACGTACGTTGTATACTTACTTCACTGGCTGCTGCAAATAATATAAACATTGTAATAAACGATGATATCCAAGGGACTATTTCCATAAATCTAAAAAATATATCACCAATAAAGGCAATACAAGCGATTTCCCAAATAAAGAATTTTCAATTCTATGAAAAAGATGGTATATTTTTTATAAGTAGTAGAAAAACTATCAATTATAATTTTAAAAAACAGCATATTTTTAAAATTAAATATGCTGATCTCAATATGTTAGCTGATTTTATAAAAATATCAACATATTCTAATAATTCCACAAATATTATACCAAAGACATCGCAAGTAAAAATTACTTCTCTTAAAAGTAATGCTTCAACACATGGTAAAACTATCGAACAAAATAATAATGTTATACTTGATAAAGAAAATAACTGTCTGCTTTTTTTTGGTACGGATTTACAAGCAAAACAACTAGAACAATTTATAAAAAAAATAGATGTTCCAGCTAGGCAGGTAGTATTGGAAGCAAGAGTTATTGCCCTGCAAAAAGATGCTTCTAAAAATCTGGGTATTGAATGGGATTGGTCTGAATTTCCCCAATATCCTCAACACGAAAATTCATATTCATCCGCAAGTCGTCGTATAAAAAATGCTGATGGGACTTATAGCATTATAACTGATAATACGCCTACTAGTAAAACTATACGAGAATATAACGGTTCTAATACTATTCCCGGAGTAATACAATTCGGTAAAGGACCTGAAGGTATACCTTTTGAATTTTATTATGGCGCAAAAATAAATGCCCTTATAACTCAAGGAAAAGCATCTGTCTTAGCAAAACCAAATATAATGACACTTAACAATCATCAAGCTGTCATTACTATAGGTGGCAGTGTTCCTGTTCCTAAACTCAGTACAATAAATTCAACAACTACAACTTCGTATGAATACCATAAAACCGGCATTATTTTATGCTGTACACCTCGCATAAATGATGACAATTATATTACTGCAGCTGTACATACTGAAGTCAGCAGCCCATTATATATTGAAACATTAAAGGCATATCGTTTCCAAACCCGAGCAGCTGACACTACTGTAAGACTTAAGGATGGAGAAACAATAGCTATCGGTGGTCTTATTGGCAGTGAAGAAAGTAAAAATATACGCAAAATACCTTTTCTCGGGGATTTGCCCATTCTAGGTAAATTTTTTCGTAATACCAAAAAAAGCAAATCAGAAAGTGAAATAATTATTTTTCTTACGGCACATATTAAAAATAAAATTTAGGAAATCCTTTTTATATATTATATTTTTCTTTATCTTATACACAATATAGTGTAAAATTATAATATATCTTAATATAATTATAGATATATTCAGCTAACAATAATGTCTATTTGAATAATAATTGATATAGCTATACCATACGTAAGCTAAAAGGAGTATTTATAATGGGGATTGCTGTTGGTCTGCCAGCACTGAAAATAATTTTGCTTGCAATAATATTTTTATCTATATTGATAGAGGTTAAAACAGGTGGTTCAGGTTTTGGTGCTTTATTAGGAATGATAGCTGCTGCTATATTTTGGGGCAGCAGCTATATAAATGGTCTTGTCAACATTTACCATATTGCTTTATTTTTAGGCGGTATACTATTTATAATAGTTGAACTTTTTACTCCGGCAACTGGAATTTTTGCAGCATTAGGCATTGTAATGATGTTGTATAGTATTATACTGGCATTAGGGGGGAATCTCAGTGCTGTATATATGTTGCTTGGATCTTTTATCATTGCCATAATAATTTTTATATTTATAATAAAAAAACTTCCTGCCAGTAAATTATGGTCAAAAATTATCTTAGTCAATTCTTCAACGGAAGAAAAAGGCTATATAAGCAACATTGACAATTCTTCTTTACTTCATAAAGAAGGTATTGTTATCACTGAACTTCGTCCGTCCGGCACTGCTCTTATCGATGGTACTCCAGTAGATGTTATTTCAGAAGGATCCTATATAAAAAAAGGAGAAAAAATACACGTTATACAAACTACTGGTGGCCGGGTTATCGTAAGAAAAATATAAAACTAATTTAACTATGTAATTTGGAGGTTACAAAATGGAAATATTGCTTGGATCTGGTTTTCTGCTTATCATTGCTGTTGTCATCGTGATGCTATTTCTTTACTTTGTTCCATTGGGACTATGGATCTCTGCTCTTGCTGCAAATGTATCAGTTGGCATATTTACATTAGTGGGTATGCGTATGCGCCGTGTTATACCACAGAAAATAATCTTACCATTAATTAAAGCCAATAAAGCCGGATTGACCGTTAACGCTAACCAGTTAGAGGCCCACTATCTTGCCGGTGGTAATGTTGATAAAGTAGTCGATGCTTTAATCGCCTCTCAAAGAGCACAGATACCCTTGCCTTTTGAACGTTCCGCAGCTATAGATCTAGCTGGACGTGATGTATTAGAAGCTGTGCAGATGAGTGTCAATCCTAAGGTAATAGAAACACCTGTTGTTTCTGCTGTTGCTAAAAATGGCATAGAATTAAAAATCAAAGCCCGGGTAACAGTTCGAGCTAATATCGACCGACTGGTTGGCGGCGCTGGAGAACCTACTATAATTGCCCGTGTAGGAGAAGGTATTGTCACTACTGTAGGTTCATCAGAAAGTCATACTGATGTTCTAGCCAACCCTGATGATATTTCTAAAACTGTATTGGGTAAAGGTTTAGATGCTGGAACTGCTTTTGAAATTTTATCAATTGATATTGCTGATATAGATGTAGGCAGAAATATCGGTGCCCAACTACAAACTGATCAAGCTGAAGCTGATAAACGTATTGCCCAAGCCAAAGCTGAAGAAAGACGAGCAATGGCTGTAGCTAAGGAACAAGAAATGCGTGCTTATACTCAAGAAATGCAGGCTCGTGTTGTTGAAGCCCAGTCAGAAGTTCCTCATGCACTTGCAGCAGCTCTGCGTGAAGGAAAACTCGGTGTAATGGATTATTATAATCTAAATAATATCAAGGCTGACACTAAAATGCGCGAAACCATTGGTAAAACTTCTGATAATCACACTCAGCAGCCACCTCAATCGGTAAAATAGGTGAATTAAATGACTACACTTATAATTATTGCTGCTATAGTTATATATATTTTTTCCTTAACAGACAAGAAAAAAAAGCGGCAGAAAAAAACTTTCCCACCGATAACCAAACCTACAGATAAAAATAATACTTCTTCAGATAAAAAAACTTATGATTACATGATTCGTAAACCCAATAAAGTTCAAGAGCCAGAAAAACAGCTGTCACCTGAACCTAAAGCTCCTGGGACTACAATTGTCTTTTCTAAACCAAATATAAATACTCCAAATATGCATATTGATAAAAGTAATGAGCAAAATATTCCTAGTCCACTTAGTGATAAACCTTGTATGCTAAACATTTTACCCACCTCTAATTACGAGACTTCACAACCCATAGATATCACCAGACAATCAATTCTGCGGGCTGTTACTTATATAGAGGTACTGGGTCCACCAAAATCTTTAAAATATATGGAACAATTCGGCATAAAACGTTTCCCGCTAAAATAGCTATCACCTGAACTGAACTTACAATACTAATATCTCGTTTATAATACACATATTTTACATTAATAATTTATTGCTATAACTATTTTAATTAATCAATAAGGTGAATTTATGATTACATTACCTGTAGACAGGCTGCGTCCTGGAATGATAATATGCCAGAGCATTTATGATGATAACGGACTTTTTTTACTGCGCCGTGGCACAAAGCTGACTCCTTTTTACATATTTAAAATTCAGCAAGCCGGAATAAAAGAAGTAACTGTAATATCAACAAATATTTCTACTCGTTTTGTGCTACCTAATGACATTGTTTGTGAAGCTACACGCATTGCTGCCATAAAAAATTTATCTAACTCTCTTGATGAACTAGAAAAAAAAGGCATACTCTTAGTAGATAAACTGCAAAGTTCCATAATTTCTATCATAAAAGAAATTATGAAAAATAAAGATAATCTGGTACAAATGACTGATATTCGCACTCATGACAGTTACACTATGGTCCATTCTGTAAATGTTGCTGTTTTATCATCATTAATTGGTGTATTATATAATCTATCTTACAGGGATTTAGAAGAACTGACACTAGGTGCTATGCTGCACGATATCAGAAAAACTTCTATTCCTGTTGAAATTTTAAATAAATCTACTACGCTTTCAGAAGATGAATTTTCCTTCATAAGAAAACATCCCGTTTTTTCTATGCAAAAACTACGCAAGGCTGGACATTTCAGTAACAATATTATTGATATAGCCGGTCAGCATCATGAAAAAATAGATGGAACCGGTTACCCATATAAGCTTGTTGACAAACAGATAAATTTTTATGCTAAAATTGTGGCAATAGCGGATGTATACGATGCTCTTACCAGCGTACGTCCTTATAAAAAAGCCTATAAACCGCATATAGCATATAATATTATGATGTTTCATTCACAAGGACAGTTTGATATGAAAATATTAAAAAAATTTTTTGATAATGTCGCTATTTATCCTAATGGAACTATTTTAAAAACCAATATGGGTACAGCTATAGTAAAAAAATCTATATATGGGAAGATACTGGCTCCTATTATCTATATCTTTACTGATAAATCAGAAAAGCTTTTACCTAAGCCGATATTACTAAATTTATCACAAAATAATTATTGTTATATTGAACGCGTCTATGATGATTATGAAGTATTGTCCTTGATAGAAAAACTCAATTTTGATCCAGTAACACTTTTATATTTGCCAGATGAACAATAGTTATTTAAGCATGCATAGTAGTAAAAATTGTCATACATACTTTTATTCAAAAATGAACCCACTATAACACGGTAGTGAGTTCATTTTTTATAAAATAAATACTATTCATATGATAATTCCTTGTTTTTAAACTATTTTTTCTCCATTATATTGTTCACCGCCAGCATTAGGAAGAATACCATATTTTTCTGTCCATTCCATCTTATATTTAACAGCCTGCGCATGCATATTTTCCATCGTCTTTGCATCCATTGTTTTTACAACTTTCGCCGGCATTCCTAAAACTAATGAATGTGGCGGAATAATTGTATTCTTTGTTACTAGGGCTCCTGCTCCTACAATAGACCCCGTACCAATTACAGCTCCATCAAGAACAGTGGCATGCATTCCAATAAGACAGTTATCTTTAACAGTACAAGCATGAAGAATTGCACTATGCCCCACTGTAACAAAATCTCCCACAATACATGGCAAATTATCAGCTACATGTAATACGGCATTATCCTGAATATTACTGTACTTACCTATTTTAATTGGCGCAATATCACCACGAACAGTAGCATTAAACCATACACTGCTGTATTCATCCATCTCTACAGCACCAATAATACAGCCTTCCTGAAACACATATGCTTTTTTGTCAATAATAGGAGTTTTACCTCTAAAATCTTTAATCATACTAGATCCTTCCTTTTCACAAAATACTATTTATTTATAATATTATCATATTTTTCCCTTATTATAAAGAAGATTTATACTTATAAGGAACAAGTCATCTAGTATAATACTTTCTCAATAAAGCTATTTCTTCAGCATAACCGTCATGATCATTGGATATTTATAAAATAAACAGCAGATGGCATAATTTAGGATGGTTAATTACTCTTACTAACACATCCAAACCAATATTTCCTTGCCTATTTTTCATGTCTGGTCTTTACTTAAATGAACTATCTCTTTTACCATTGCTGTAAATCCACCAGCTGAAGATATGTTATTTCCTATATTTAACATCTGACCACCGCTTTTAATATTATATTACAATATTCATCATTTTTTAGAACAAAGCTGGAGGAATAGGCATCTATTCCCCCGGTTGACTTATGTCAAAACAAGACTGTCTTAAGTATCATAATATAAATTTTACTATATTTTCGTAAAGCGAATAAGGAATCTGCAAATTGTTATTTATCCCCGTTCCTAGTTCTACACCTACACGATTTGCTCCGTGAAAATCACTACCACCTGTCGGCAGCATCTTGTATTTTTTAATCATTGCCGCAGCAAAAGCCTTATCATCTCCGGTATAATTGCTATAATATTTTTCCATTCCATCAAGTCCTTGGATACGGAGATCAGCTATTGCTGATTCCTGGTCAACACGAGTTAATCCTTTTAATCCTATGAATTTATGAAAGTGTGCCAAAGAAATTATTCCTCCTGCCGCATGAATTCCCTCAGCAGTTTCTTTTATAGTGACATTTTTATTGAGACCCAATTCTTCTATTACCGGATTTAAATATTTATCCCAAATTTCCTGAATTTTATCCGAAACCTTAATTGCTGCCATATAACGCATTATTGCATATCTTTCCATATTTTTCCCATATACAAAAGGTTTTACTTTTTCCATACTAATATCTATTCCTTTTTCACGAATAGCTGCAATAACCTTTTCTATTTTATCTTCTTTGTTACTGCGGATTTTTTTATATAATTTTTTAAACTTATCACTCATCGGATTAAATCCCAGGGCTACAACATGTAATTTACGATCTTTATAATCAACAGATACTTCCATACCTGTAATAAATTTAATTCCAATTTTCTCAGCTGCCGTTGCTGCTTCCTGTATACCATCAATAGTATCATGATCAGTAACTGTTATTGCTGATAATCCTGTTTTTTTTGCTAGTTTTACCAATTCTTCAGGAGTACACGTGCCGTCCGACATTGTAGAATGGGCATGTAAATCTATAAATTTCATATTATCCCGCCTTTTGATAATTATACATTTATTGTAAAGCAACTCTTACACAAAAACAATGTAAACTATTTTATATTATTTTTAGTAACAAACGATTCCTGTGCCGCAAAAAAATTATAAACTGCCTGTGCCGCTGATTTTGTCATTCCTTTAACCGCTGCTAATTGAGCGACGTCTGCTTCCTTTATCTTATCCAGTCTGCCAAAATGCTCCCACAATATTCGCCGTCTTTTGGGACCAATCCCATCAATGTGATCTAAAATCGAAACCATATTTCTTTTGCCGCGCAGTTTTCTATGGTAAGTGATCGCAAAACGATGTGCCTCATCACGTATTCGCTGTACTAAATACAAAGCCTCACTATGTCGTGGTAAAATAACAGGTTCACTTTCTCCTTCAGTAAAAATATATTCAAACTGTTTAGCCAGTCCGACTACTGGTACCATCATATGTCCTGCCCCTCTTATTATTTCCAAGGCAGAACTAAGCTGTCCCTTGCCTCCATCAATTATTATAAGATCAGGCATATCATCAGCATCTACTTTTTCATAGCGCCTTTTAGTTACTTCTCTCATTGATAAAAAATCATCTGGTTTTCCTTCTGTAGATTTGATTTTAAATCTTCTGTATGAGGATTTATCTGGCAGCCCATCTTCAAAAACAACCATTGATGCAACTGTTTCTGAACCTTGTATATGAGATATATCAAAACATTCCATACGTCTTGGTAAACGTGCCAAATGCAGATATTTTCCTAATTCCTTAACGGCACCCATAGTCTGAGCATTTTCCTTCATTATACGTTCTTCTTCATCCTTCAGAAATTTTGCTGCATTTTCGGCAGCCATATTGACCAGATCCTTTTTTAATCCTCTTTGCGGTATTATTATATCAATTTTTTTACCCTTTACCGCTGTCAACCATTGTTCCATCAGCAGTCCATCATAAATTTTAATTGGCAGTAAAACTTCCTGCGGTAAAGAAGACGCTTGATTATAATACTGTTTAAAAAACGCTGTCATTACAGCAATATCACTTTCATTTTCAATATTTTTTAATATAAAATGATTCCGGCCGATCATTTTCCCGCCTCTTATATAAAATACCTGCATGCATACACCATATATAGAACGGGCCATCCCCACTGCATCCTGATCTTTGCCATAAGTCATTATCTTCTGTTTTTCAGTAGTCTTTTTTATTGCTGCTAATTGGTCACGCAAAGACGCTGCCAGCTCGAACTGAAAATTCTCTGCTGCCTTTTCCATGCGCTGATAAAGTACTTTTTCCAAGATATCACTTTTACCTTCTAGAAACAATAATACAGATTTTACCATTTCACCATAAGTTTTTTTACCAATTTTCCCTACACATGGAGCCATACATCTTTTTATATGATATTCAAGACAAGGTCGATCAACATTCATATTCTTACAAGTGCGCAGGGGAAAAGATCTTCTCAGAAGTTTCAGGCTTTCTTTCATAGCACCTACATTGGTATACGGTCCAAAATAACGTGAACCATCTTTTTTTATTCTTCTTGTGATTAATACCCGGGGAAAATCTTCTTTCAGGGTTATTTTCAAGTATGGATAAGTTTTATCATCACGCAGACTTATATTATAGCGGGGATGATGCTTTTTTATAAGATTACATTCTAAAATTAAGGCTTCGATTTCTGATCCAGTAATTATTGTTTCAAAATCAGCAATTTTTTTAACCATTGCAATAACTTTTGCCGAATGATTTTTATTACTTTGGAAATATTGTCTTACCCTATTTTTTAATATTACAGCTTTCCCGACATATATTATCCTTTTTGCCGCATCCTTCATTATATATACTCCGGGAGCAGACGGCAGCTGTTTTAATTTTTGTTCTATTAAATCATTCATATATATCAACCATGTTTCTTTATAAATTTTATCCAGATAATTATTTTATAATATTCAACATAAATTGTAAAATAATTATAATCCATTAATATTTATTTATTCTTATATCTTTTTTAATTTTAAATAAAATAAAGGATTATTTTTCTTTAAAGCAGAATTATATATAGTTATCTGCAAAATTAATTTATAATGATAATAAGTTTAACTTACTAATAATGGAGGAATAACCTTGCATAGAAATGATCTTTGCTGGTGCGGCAGCGGCCTTAAATATAAACGCTGTCATCTAGACTTTGATGAAAAAATTGCTTCAATAAAACTTGACCCCAGAAGAGGACAAATAAAACCGCCGCATGAAATAATAAAAAATGAAAAAGATATTGCCGGTATCATAAAAAGCGGCCAAATAAATAATGCTGCCCTCGACCTAGTTGCTGATAACATAAAAGAAGGTATGGACACACTCACATTAAATGATATGGTTCACAAATTCATAGTTGATAACGGTGGCATTCCAGCTTGTTTAAATTACGCCGGATATCCTAAAAGTATATGTATTTCGATAAATAACGTAGTTTGTCACGGTATCCCTTCTAAAGATACTATTTTAAAAGACGGTGATATTGTAAATGTTGACATAACTACTATTTTCGATGGATATTTTGCTGATGCCTCGCGCATGTTCATGATTGGCAATGTATCTCCTGAAGCTAAAAAGCTTGTTGAAGTTACTAAAAAGTGCATGGAATTAGGGATAGAAGCTGTAAGACCATGGCATTTTGTTGGGGATATAGGTGCAATGATCCAAAAATATGCCCATGCTAACAATTACTCTGTAGTCACTGCATTAGGCGGACATGGCGTTGGTAAAAAATTTCATGAAGAACCATTTGTAAACCATGCCGGAGAAAAAAATACCGGGATGCTGCTAGTTCCAGGAATGGTACTTACAGTTGAACCAATGATAAATATTGGTGGTCATGATGTATATACCGATGAAAAAGACGGATGGACCGTTTACACCAAAGATGGCTCACTATCTGCCCAATGGGAAAAGACTATTCTTATCACCCAAACTGGGACACAGATTCTTGCCGATTGATATTTCAGTCATATTACTGAAATCATAAACCCTTTCCAACAATAATCCGCTTTTTGCCTGCTGCTCAGTGAACAGCAGGCAAAAAGTGGTTAATTCCATAAGTAATAAATTTTTAAATTATTTCTACAAACACATAATAATATGTTACAATTAAATAGTCATTCTATTTTTCACGTATATTTTAATAATATCTATACCAACTGTAAAACGAATACAAATAAGAGCACTATTTGTGTTTTATTATATTATATAAGCAGGGTAGATATTACTAATAAAACTTGGTGCTACCAAACAGTAACTGAACTATTTCATTCCATAATTTTCCTGTAATATTTATTTAGACAATTTACCGGAAAGTCTATCACAATAGCTAAGGAGAACATCTTTAATGAAATCATCCAATGAAACAAATGTTATTAAAATGGAAAATATTTCCAAAGTATATGATAACGGTGCAATTGCTCTTGACAACGTAAATATAGAAATAAAATATGGAGAATTTGTTTTTATTGTTGGAACAAGTGGTGCAGGCAAATCCACTTTCATCAAATTATTATTACGGGAAATACTTCCTACAACAGGAAGTTTATTAGTAAATGGCTACTCTATAAATGATATGCAGCAACGTGATATTCCCTATCTACGCCGCGGTCTTGGTGTTATTTTTCAAGACTACCGTCTTTTGCCTAACAAAACTGTTTATGAAAATGTAGCATTTGCCATGCGCGTAATAGAATCGCCCCGGCGCCTGATTCTACGAAGTGTCAATAGTGTCCTAGACGTTGTGGGACTAAGAGAAAAATACAAATGCTTTCCCTCACAATTATCGGGAGGCGAACAGCAGCGTGTAGCTATAGCAAGAGCCGTTGTCAATAATCCTTCAATTGTAATCGCTGATGAACCAACAGGTAATCTTGACCCAGAAACTTCATGGGAAATTATGGATATTTTCCAGCGAATAAATGCCGCAGGAACAACTATCGTAATGGCTACACATGACAAAAGCATTGTAGACACCATGCAGAAACGTGTAATTGCCATAGAAAATGGTCGTATTGCCCGCGATGATTCAATAGGAGGTTATGGCTATGAAATTTAGAACATCAGAATATTTTATAAAGGAAGTTGCCATATCCCTAAAACGCAACAATTGGATGTCCTTAGCTTCAATAGGAACTGTTACTATATCGCTTTTCATCTTAGGAATGTTTATAATGGTCGTTGCTAATCTCGACCGTATGGCATCTACTTTGGAATCACAAGTACAGATAAGTATTTATTTAAAGGATAATATTACCAAACAGCAGCAATCGACTATAGAAGATGAGCTCAAGGGAATACCCGGTATTGACTCCATAAAATATGTATCTAAAGAAGATGCCATGAAACGCTTCAAAAGTAGATTGGGCGATCAGAAATACCTTCTTAATGCCTTAGATAATACCAATCCTTTGCCTAATGCATTTGAAGTTACTGTTAAATCACCTGATATGGTAAAAACTATCTCCCAGAAAGTAACTAAATTCAAGGGCATTGATAGTGCTGTTTATGCCCAGGATGTCGTTGAGCATTTATTCGAACTGACAAAACTCATCCGATTCATTGGTATAGCCGTAATAATTTTCTTAGCCGGAGCAACAATATTTATAATCTCTAACACTATACGATTAACAGTTTTTGCCCGGCGTAAAGAGATAGCTATAATGAAGTATGTAGGTGCAACTGATTGGTTTATTCGTTGGCCATTTTTATTAGAAGGTGTTGTCCTGGGATTCATCGGTGGTGACATTGCTGCCTTACTCCTACATATTTCCTACTCTGTCCTAACCCATAAAATATATGATATGATGGCCTTTTTCCCATTAATTTCCATATATCCTTTTATAACATATATTACACTACTCATTATTTTCAGCGGTATTATTATTGGTGCTTTAGGAAGTACCATATCGATAAAACGATTTCTTGAGGTATAGGAGATTTTTTTATGTTTTTTCACAAACGACTTTGTTATATTCTTACAAGTATAATTATTATAACAAGTTTTTGCAGTTCTGTTTTTGCTGAATCATTGCAAAATAAACTAGATAATTTAAACAATGAGGCTGCTGCCAAAAAAAATGAAATAAATGCAGTAAAATCAAGGGAATTAACTGTATCGGAACAATTGCGTAATATTTCCGCACAAGTAAATAATGCAACAGCAGCTTATAACAATGTAAAAAACCAACTTGATACCACACAAAAAAAGATTGACAATAATGAACAATTGCTGCAAGGAACTCAGAAAAAGCTCAGTAAGCGCCAGGAAATTCTTGATAAAAGGATTCGTGATATATATATGCATGGACAAATAAGCTATATAGACGTACTTGTCGGAGCAAACAGTTTTTCTGACTTTTTGACACGCTTATCACTGGTAAAACGAATAATCCGTTATGATTACAATCTTATAAGCAGTATCATGCAAGAAAAACAAACTATAACTGCCACGAAAAAAGAATTAGAGAGCGACCGCAGTAAAACGGCTAAATTGGTGCAATCAGCAAAAGAAAAATACAATATATTGAAAACTACTGAAGACCAAAAACAAGCTTTGCTATATAAAGTACAACATGATAGAAAAACCGCTGAACAAGCTTATGATGAAATAGTAGCCGCATCACGACAGGTAGAACAACTTATTCAGAATTATAACAGTCAATATGATTCTTCAAGCACGCCTGCCGGAAATGGTACTTTTATATGGCCTTTATCAGGCCCGATTACATCTCCCTTTGGGTGGCGCGTTCATCCGCTTTATGGCCGACGGATATTTCACACCGGCATTGATATTGGTGGCAGCTATGGCACACCAATACATGCAGCAGCCAGTGGTACAGTTATATATGCTGGTTGGATATCCGGCTATGGTAATGCTGTTATTATAAGCCATGGTGGTGGGCTGGAAACACTATATGGTCATAACCAGTCACTTGCCGTCAGCCAGGGACAGCATGTATCACAAGGTCAGGTTATTTCCTATTGCGGTTCTACTGGTAATTCTACCGGGCCTCACTGTCATTTTGAAGTACGTAAAAATGGGCATCCGGTAAACCCTTTGAATTATTTATAAAAATATCTTTTTATTCCACTTTATACTCTATATAAAATTCGTAATATTTGCAGCAGTAATCTATTTTACCAAATTTCCTTGGTCCCGTTTCAAAAAAAATTATTGGATGTGATTAATTTATGAAAATAAAGAAAAAATTTCTAGCTGCATTAGTAATTATCGTCTTTCTTGTATCATCTTTTATTACTCTTACCGGTATCTATTTTCTATGTGGATTCAACCGGTATAAAATATCTGATACTGTACGCTTTTTTAGTGCCTTAAGACTAATACAAACCTATTACGTGAAAAAGGTAGACGATGATAAACTTATCGACGGGGCCATAACCGGAATGGTTAACTCTCTAGGAGATCCTCATTCTATATATCTTAATCAAAGTTTATATAAACGCTTAATGGAACAAACTGAAGGTTCATTCGGTGGAATTGGTGTTGTTATGCAATATGACAAGGATAAAAAAATTGTAAATGTCATCGCCGTCATGAAAAATACTCCTGGAGAAAATGCTGGTATAAAACCGGGTGATGAAATAATTGCCATAGATGATACACCAGCAAAAGATTTTTCCTTTGAACAAATAGCATCCCATATACGAGGACCTGTCGGAACAAGTGTTACTTTGACTATAAAAAATGCCCAGGGAACAAAACAAATAAAAATAACCCGTGCCACAATAAAAACAGCAACAGTAAGTCATCAAATGTTAAAAAATAATATTGGCTATATAAGAATAGGTATGTTTGCTGAAAATACCGGTAATGAATTTACTACAGCTTATGATGATCTACAAAAGCAAAATATGAAGGGACTAATTATCGACCTGCGCTCTAATCCCGGTGGATTATTGACCAGTTGTGTACAAATTGCTAAACAATTAGTACCAAAAGGAATTATTGTTTCAACAGTTGACCGCAATGGCAAAAAAGAAGTTTTCCAATCTGATCTAGCACAAACAAAGTATCCTATAGTCGTATTGATTAATAAAAACAGTGCCAGTGCCGCAGAAATATTATCTGGAGCTTTGCAGGACACCAAAGCAGCTACCCTTGTAGGAACAAAATCCTATGGTAAGGGTTCTGTGCAGCAGATTATTCCTCTAGGCAGTGGCCGTGCATTAAAAATAACAATTGCTAAATACTATACTCCCAGCGGACGATCTATAGATGGCATAGGTATTGAACCTGATGTCCCAGTACAGTTAAATCTTAATGGAACAATCGACAATCAGCTAGAAACAGCAATTAATGTGCTAAAAGAGAAAATGAAATAGTTCACAAAATCATCCTATTAGTTTATACTCTAATTATTGAGTTTATACTCTAATAGGATGATTTTATTTTATTATTCGGGAGATAATATAATGGCAACTGTACCAAAATTAAATACCCTCCATTTAGTGGAAAAGACTCCATTTAAAGTTGTTGCACCATTTAAACCTATGGGCGACCAAAAAGCAGCTATAAAAGATCTTGCTGCCGGAGTAGAAAATGGACAAACCGCACAGGTACTCCTTGGTGCTACAGGCACAGGAAAAACTTTTACCATTGCTAAAATGATAGAAAAAGTACAAAAACCCACTCTTGTAATTGCCCATAATAAGACACTGGCAGCTCAACTTGCTAGTGAATTCAAGGAATTTTTCCCCAACAATGCTGTTGAATATTTTGTCAGTTATTATGATTACTACCAGCCGGAAGCATACATTGCCCAGACAGATACATATATAGAAAAAGATTCTTCCATAAATGATGAAATTGATAAATTACGCCATTCGGCAACTTGTTCTTTATTTGAAAGACGCGATGTAATAATTGTAGCAAGTGTATCGTGCATTTATGGTTTAGGCTCACCAGAAGATTATTATGAACTTGTCCTTTCTGCACGCCGCGGCGAAGAATATCCACGTGATGCCATACTGCGCAAGCTGGTACAAATACAATACGAACGAAATGATATAAATTTTATCCGCGGCAAATTCCGCGTACATGGTGATATTATTGAAATCTATCCTGCTGGCTATCAAGACCGTGCCGTACGTATTGAATTATTTGGTGATGAAATAGACAGAATAAGTGAATTTGACCCTTTAACAGGAAAAATCCTAGGCGAACGAAAAAGTGTTACTATTTTTCCCGCTTCCCATTATGTAACTTCACCGGAAAACATGAAAAGAGCTGTAAAATCAATTGAAGCAGAACTAAATGAGCAAGTAAAATTTTTTGAAAATAAAGGAAAATTATTAGAAGCCCAGCGCATAAAACAGCGTACTAACTATGACTTAGAAATAATGCAGGAAATGGGCTATTGTTCTGGCATCGAAAATTATTCACGCCATTTGACGGGACGAAAAAAAGGTGAATCGCCTTATACCCTTTTAGATTATTTTCCTGAGGATTTTCTTATTGTCGTTGATGAATCACATGTGACTTTACCCCAGCTGCGTGCCATGTATGCTGGTGATCACTCACGTAAAATTTCCCTTGTGGACAATGGGTTTCGTCTTCCTTCTGCCTTTGATTAAATGGGAGCCGCACACTCGTGACTTCAGTCTGAGTTAGGCAACCAAACTAGTCAGTATGTATAGAAATATGCATATAGAGATTGGCAAAGACCAATCCAATACTGCCTGAAATGCTGGAAACTCCTAAAGACAGCATAGCCACAACGCTAAGATGAAACAAGCTCAAACGTGACGGCGACGAAAGTAAAAAAAATATGCTGTATGGTGCAAGGTTAAACCCTAAACACTAAGAAAATGGACAATCAGCAGGAAAGCTCCGAACAGGAGAATCCCCAACGACTATTCCTCTTGAGGGAAGTACAGCCAAGCGGCTGGAAGTGGGCAGACCTTAACGGATAATGCCGAAGGACAAGATATAGTCTGTGCTTTATGGAAACATAAAGGAGTTCATAAGAGAACCGCATGGGAAGTAGCAAGCCCGTGTGAACGACACCTCCCCCATACGACTAAAAAAGAACTTACGACTCTTATATATGTTACTGCAAAGAACTTGCTTTTCTAAAGCCTGCATGTTAAGTTTAAAATAATCAGGCAATAATCTTGTAAAGATAAAAAGAAAAGTGAGCAATCATGGAAAAAGCCTTCAAATTTAGGATATACCCCAACAAAACACAAGAACTACTGCTGCAAAAAACATTTGGCTGCGTAAGATATGTTTTTAATCACTATCTCGACATGCGAATCAAAGCATACAATAATGATAAAACCACACTTACCTATACCAAATGTTCCAGTAATTTAACGCAGTTGAAAAAAGAAAACACCTGGTTAAAAGAACCAGATAAATGTTCCTTACAAAACGCGTTAAAAGACCTCGATACAGCTTACCAGAACTTCTTTAAACATAAAAAAGTTGGCTTTCCTAAATTCAAGACCAAAAAGAACAGGCATAAATCCTACAAGACAAACTTTACCAATAGCAACATTGAATTTCTGGGAACAAAAATAAAACTTCCCAAGCTGGGTAAGGTAAAAATAAGAGATAAACAAATACCACAGGGCAGAATCTTAAACGCAGTAATATCACAAACCCCTGATGGTAAATACTTTGTATCCCTATGCTGTACAGAAATAGAAAAACCTGTTTTTAATCGTACTGACAACTATGTCGGTATCGACCTTGGCCTAAAAGAATTTGCAATCACTTCCGATGGCGATAAACATCCCCATCACAAATACCTGAAACAGTCACTACGAAAACTTGCCAAACTGCAAAAAAGCTTGTCCCGAAAAACAAAGGACAGCTCAAACAGGAACAAAGCAAGAATCAAAGTAGCCAGGCTGCAGGCACGTATTGCAAATCAGCGAAAAGATATGCTGCATAAACTATCTCATAAACTTATAGAAAACTACGATGTTATCTGCTTAGAAGACTTACAAATAAATAACATGCTGAAAAATCACAAATTAGCCAGAAGCATCATAGATGCCAGCTGGTCAGAATTTATCCGTCAGCTAAAATATAAAGCTCAGTGGTATAGCAAAGAAATAGTACAAATAGACAAATTCTATCCATCAAGCCAGCTGTGCCATAATTGTGGTTACCAAAACAAAGAAATAAAAGACCTTACTATAAGGAAATGGGAATGTCCTAACTGTAAATCCCAGCATGACAGAGATATAAATGCCGCCATAAACATTCGCAATGAAGGACTAAGAATATTAAACATAACAGCGTAATAACATATATAAGAACCGTAGGAACTACGGGGATAGCCTGTGGAGATAATGTAAGACGTGCTTTTGGCGCAACTATCTATGAAGTAGGAACCCCGCGACTTTAGTCGTGGGAGGTTCAGAACCGACCTTTACGATTTGAAGAATTTATAGAACGCATTAATCAAATAATTTATGTATCAGCAACTCCGGCTCAGTATGAACTCAGCCAGGCAAATCAGATTGTTGAACAGATAATTCGTCCTACTGGATTATTAGATCCCCGTATAGAAGTCCGCCCGTTAAAATCCCAAATGGATGACTTATTGAGTGAGATAAAAATCCGTATTGATAAGCAGGAACGTGTACTTGTCACTACATTAACAAAAAAAATGGCGGAAAATTTAACTGACTATTTAAAAGACTTAGGTATAAAAGTACGCTATCTCCATTCAGATATTGCCACAATAGAACGTACTGAAATAATCCGCGACCTGCGTTTAGGTGTCTTTGATGTACTCATCGGCATCAATCTGCTGCGTGAAGGCCTGGATATGCCCGAAGTATCTCTGGTAGCTATATTAGATGCTGATAAAGAAGGCTTCCTGCGTTCAGAAACATCACTCATCCAAACTATAGGACGTGCTGCCCGCAATGCCCATGGTATGGTTATTTTATACGCCGACCGTATTACTGATTCCATGAAAAGAGCTATAGAAGAAACTGAACGCCGCCGCAAAATACAGGATACTTATAATAAAAAACACGGCATAACCCCTACTACAATAAAGAAGAAGATTAAAAATCTCATTGAAACGACTATGGTAGCAGAAAACAAAACAGAATATAAAACCAGCAAAAGAAAATTAAAAATGACTGCTAAAGAAAAACAAAAATTAATAATTACCCTGACTAAAGAAATGCAAACTGCATCACGAGCTTTAGAATTTGAAAAAGCTGCTGAATTACGCGATATAATTTTTGAATTGCAAAACGAAAAAAAATTAAAAAAACGATAATTAATACATTACTATGTATAAACTGCTTTTTCCAATTAAATACAAACCTTTCTTGCACTAAAATTAAAATCATTTTATTTATTTAATACAGGTTGGTTAAAAAACAAATAAATAATAATTATATTTTATGTCAAATTTTGAGGTGATTTTATGTTTATTAGTCAAATTTCCAAAATAACCGGCATATGTGAATCTACTTTACGTTATTATGAGAAGAAAAAATTAATTCGCGTCACCCGCAACAAGAATGGCTGCCGTGACTACTCAGAGAATGACATTGAATGGATACTTTTCATTAAACGACTCAAGGATACCGGCATGCTGCTGCGTGATATCCAAACCTACGCCAAGCTCCGCTATCAGGGCGATGCTACTATGCGGGCTCGTTTAAATCTTTTACTAAAACATCGGCACTATGTATTAAAAAAACAGCGACAATGGCTGGATTACTTAAATAATTTAGACGCAAAAATAAAAATATATAAAGTCAAGTTGAAAAAAGCTCCAATAAAAGTTCAGTAAACAAAATTAAATTTAATATCTATAGTTTATATAAATAAACTATAGATATTTTTTTTTTTTTACTATATACTATTCCTATGATATAAAAAATCTTAGGAGTTGAAAATTTTGCCGGATTCTATAAAAATAAAAGGGGCTCGTTCCCATAATTTAAAAAATATCGATGTAACTATTCCACGTGATAAACTAGTAGTAATAACTGGTTTATCCGGTTCTGGCAAATCTTCTCTGGCTTTTGACACTATATACGCCGAAGGACAAAGGCGCTACGTAGAATCATTATCATCATATGCTCGGCAGTTTCTAGGCCAAATGGACAAACCAGATGTAGATTATATAGAAGGTCTTTCCCCGGCAATATCCATTGACCAAAAAACTACAAGCCGGAATCCTCGTTCAACAGTTGGCACCGTCACAGAAATATATGACTATCTCCGCTTATTATTCGCCCGTGTCGGAAAACCACACTGTCCCATATGTGGCAAGCCCATCACCCAGCAATCTGTCGACCAAATTCTTGATAATATAATGAACCTGCCACCTCAAACCAAACTACTCATAATGGCCCAGGTAATCCGCGGAAAAAAGGGACAGCATAAAAAAATCCTGGAAAGTATCCGTAAACAAGGCTATGTTCGTGTCCGTATTGACGGAGAAATAATGGATATAAATGATGATATTGATTTAGAAAAGAATAAAAAACACACTATTGATGTCATTATTGACCGGCTTATTGTAAGAGAAGGTATAGAATCCCGTCTAGCTGATTCTATAGAAACAGCCTTGGATTTAGGTCATGATATCGTTTACGTACAAATCATTGATGGTAAACTTTTAATGTACAGCCAAAATTTTGCCTGTATTGACTGTGGTATAAGCCTACCTGAAATTGCCCCAAGGTTATTTTCCTTTAATAGTCCTTACGGTGCCTGTCCAGAATGTGATGGGCTTGGCAGTAAACAAGAATTTGATATTGATTTAGTCATGCCTGATAAAACACTTTCCTTTAGTGACGGTTTATTCGCCCCTTTATCAAAAAATCCCGCATCATATGCCATGTGTCAAATTGAGGCTGTATTAAAATCCTATGGTTATACACTTGATACTACCTGGCCAGCTGTAAAAGAAAAAGTACAAAAAATACTTCTTCAGGGATCAGGTAATGAATGTTTTTCCTTCTCTTACGAAAACATGTTCGGGGAACTAAAAGAATATCATACAGCCTTCGAGGGTGTTCTGCCGTTATTAGCCCGCCGTTATAAAGAAACCAATTCCGATGTAATGCGGGAAAGCTATGAGGCATATATGAGCATAACCCCATGTCCCGTATGCCATGGAGCCCGCTTAAAACCAGAAGCACTTGCTATAACTATTGGCAGCAAGAATATTAACGAAGTGACCAATATGACTATTGCTGAAGCTGACAAATTTTTCTGCTCGCTAAAATTGAGTAAGCGTGATAAAATGATCGCCGCACAAATACTAAAAGAAATAAATTCCCGTCTTGGTTTTCTATTAAATGTTGGATTAGATTATCTTACATTAAGCCGGGCAGCCGGAACATTATCAGGCGGTGAAGCGCAGCGTATACGTCTAGCCACACAAATAGGCTCGGGACTTATGGGCGTATTATACATACTTGATGAACCTAGTATTGGGTTGCATCAACGTGATAATAATCGTCTGCTTGCTACATTAAAACATCTGCGGGATCTTGGAAATACTCTTATAGTAGTAGAACATGATGAAGATACTATGTATGCTGCTGATGACATCATCGACATTGGACCGGCAGCTGGTGCTAATGGGGGCAGAGTTGTTGCGCAAGGAACAGCCGCAGAAATACAAAAAATTCCTGAATCAATTACCGGCCAATATTTAAGCCGTAAAAAATTTATCCCTGTACCACTGATCAGAAGAAAAGGCAATGGCAAATACATTGAAGTAATCGGCGCTGCTGAAAATAACCTGAAAAACCTGCGTGTAAAATTTCCTTTAGGTGTACTGACACTTGTCACTGGAGTATCAGGCTCAGGAAAATCCACTTTAGTAAATGAAATACTATATAAGGGACTCGCTGCAAAATTTTATACCAGTAAAGGTAAACCCGGCAAATATAAAGCTATTAAAGGCGTTGAAAACATTGATAAAATAATTAATATAGACCAATCACCTATTGGACGCACTCCTCGCTCTAATCCAGCAACTTACACCAGTGTATTTGACACAATACGCCAAGTATTCAGCCAGACAAAAGAAGCTAAAATACGCGGTTATAAACCAGGAAGATTCAGTTTTAACGTTAAAGGTGGACGTTGTGAAGCCTGTCACGGTGACGGCATTATAAAAATAGAAATGCATTTTCTTCCTGATATATATGTTCCTTGCGAAGTATGCAAGGGAGCTCGTTATAACAGAGAAACTTTAGAAGTAAAATATAAGGGAAAAAATATATCAGATGTCTTAAACATGGTAATTGATGAAGCAGTTGAATTTTTTCAAAATATCCCCCGCTTGGCACGGCAGCTCAAGACTTTACAGGATGTGGGACTTGGTTATATGCAGTTGGGACAGCCTGCCACTACTCTATCAGGTGGTGAAGCTCAACGCATAAAGCTGGCTGCTGAGCTGGCCAAACGCAGTACAGGAAAGACTTTGTATATTTTAGATGAACCAACAACAGGCCTTCACACTGCTGATATTCACAAATTGATGGAAGTATTACAACGTTTAGTCAATAATGGTGATACCGTTATTGTCATAGAACATAATCTTGATGTAATAAAAACTGCTGATTATATAATTGATCTTGGCCCTGAGGGCGGCGATAAAGGGGGTACCGTAGTTGCCAAGGGAACTCCCGAGGAAATAGTAAAAGTAAAAGAATCATATACAGGCCATTTCCTGGCTCCAATACTTAAAGAAGGCATAAAATTAACCAAAGATGCCCAGGTTGAATAAAAATTTCTATATTTTCCATACAAAAGACTGCCGCAGAATGATCCTGCGGCAGTCTTTTGTATAACTTCTCTATTCACCTATCGTTGTTAACTTTGTATTATTTTAAACCTGCTAATTTTACCTGCTGTAATTTAGGTCCCATAATACGTTTATACGCTTCTACTCCAGGCTGATTAAATGCATCAACATCAGCAAGTTCACCTTCATATGCTACTGACATCGCCAGCATATATAAAAGTTCACCTAAATGATACGCATTTAACTGCGGCAAACTGAATACAGCATTAAAACGATGATTTGATATAAGCGCATCGGCATTAGACTGGCGTGCTACTTCCAATGCCTGTCCCATTGTTACCCCTGAAATATCTGACAATTTTTTTGCTTCAGGAAAAGCATTAGGAATAACAATATCCTTATCCCATTTATCTATACGAATAAATTGGACAACTTTATTTAAGCTGCCTTCCTGATGCTGCTGAGTTTGCGAATGCATATCACGCGTTCCTATAGCAACTATAGGAGTACGACCATAACATACTTCCCGGCCTTCTTTGTCAAATTGTTTTCCCAGCGATTCAGCTAATAGCTGAATATACCACATTGATACCGATTCCAAATAATCACCATATGGCATCATTACTTCTTCATTACGACCATATTTTTCAGATGCAATAAATTTAAGAGCAGCATTAAGCATTGCCGGATTTTTCCATATATTATCATCCTGGCAGGCAATATCCATCTGCCTGGCCCCTTCTAAAAAGGCTTCTATATCAAAACCAATAACAGCAGCCAAAACTAGTCCTACTTCACAAAAAATCGTAAACCGACCACCTACACCATCAGGAACAGCAAATGTTTCCCATTTATTTTTCATAGCCATTTTCTTGAGAAGTGTAGGCTTTTCTTCATTAGGATCAGTAACAGCAGTAACTTCCACTTCTATATTAGGATTACGTTTTAAAGCATCATATATGACCATAAAGTTAGACATTGTATCAAGTGTACCACCTGATTTTGATATGCATATAAGCATAACTTTATACGTATGTGGACTTTTTTTATCATGGTGCATAGCCATATCAGCCATATAATTTATATATTCAAGTAAATCCCCTGTACTGCGCGGGTCAATATTATTTCCACTAAAAAACACTTTTGGGTATCCATTGCGTTCTTCTTTTGTTTTTAAATTCCAAAAACTACCGCACTGAACATCAAACAGAACCTTATTCCCCAGAAAAGAACCACCAATTCCCAATGAAATGACGGCATCAACCCTATTTTTTACAGATTCACCAAATTTTTTCAAACGACTTATTGATTCGGGTGAATTCAAATTGCCTTCTTTTACATATGGCAGCTGGCTAAATAAAACTTTTTCTGGTGTACCATCTTTTGATAAATGTCCCCGGATAATACCAGTTTTACGCATAACATCCATTGCCTTGTGTGCTTTTTGCAGCCTAGGCATCATTTCCTGCACATCAGCCTCAGTTACGCATCCTTCGCCTAAAAGATTGTCATAATCGAATTCAAATCCTGATTTCAGTTTTAAACTCATTATTCAATATACCCCTCTCTACATAAATACTTTATCATATTTAGGAAATATTTTCCCAAACATAAGACATCTTTTATTTCAGCAAAGGCCCAATAGTTTTCACCATATAGGCCATAAATCTATCACGCAATTCCGGTCTTTTTAAAGCATATTCCACTGTTGCCTCCAAAAAACCTTCTTTATCGCCTATATCATAACGCCTACCAGCAAAATTAAATGCATAAACTTTTTGCTTGCGGCTCAATTCACATATAGCATCTGTCAATTGTATTTCATTACCACTTCCTGGTTTTGTATGTTCTAATATACCAAAAATTTCTGGTTCCAAAATATACCGTCCCAATACAGCCAAATCAGATGGTGCCTTGTCAATTGGCGGTTTTTCCACCAAGTTTTTGGCCAGCCAGATATTATCATTTACCTGCTGCGGATCTACTATTCCATAATTACATACCTGCGAATGAGGTACTTTCTGCACGCCAAGGATACTGCCACCTAAATCATCATAAGCTTTTATCAGCTGTGACAAGCATGGTACTTCCGCATCTACAAGGTCATCTCCCAGTAATACCGCAAAGGGTTCATCGCCAACAAATTGTTTAGCACACAAAACAGCATGTCCTAAACCACGTGCTTCTTTTTGCCGTATAAAATGAAGTGATATATTGGATATTTCCTCAATCGTCTTTAACATTTCATATTTTCCCTTTGCCTTAAGCTGCATTTCTAATTCCAGGGATCTGTCAAAATGGTCTTCGATAGAACGCTTATTCCGCCCTGTTATTACTAGAATTTCCTCTATCCCTGAAGCAATAGCTTCTTCGACAATAAACTGTATTGCTGGTTTATCAACAATCGGCAGCATTTCTTTAGGTTGAGCTTTTGTAGCTGGTAAAAATCTAGTTCCCAATCCCGCAGCTGGTATAATAGCTCTTTTTATCTTTTTTTTCATAAAATTACATTCCTATCTGCTTATTAATTTAGTGCTGATTGAGCTGTATTCATTGAGTACAGTAAATACCATATATCATGCTCGTATGATATTAAGCAATTCCTCTGTTTTAGTTTTAAGTAAAGTCTTATCTCCACGCGATTCAACATTAAGACGAATAACCGGTTCAGTATTAGATATACGTAAATTAAATCGCCATTTATCATACGACACACTAAGTCCGTCTGTTTTATCCACTTTACCAGCAGGCCCATATATTTTTTCTATTTTTTCCATAACAGCCTTAGCATCTTTTACCGTGCTGTTTATTTCACCACTTATAGGATATCGCTGCATACGTTCTTCTAAAATCTCAGACAAGGGACGTCCCGCTTTGCACATTAATTCCAAAACTAAAAGCCATGTTATCATACCACTATCGCAAAAAGTGAATTCGCGGAAATAATTATGCGCTGACATTTCCCCGCCGTAAACAGCATTGACTTTACGCATTTTTTCTTTAATAAAAGCATGTCCGCTCTTACACAATACAGGTACCCCACCAGCCTGTTCAACAATTTCAATAGTATTCCATATAAGCCGGGGGTCATAAATTATTTTTGCTCCAGGATTTTTAGCCAGAAAAGCTTTAGCTAAAAATCCAACAATATAATATCCTTCAATCATATTGCCCTTTTCATCAAAAATAAAGCAGCGGTCAAAGTCCCCATCCCATGCAACACCTACATCAGCTTTATTTTCTCTGACAGCTTTAGCTGTAACTTCACGATTTTCAACCAAAATAGGATTAGGCACCCCATTAGGAAAGTTTCCATCCGGTTCATTATTTATCTTTATAAATTCAAAAGGCAGCATTTTTTCCATCATATCAATAATAGGACCGGCAGAACCATTTCCAGCATTAACAACAACTTTTAGCGGCTTAAGCTCTTTTATGTCTACATATTTTATAATATGATTAACATAATCATTCATAATATCTTGTTTAATTACAATTCCTTTTACTGCTGCTTTTGTTCCTATCTTACCTGCAATAACCCTATCTTCTATTTCCTTTAAACCCGTATCAGAACTAATAGGCCGAGCCCCCTCACGAACGAGTTTCATGCCATTATAATCTTTGGGATTATGACTAGCAGTTATCATTATTCCGCCGTCAAGCTGCAAAAAGTATGTCGCAAAATAAATCATTTCAGTACCACACTGACCAATATCAACAACGTCACATCCCATGTCAGTAAATCCTCGTACAAGTGCATCTCTCAATTTTGGCCCTGACAATCTTATATCATGTCCCACAACAACTTTTTTAGGTTTAAAAATATCAACAAATACACACCCCACCCGATAAGCAAGTTCTTCATTTACTTCTTCTGGATATTTGCCGCGAATATCATACGCTTTAAATCCTGCACGTTTTAATTCCATATAAATTTCTCCTCTTACGTTAAATTTTCTGGTAATTAACTGTCACTTGCTATTTCAGCGATAATTTACACTCTTTAATACCTTTGTGCTAAAAAACTTTCTTGTCCAATAATACTAATATCATAACCCTAAACAGGCCATTCTCATATATCCCACATTTTTTAAATCTATTCTCGCCTATACTATTTTAGTAATAGCAGAAGCCCCTGCTTTTTAAGAAACTTTATATCTTACAATTCAACTATATACTTGACAGCTGTACCTAAAAAATAGAATAATTTTTGCCTTCTACAACATCTTCATCTCGCGATAATAAAAATACAGCAGAAAACATTTCATTTTTAAATTAAAAGCTTTAAAATAGGATATCCTTATATTTAATAATATTTTATTAATTCGTTATTTACTTATTAATTTCCTCCCTGTAACAGCTAATATCAAAAAAAGCATAAGTTAAACGTTTACCTTATATTAATATGAACTTTTTAAACTACGTTGCGTATAATAATACATTATTGCCAAGGGCAGACATGACCCAATCCAAGCCAAAGGATTAGCCAGACAAGCCCCAATATAACCATATATATTTACTAAAAACACAGCAGCTACTCCCCGCATTACAAGTTCCATTATCCCAGCAATAGTAGGAACAATACTCTGTCCTAATCCCTGAAGAGTAAAACGATAAATAAAAAGAAGTGACAATATTATGTAACTGACTCCATCAATAATCAAATAGAGCTGTCCGTATTCAACTACTTTTGGTTGTCCATCACCAACAAACTGCCTAAGCATATCTGGACCAAAATGTATTAAAAAAGCCCCTATAAAAATAGAAAAAATTCCTGACATCAAAATACACTTTTTAACGCCCTGATTTATCCGCTGAATTTTTCTTGCCCCATAATTCTGTGCCGTATATGCTGCCATTGCCATTCCAAAAGACATCATCGGCATAACAGCAATCATATCTATCTTCTGCGCGGCTGCATAACCGGCTACTGCAAATTCCCCCAAATTATTCAATGATACCTGAAGAATAATAGCTCCTAACGCTATTATAGAGGCCTGAAAGCCCATTGGCAAGCCTATTCTTAGATGTGCCCACACAAAAGCCGCGGTCGGCCAGCAATCTGATTTTTTTATATGCAGAACGGGCATTTTCTTTTTTATATACAGCAAACATAAAACAGCTGAAATTAGCTGACATATTACCGTAGCAGCAGCGGCTCCGACAATTCCCAATCCCCATACAGGAATAAATATAATTTCTAATCCGATATTGGCTGCACTACCAAAAATTAAAAAATATAAAGGTGTACGACTATCACCAAGCGCTCTTATAAGATTCATAAGCATATTAAACATTATTGTTACCGTAATACCACCATAAATCACACTGATAAAAGCATACGCCATAGGCAGAACTTCTGCTGGTGTCTGCATAAAGATAAGCATCGGTTTTGCCAGTAAGATGCCTACAACAGTCAGAACTACCGCCATAACAACACAAATAAGCATACAGGCCGCTGTACTTTTGCGTACCCCTGCTAGATCTCCAGCTCCAAACCTCTGCCCTGTATAAATAGCTACACCATTCGTAAACCCTAAAACAAATCCAATCATTAAAAACATCAGACAACCACTGCAGCCCACTGCCGCTAATGCACTTACACCTAAAAAGCGGCCAACTATAAGTGTATCTACCAATAAATACATCTGTTGAAAAATATTCCCTATTATCAAAGGTACAGAAAATGAAAATATCAGACCAGCCGGACCACCTGTAGTAAGATCTTTCGTCATAAAAATTCACCAATTCTTAGTTAAAATTATATCCAGATGGTAAATAAATATTTACCATCTGGATATAATAGCATAAAAAAAAATATATTGCAAAACTTTTTTATATTTTTTCTTGCATCGACCAATAAAAAAACACAACAATCTGAACCTCCCACGACTAAAGTCGCGGGGTTCCTGCTTCACGGATAGTTGCGCCAAAAGCACGTCTTATATTATCTCCACAGGCTATCCCCGTAGTTCCTACGGTTCTTATATATGTTATTACGCTGTTATGTTTAATATTCTTAGTCCTTCATTGCGAATGTTTATGGCGGCATTTATATCTCTGTCATGCTGGGCTTTACAGTTAGGACATTCCCATTTTCTTATAGTAAGATCTTTTATTTCTTTGTTCTGGTAACCACAATTATGGCACAGCTGGCTTGATGGATAGAATTTGTCTATTTGTACTATTTCTTTGCTATACCACTGAGCTTTATATTTTATCTGGCGGATAAATTCTGACCAGCTGGCATCTATAATACTTCGGGCAAGTTTGTGGTTTTTCAGCATGTTATTTATTTGTAAGTCTTCTAAGCAGATAACATCGTAGTTTTCTATAAGTTTATGAGATAGTTTATGCAGCATATCTTTTCGCTGATTTGCAATACGTGCCTGCAGCCTTGCCACTTTGATTCTTGCTTTATTTCTGTTTGAGCTGTCCTTTGTTTTTCGGGACAAGCTTTTTTGCAGTTTGGCAAGTTTTCGTAGTGACTGTTTCAGGTATTTATGATGGGGATGTTTATCGCCATCAGAGGTGATTGCAAATTCTTTTAGGCCAAGGTCGATACCGACATAGTTGTCAGTACGATTAAAAACAGGTTTTTCTATTTCTGTACAGCATAGGGATACAAAGTATTTACCATCAGGGGTTTGTGATATTACTGCGTTTAAGATTCTGCCCTGCGGTACTTGTTTATCTCTTATTTTTACTTTACCTAGTTTGGGAAGTTTTATTTTTGTTCCCAGAAATTCAATGTTGCTATTGGTAAAGTTTGTTTTGTAGGATTTATGCCTGTTTTTTTTGGTCTTGAATTTAGGAAAGCCAACTTTTTTATGTTTAAAAAAGTTCTGGTAAGCTGTATCGAGGTCTTTTAACGCGTTTTGTAAGGAACATTTATCTGGTTCTTTTAACCAGGTGTTTTCTTTTTTCAACTGCGTTAAATTACTGGAACATTTGGTATAGGTAAGTGTGGTTTTATCATTATTGTATGCTTTGATTCGCATGTCGAGATAGTGATTAAAAACATATCTTACGCAGCCAAATGTTTTTTGCAGCAGTAGTTCTTGTGTTTTGTTGGGGTATATCCTAAATTTGAAGGTTTTTTCCATGATTGCTCACTTTTCTTTTTATCTTTACAAGATTATTGCCTGATTATTTTAAACTTAACATGCAGGCTTTAGAAAAGCAAGTTCTTTGCAGTAACATATATAAGAGTCGTAAGTTCTTTTTTAGTCGTATGGGGGAGGTGTCGTTCACACGGGCTCGCTGCTTCCTATGCGGTTCTCTTATGAACTCCTTTATGTTTCCATAAAGCACAGACTATATCTTGTCCTTCGGCATTATCCGTTAAGGTCTGCCCACTTCCAGCCGCTTGGCTGTACTTCCCTCAAGAGGAATAGTCGTTGGGGATTCTCCTGTTCGGAGCTTTCCTGCTGATTGTCCATTTTCTTAGTGTTTAGGGTTTAACCTTGCACCATACAGCATATTTTTTTTACTTTCGTCGCCGTCACGTTTGAGCTTGTTTCATCTTAGCGTTGTGGCTATGCTGTCTTTAGGAGTTTCCAGCATTTCAGGCAGTATTGGATTGGTCTTTGCCAATCTCTATACGCATATTTCTATACATACTGACTAGTTTGGTCGCCTAACTCTGACTAATGTCACGAGTGTGCGGCTCCCATTTAATCAATATTTAAGATATTTTGTCACCCAAAAACGCAAATTTTCCTGAAGAGCCATTTCTGTATCAGCCAGTGCATTTGCCGACGGAGCCAGTTTTGTATAATGAAAAACACGTTTTTTATTTTCTATATAATCAGTCGGATAAGGAGTAACATGTATCCCTTCCTGCTTAAAATTCAACACAGCCCGTCGCATATGAAATGCCGATGTGACTAAAAGCGGCTCAACTAAATCATGTGCTGCTAATATCTTTGCTGAAAACACTGCATTTTGTTTTGTGTTAAGACTCTTATCTTCAACTAGTATTTTTTGTTTTGGCACTCCCAGATCCATTAAAATCCGCCTGGCTATAACTGCTTCTTTACCACTATCTTCATAGGCCTGCCCACCTGATACTAAAATAGGAACTCCCAGCCGCTCCTGCAGCCTTACTGCTGTCAGCAGTCGATTCGCCGGAACGCTACACAGCTGTCCGGTGCCGCTTACATCTGGTGTATCTAAAGTAGCCCCACCCCCGAGCATTATTATCGCATCACCTGTTGGATATACTGGTGGATTATATACATTTTCCAAATTACTCACTAACTTTTCTGCTATCCAGCCCGTCGATGCTAAATACAATACAAAGGTAATCGCAAAAATAATTACGGCAATATTTTTTTTTACATGGTTCCAGCAATATACTGCCAATAGAAAAAACACTACTATGAATATTCCTGGTGGCAGGACGAAACTAGCTCCAAATTTTAGCAAGTAGATCATTTATAATACTCCCCTACAAGGATATTTTAAATCAACAACGAAATAAAATAATATAGTTATTATATTATCACAAAATAACAAAACTTAGCAAAAGAGGCGTAATAATATGTTAATGAAAAAACAAGAAATTATTCGTACTGAAAAAAAAGCCGGCGGCAAGGGACATGTACTTATTGAACATCTGATTACTCCCACAGAAATGAAAGATAAATGCCAAATGTTTGCCAAAGTAACCTTAGAACCAGGCTGCTCCCTTGGTTATCACAAACACCAGGGTAATACTGAAACTTACCACGTAATAAAGGGGAGTGGTATCTATAATAACAATGGCAATGAAATAACTGTAAAAACAGGTGACACAACTTTTTGTCCTAATGGCGAATCACACGGCATCGAAAATATAAGCAGCAGTAATCTGGTATTTATTGCGCTTATAATTAATGACTAACTAACTAAATAATGTTCATGACATACCATAACAATTCATATATTATATGTTGCTAATTGCAGCAAAATAAAAATTTTTCAGGCCGCATGGAAAATAATATGATTGTTAAGAACAAAAGGAAGATAATATGCAGGATAATACATTAAATAATTTCAAAAAACATCTGCCACCATTTCCAGGAATCCAGGGAAAAGATGAATATATGAATGCCGCTGTCCTTGTTTTATTATTACCAATAAATAATGAATATCATCTGCTACTACAGAAAAGAAGCCCTCATATTTCCCAAGGTGGCGAAATATGTTTTCCCGGTGGCAAATACGATCCAAGACAAGATACCTCACTGCAGCATACTGCCCTGCGGGAAACGAGCGAAGAATTAGGCGTCTGCTCTGATAAAATTTCTATAATAGGACAAGCTGATACTTTAATTCTTCCCATAGGAAAAATTATTAACATTTTTATTGGTACAGCTGACTACATGCTCAAAGATTTAAAAATAAACAACGATGAAGTAGAACGGGCTTTTACACTTCCTATATCCTATTTTAAAAATAATCCACCGTCTGAATACAGTGTCTTAGTAAAAAATCATCCATCCTATTTTAATAATAAAAACCAACTCGTCGAATTACTGCCTACAAAAGAATTGGGATTACCATCACAATACGAAAAACCGTGGGGAAATCTTAGACATCATATTTATGTTTACAAAACATATGAAGGTATTATCTGGGGATTAACAGCGCGTATTATCCGCGATGTATGTACGAAGTTTTATCAATAAGTTTATAATACAGATTTTATATAATAAAAACTTCATTATAAATCCATCTATATAACTAAAAAAACAGTATTATTACACTACTATGGCATATTTATAGTGAATAATACTGTTTTTATTATAAAATAAACTTATTGTTTTTCTGGTAAAGCACCGACGGCCTGCAATTCATATATATAACGCCGTAAAGCATCATGCCAATCTGGCAGGTGTTTAAATCCAGCCTTATCTAATGACTTTTTACTCATTCGTGAATTCAGTGGACGCTTTGCCCTTGTGGGATAAGCACTGCTTGGCTGTCCTGTTACCCGTACTTTTAATCCAGCTGACATAAATATGTTCTCCGCAAATTCCGCCCACGAGCATATTCCTTCATTAGTCGCATGATAAATCCCATATTTATCACTTTGCACCATACTGCATAAAAGTGGTGCCAAATCTGCTGTATAAGTAGGTGAACCAATTTGGTCATCTACTATTGTCAAATTATTATGCGTTTTAGACAGATTCAGCATTGATCTTATAAAATTATGCCCATTTATCCCAAAAACCCATGATATACGAACAATAAAATATTTTTCTAATAAAGTTTCGACTATTCTTTCCCCGTCAAGTTTAGATTGTCCATACACATTCAACGGTTTTTTAGCATCATTTATCTCATAAAATTCTTCTCCATCACCAGGAAACACATAGTCAGTACTTATATATACCAGTTTAGCTCCTATACTGCAACAAGTCATTGCTATTGCTCTTACAGCATCTACATTTATTTTCCGGCACAGCCCAACCTCATCTTCGGCCTTGTCAACAGCAGTATATGCCGCACAATGAATAACCGCATCAGGTTTATAATTTATTATAAATTGACTTACAGCATCAGCATCAGTCAAGTCAAAATCACGGCGTACTGCCCCATAATAACTTATTTTACGCCGATCAAGTTCCCGGCATACATCAAATCCCAGCTGTCCTGAATATCCTGTAACCAAAATTTTCATCTTTTTTTATCCCCTAGCCATCCTAAAATATTATTATAACTAATAGTTTATCCTAAAATAGCCATTTGATCAATAAAAAGGGACAGAACACTCTTCATATAATTCAGAAATCTGAAGATGCATTGCTTTTGCCAGCTCATGTAAAACTAATACTGTAGGATTGCGATAGTTGTTTTCTATTGCACATATCATACTGACACTGACTCCCGACAATCGTGATAGATGCTGCTGTGTAAGACCATGTTTTATGCGTGCTTCCTTTATTTTATAATACAGCATATCAAATACTCCTCACAAAAATAAAATACAATTATTCATTGAAATAACATAAAAATAATTTTACTATTGTATATAAGTATATGCTCTATTGAAAATAAAAAAAATAACTCTAAAGTGTTATACTAAACTCATTATTGAAAATTTTCCTCACTTCTATATATACAGGAAGATCCTGTAGTTACCAAGTTGGTACAATTTTTTATATCCGCTGGCGTAACAAATAAAGCTTTATTAATTTGCAATTTTTGCAATTTTTCCTTGAGTGATATATCTGTGCTATTATTATTTGAAAGGATACAATAAAATCTGTCCACAAAATTAATTATATTTTGCACCAATACTGAGTCTGTATTGAGCATATTATTTACTTTTTCCCGATTCAATTGAACAAAATTATTTTTATGAAGAATTTTAACTAATTGAATTATGGATTCTTCATCATAGTACATTCTCTGTAATTTTGCAGAGAACTTATCCTGCTGTAAAAAATTATCACAGACAATATCTATTAAACCAGACCTACTATTATCGGATACAGCTACCTGCAAAGGATATGCCCCACCAGCATCCTGATAACATTGAAATACATACTGAGAACATATCATAGGTTTTTTACCGGGATGAAGGTATTGCTGGATAAAATTATCCAAAATAGTCGCACCCATCGCGAATATTTTACTAATCAATGAAACCGGCAGTAAATGAACAGGACAATCCCTATACAATAGTATCAATCCTACCATCACAAGACCTGGTATATCATAAGGTTCATCCTGCTCAATATAATTATATGCTGCCTTCATTACAGGATTTTTTTCAACAGGGATAAGCATGCGACGAATATAAACAGGTCGTGGATTCTTATTTTCCCGAAAATAACTACCATAGGCAGGAGTAATTTCGTGAACTGACAAACCTTTAAGCCCTTCATCAGAAAGACACGCAATTTTCTGGGATGATATTTTCCCCATATATAATGCAGCATGGCTGACATCGGATTTTGTTAAAAGAGCAATAGCTTTGGAAATCCACTCTGTATTAGGAGAATTAAAATCTACTTTAAAAAGAATGATATCGCCTGTAAGAAAATCATTAATTATTAAATCACCCATAAAAAACACTCCTTAACAATAATTAGTTTGTAATTTATATTAAAAAAGTTAAACAAATTCAGAAGTGACAATATGCAGCTTCTGCAGCATTTTTTTTATATAAAGCGCCAGATCTTCATTAGTAAACTGCAATATCGTATTTATATATTCATCGTCAACATTTACTTTATCGGCAAATTTCATAGCTGCATTTATGTTCCCTGACATATACAAGCAGCAAATATATAATAAGCTTTCAAAAATATGATTTTCCTGTACACAAAAATTTTCTTCCAAAAAATGTATTGCCTTATCATATTTTTTTAGACAGAAATATATTATTCCCACAGCAATAAGGTTATTTCCCTTATATTGATAATCAGCACATAGACTAAATGCTCTGTTTAACATATACTCAGCATCAGTTTTATCATTATTTAAAGCATAAATCTGTGCCAACATTAGATAGCATTCCTGAAATGAAGGATCTATAGACACAGCTTTTTGAAATAAATGTATTGCCCTGATACGATTTTTTTGCAATAAACAGTATAATCCCCGCACATAATATGACTTTGCATTATTCCTTGTGATCTGCGTGAGTTTTTTACAATATTGAGCCAATAGTATACTATCCTGCTCTGGATTTTTACTACAATTGGTTATTATTGCAAGATAACTGGCAATACAGCGGCTATATAGCCCAACAATATGTTCAGGACATATTGCCAAAATTTCATCCAAGAATTTCTTTGCGGCATTAATAGAAGTATTTGTTGACTCATTCAGTAAATGAATTGACAATATAAGTTTCTGAAATGTCGACTTTTCCGGCAGTCTTGCTATAACCTGATGGATTGCCTCTTTTTCTAATAAATGATATGTTAGTGACGCTGCTATCTGTTGTGCTGACAACTCAATAAGAGAATTACTGCTGTCTATAATAAAATTTTCATTCCACAGGTAATAATGTCTGGGATAAGTCTCCAAATATACCGATAATAACATTTTATTGCCTATTTTCTCAGTCTGACCGTAGACACGGTAATTTTCCTGGTTTTCATTAAGCTCGTAAGGTGACGAATTAGTACATACATAAAATAAGTCTTTTTGAATAAGAAACTTTAATAATTTATCCTGCAGCTGCAAAACCATATGTTTCATTTTTATAGAAACAGAATCGTGTATATTTTTAGAAAAATTATCAATAATTAATAAAGGAACACTATTTTTATCCTGCACTGCATTACCTTGCACTGACATAGCCGCCTCGGTACGATTAGTTACATCGAGTTTCTTATAAATGTGTTTAACATGTACTTTAACTGTATTCAGCGATAATTTCAAGGCACGACTTATTTCAATATTAGTATAACCATTACAAATACAAGTAAGAATTTCTGCTTCACGCTTGGTAAGATTTCTATTATTTATTTTCATGCTAAAATTACCCCCATATCATGATATAATTATCCTATAGATACATTAATTTTATCTTTTTCTATTTATTTTATAAATAAACCAATTTAATTCACCATAGTAAAAACTAACAAACTTATAATACATTATAGATAGAATGTTTTGATATTATTATATATTTAGGAGGTTTTATTATGGCTGAATTTACTGTTGATATCCCCGTGGGTCCTATTTTTAATCAGGAAGAAGCAAAAAAGAAATGTCCTATTGCTTGTGCTGCACATCTTGGGAGATGGAATGGAGAATGGAATACTGTAATAACTTGTGAAATGAGTGTATGCGGCTGCGTTTTTGATGTTCCATCCCAAGGAGCAGAATCATATACTATGGATGTCTTAGCAGGCCCTATCTTCAATCAGGAAGATGCCGCTGAAAAATGTCCCATAGTATGTGCTTCATATGGCGGAACCTGGAATGGCCAGTGGACTACCGTTATAGATGGCAAAATGAGCGTATGCGGCTGTACATTTAAAGTAAAATAAGTATATTTATCTTAGGAGGTCAGACGATGGCTATTGAAGTAGAAAAAATATCATGTGTCAACAGCGCCGCATTCGTTATGGAATTCAAGGTAAAATATGCTGATGAAGATGGTAATGAACTAAATGCCGACTGGTCCAGTGGAAAATATCCTGTAGGTCAGTCAAGAACCTGTGATCTAGCAGAATTATCTCATCCCATACCAGAAGGAGCCCCAATTTGGATCCAAGTTCATGCGATACTGGGAAAAACTAAAACAAGTAATACCCATAAGTTTTTTTATAAAAAAAATAAGCAAAGTGCAAGTTTCAAAGTAACAGGAACGACACTTAATTTTTCCATACATGAGTTATAATATTATATTGTAAAATATATTTTCTATAACTATTTTACACATATACTCACTGTTATAAAAACATAAAACAGACTTTGTTTTAACAAAGCCTGTTTTATATTTTTATTAAAAATACATATTTTAACAGGCATTTCCGTTAATTCAAGGGATATTACTTAATATACTGAATAAGCATATATTACCAAAATATTAACGCTAAATTTTCTTACTCATTAATATTTGTAGATAGATTATATTTCTCAATATATAATAATTTTCTACTAAATAAATGAATATACATATATTATAACAATATATGTAATAATTTTCTATTTATTATTACATACTTAATTAAAAAATATTATTGCGTTAAAAAACCTTAGTGTGTCTTATAATAGTTATAAAAAATAATGAGCTGTTTGTATATTACAGACAAACATTTGCTCTCTTAATTTATATAACAAAATTTCTGAAAAGGAATAAACAAAACATATGAGTATAATTCTAAATGGAAAATTTATTGATGGCTGCGAATGCCGGGGAAACATGCTATTTCGTGGTGAAAAATTATTACCTGGTGAGTGCCTGATAAGTGCCAACAGAAAATTTGCAGCGGTAATGCAAAAAACGGGAAATTTTATCATATGCAATACACAAAAAATATTATGGGAATCGGTTTTACCCTTGACCAACTGCATTGAATTTCATGATATTACTGGAATCATACGGATATGCAGCAGCAAACAATATACTATTGATAATAATAAAGCAGAAATACTTTTAATGCGCAATGATGGTAATTTAGCAGCTTATAAAAAACATATATGTATATGGGTATCCAATACAGCAGAAAAAATACAGGAAAATTTTTTTGAAATAATTAACATTAATCTAGCTGAAAATAGTATAAAAAATAAGTCTGGATATTAATTTCCCAGACTTATTTCTCTGTTGTTCAGGCAACAATTTATTAAAATTATAAATGGTTATTCAGCTATTCCCGGATGAGTCATTTGTTCCGGTGAAAGAATATGTTCCAATTTTTTCTTGGGCAACAATCCCTTGCGCAAAACTATTTCACGAATAGGTTTACCTGTTGTATAAGCTTCTTTAGCCAATATTGCGGAGTTTTCATAGCCAATATGCGGCAGCAATGCTGTTATTATGCCTACACTATTATCAAGCCAACTATGACATTGTTTTTCGTTAGGCTGCAAATCAATAAGAAGTTTATCAATAAAAGTATTAACTGCATTTGTTAAATAATTCATTGAATTAAATATGTTGAAGGCCATTATCGGTTCCATTACATTTAATTCAAACTGACCATTTTCAACACCAAGACTTACCGCCATATCATTGGCAATCACCTGATAACAAGTTTGATCAAGAACCTCTGCTATTACGGGATTAACCTTCCCTGGCATTATGGAAGACCCCGGCTGACGAGCAGGAAGTTTTAATTCATTAAGTCCACAGCGGGGTCCAGAAGCCATTAGGCGAAAATCATTAGCCATTTTTATCAACACCAGCGCCGTCACTTTTAAAGCAGATGATACATCGGCAAAACCATCCGTATTATTAGTTGTGTCAATAAGATTATCTGCCGTAATAAATGTTTCACCGGTAACTTTTGAAAGAGTTATAGCAACATCCTTTATATATGCCGGCTCTGCATTAAGTCCCGTCCCTACTGCTGTAGCACCTAAATTTATCGTATGAATAGATGAAACAGCACTTTTAATACGATTTATACCACGACGCACTGACGAAGCATAAGATCCCATTTCCTGTCCCAAGGTAATTGGTACCGCGTCCTGCAAATGAGTTCGTCCCATTTTCAGAATGTTCTTGTAATCTTCAGCTTTTTTATCCAATTCAACAGCTAATCGAGTGAGAGCTGCTATAAGTTTTTTACTCTTATGGCTTATACATACTTTAATCCCTGTGGGCAGAGTATCATTAGTCGATTGGGCCATATTAGCATGATTATTAGGAGAAATAATATCATACCGACCCTTTTTTTCGCCAATAATTTCCAAAGCACGATTGGAAAGGACTTCGTTCATATTCATATTAATAGAAGTCCCCGCTCCACCTTGAATAGGATCTACAGGAAATTGATCAAGCATTTTACCCGCTATTATTTCATCAGCCGCCTGAATCAAGGCCTTACCAATTTTTTTATCCATCCGTCCAGTCTCTAAATTAGCCATGGCCGCCGCTTTTTTTACCTCTGCAATTGCCTGCACAAACTCAGGATCAATAGTTTGACCTGTTATATGAAAGTTCTCTTTGGCCCGTAAGGTCTGTACACCGTAATATACATCATCAGGTACTTCTAATTCTCCTATAAAGTCACGTTCTTTTCTCATTTTTAGTTCACCTTTCTTAAATTATTTTAAATGAGTCTTTATAATAGGAAATGTTTTGTAAAAATTTGTACCTCAAATCTAGTTTCAAATACTTTTTGTATACAAAATACAAAATTCATTAACATTGTATAATATAACTTGATCAATAGCAATGCATTTTAATTTTTTTATTAAAAAAATCCTACAAATTTCATCCATGGTAATCCAATAAGTAGCCAAACAATTATATGCAGTGTAGACATAAGAAAACCTATTTTCCACCATTTACCCTGACTCATAAAGTTAGCATTAAAAAATATTGGCGTTACTCCACAGCCATAGTGTGTAAGAAATGAACAACTGTTTGCTAAAACACTAAAAACTATTAATACTCCCAAGGCAGGGGCTCCAGCAGCAATCAATATTGTGGAAAAAGCTGCGAATAATGCCATAATATGTGCGCTATTACTGGCTAAACCATAATGCAGATAAACATAAACTATTGCCAATATGATAAGCATTAGCATCCATGATGTGCCTGCAAGGCTTATCCCAATAGTCCGAGCCAGATATTTCATCAGACCAAATTTAGCTAGATAAGCTGCCATATTCACAAGTACTCCCATCCAGATCAATGCATCCCAAGCATTTTTTTGTTGCAGCACATCATCCCATTCCAAAATATGCACTGCCAGCATCGCACTAAGTCCCAATAAAGCAACAAAAGCTGAATTTATACCATGCAATGATGCTGTGGCCCAAAGCAATAATGCAGCAAAAAAAATTATACATAGCATTTTTTCAGATAATGACATTTTGCCCATTTTTTTTAGATGTTCTGCCGCCAATGACTTTGTTTTCGGGGTGTCTTTTAATTCAGGATTTATAATTTTATATAAAAGCCACGGCGTAAATAATGCTAAAAAAAGTCCTGGAAATATGCAGGCAATAAACCAATCCGACCATGTTATGGTAATATTAAATAAACTTTTTGCCAATGATACTGCCAAAGCATTATTAGAAGCACCTGTAAGGAAAATACAAGCTGAAGTGATAACAGCACAATACGAGCTGTAGATTAAAAATGCTCCAGTGCGCTGGTTTTCTTTTTGTCCTGGCTCAGCTCCGATAGTCGAGCATATACTACGCACAATGGGAAATATAATACCACCGCCACGGGCTGTATTTGATGGCGTAAATGGTGCAATTATGAAATCTGCTGCACTCATAACATAAGCCACGCGAAGTGTACTACTGCCAAATTTTTTTAATAACAAATATGCTATACGTCGTCCCAAACCTGTTTTTATAAAACCTTCAGCAAACATAAATGCTGATACAATAAGCCATATCGTTGTATTGCTGAATCCAGCCAGAGCCTGCCCTGGCTTCAGCACGTGTAGTATTACCGATGCTGTACAAGCAATTATAGCAACAGCACCAATCGGCAGTGGCTGGAGAATAAAACCAGCAATAGTAGCGACAAATATTGCCAATAAATGCCATGCTTCTGGTCTTATACCTAAAGGAACAGGAAAGAACCATAATATTATACCGACAACAATACACATGAGTCCGCGGATTAAAACAGTTGTTAAACACCTTTTTTTAGCCATTATAAATCTCCTTTACTTTTATTGGTATACTGCTACATTTATATATATTCCCACAACTATAAAATACGACATAAATCTACAGTTTATTTAGACAATTTATATATTTATTTTTTATCAGTGTATTTATAATAAAATCACTTTAAAATTAAATATTAATTATGTTAGAATAAATATAATGCATTTTTCATATTAATTTATATGCCTTATATATTCTCTATAAAAAAATTAATCTGGGGAGATTATTAATGTTTATAAAGCAAAAACGCAATCTAATGCTTTTTATTCTTATGCTTTTCCTAGTTCCTTTAGCAGGAGAATTAAAACTTCATCCATTCGGCGGCTGCTTTGCTGCATTCCAGGTGAGCTTAGGCTCACCTGTTTTCCTGCTGTTTATCTTGCTAATCCATAAAATTTCCTTAACTGTAATAGGAGTTTGTACCGGCATATCGGTCGTAATATTTAGAGCATTATTAGATAATTTTTGCTTCGGTATAGAAATAAAAAATGCATTTTTAACCCATGCTGCCACTTTTTTTTATTATTTTGTTTATGCTGGATGTTTCATTTTTGTTAGATTTGATAAAAAATGTCTGTATAATAAATCTTTGCAAATAGTCATTTGTTCAATTTTTGCTGAAATATCGGCTAGTATTACTGAATTAACAGTAGTTTGTTTTTTATTCCATCACTCTATATTTATTATTACATTTAAAATACTGCTAAAAATAATGTTAATAGCCATCCTGCGATGTTTATTTATATTGAGTTTTTTCTTTTTAGCGCAAATATATGTTATGGAAAGTAAAATGCATCAGGAACATAAAGAACGGGAAAGAATACTCTTATTGATAACTGATATTTACAATGAAGTCATACAACTCAATAAATCACAGGAAAATGCTGAAACAATAACACGTGATTGTTACAAAGTTTATGAACAACTACACCGTGATGCTACAAACAGCAGAGAAAAAGCTATGGCACAAAAAGTTTTGTCCATAGCCGGAGCTATGCATGAAATGAAAAAGGATAACCAGCGAATATATGCTGGTTTTGTTACCCTTATGGACAATCGCAGTAATAAATTAGATAATTACATGTCAGCAGAAAGTATAGGACAATTTGCCATTGATATCCACCAACGCTACGCCAAAGCTTTAGGCAAAACCATTGATTTTTCTTTAAAAACATCGCCATCTATGCCTTCATTTCATGTATACACAATATTATCTTTGGTAAATAACTTAATTTCCAATGCCGTAGAAGCTATAAATAAAAAAGGAACAATAAAATTATTATTAATGAATAAAAATGATATGCTATATATATGTGTTATTAACACAGGAAGTTTTATTACTACAGAAAAATTAGATCTGGTTTTTCAAGCTGGCTATACAACAAAATTTGATATTAATGGGGCGGCATCTGCCGGCGTAGGTTTATCTTATGTAAAAAGCCATGCCGAAAGATTAGGGGGGACAGCCACTATCAGTTCAAATGGTATAAATACCGTTAAATGCGCTATATATATTCCCATAAATAAACTAAAAAAGGATGATTTATTATGCGGTTCATGCTAATAGATGATGATAAGGCAACTCGTTTTATGCTACAGGATATTATTGAAGATTATGCTTTGGGTGAAGTAGTAGAATCAGTTGGCAGTGCCATAGGTATTGATAGTGATTTTCTAAAATTGAAGAAAATAGATATTTTGATTATTGATATGCTGATGCCGGACAGAGATGGGATACAAACTACCAAGGCACTGAAAAAAAACTTTCCTGGTAAAATAATTATGCTGTCACAAGTTGAGAATAAAGATATGATCGGCAATGCTTACAATTCTGGTATAGATTATTATATAACAAAGCCGCTCAACCGTAATGAAGTTATAGGCGTCATACGCACCGTTAGTGAGCATACCTGTTTAAAAAATTTCGTAAATAATATTGAAAATGATCTTCATGTAATTTTAAAATTTGACCATCATAGCGATAACTCTATATATCCTGCCAAAAATACAATAACTACCAATGGCCAAATAATATTACGTGATCTTGGCATAGATGGTGAATGCGGCGGACAAGATTTTTTATTGGCACTTAACTGGTTAGAAAAAAATATTGGCAGTAGAATAGATAAATTTCCTTCTTTAAATATACTTTTTACCGAATTAGCACAGGAAAATAACAGTAAAAATCCTACGAAAGATATAAAAACTATGGAGCAAAGGCTGCGGCGTACTATTTTCCAAGCAGCAGTGAATATAGCATCTATCGGTATTGTAGATTGTACCAATCCCAAATTTGACGATTATGCATCCCGCTATTTTGATTTAGGTGAAATTTATGGACTCATGCGAAGACTAGAACATGGTGAAAAACCAAAAATTTCCCATATGCACATAAACAGCAAAAAATTCATCCGTACTTTATATATAGAAAGCAACAAACAAGAAAAATGAACCTTTATGATATAAGCAAATGTTATTTTATTGCTTGAAGATTATATGCATGATACAATATTCTTAAAATTATTACACTATATATTTTTTAACCATTTAATACAAGGAGAAAAATTTTATGCAGTTAAACAAAAAAATTGCCGATATAGTTGATAAAATGCAAAAAGATTTAATAAAAAGACGCCGTGATCTACATAAATATCCTGAACCAGGTTGGACAGAATTTCGTACTGCATCTTTAGTCGCAAAGGAATTAACCGAATTAGGTTATATTGTACAAACTGGCACAGATGCCATAAAGCCTTCTTCCATGATGGGAGTTCCTGCTGTATCTATATTAAAAACAGCACAAAAAAGAGCCCTTCAGCAGGGTGCTGATGCAAATTGGGTAAAAAAAATGACCGGCGGGCTTACCGGTATTGTTGCAACAATGCAGTTTTCATCTAATGGTCCTATAGTAGCAATACGTTTTGATATGGATTCAAATGATGTTTCAGAAATTAAATCTGTTGATCATCGACCCTATAGAGAAGGTTTTGCTTCTGTAAATGAAAATGCTATGCATGCTTGCGGACATGATGGGCATACTACAGTCGGATTGGCTGTAGCTGAAATATTAGCAGAACTAAAAAATGACCTGAAAGGTACAATAAAATTAATTTTTCAGCCTGCGGAAGAAGGTGTACGCGGTGCCAGAGCCATGGTAGAAAATGGTGATGTTGACGATGTGGATTATATGTTAGGCGCACACTTCGGTTTCAAAATGAAAAAAACTGGCAGTATTGCCTGTAATGTAAAAGGGTTTTTAGCTACCAGTAAATACGATGTAAGCTATAAAGGTATTCCTGCACATGCTGGTGCAGCTCCCGAGAAAGGCAAAAATGCATTACTAGCAGCATGTTGTGCAGTTCTCAATTTACACGCTATTTCTCGCCATTCGGAAGGAGTTTCACGAATCAACGTGGGTACTATAGAAGCAGGCAGCGGCAGAAATGTTATTGGTGACAAAGCCTTGATAAAATTGGAAACACGTGGTGGCACCAGTAACATAAACGAATATATGGAAAATGAAGCATTAAGAATAGTTAAAGCTGCCGCACAAATGTATGATGTTGAAGTGCAAATAGAAAAAGTAGGCGGAGCGGCAGGAGCCAACAATACACCTGAATTAGCCCAATATATACAAAAAGAAGCACACGCCTTAAATATATTTGATACCATTGTTGATAATTGTGATTTTGGTGCTAGTGAAGATTTTTCTTATTTCATGGAACGAGTGCAAAAAAACGGGGGACAAGCTGCTTATATAATGATTGGAGCTGACCTTGCCGCTGGCCATCACGATTCGCGATTTGATTTTGACGAAAAAGCATTAGGATATGCCGTAAAGATAATATCCAGTACAGCAACAGGCCTTTTACTAATGGATAATATATTGAATAATTAATTTGCAGTAGCAGCTAATATAAATACAATAAAAATACTACTTATTATATTTACAAAATATCGCAAAAAAAACCACTGAGTTTCCTGGATTAAGAGAAGAACTTGCTATGAAATTTTTAACGAAGAAAACAATTTCTACTAAGGCAAAAAACGAAACTGCCACACCTAAATATTTTCCTTCATAAATATACAAATTGCCATTTTTATATCCATTGAAGAAACAGCAATAAAACTATATATTATAAAGTCCATGTTATTCATGTGACAGTTTCATATTTTTAAAATTCTATACTATAAAAGTCAGTAAGCCTTTGTAATTTTTTGCGATGAATTGCCCTTCGTTCGTAATAAACAGCCAATGATAAATCCAATGAGAGCAGGTATTGTCCACCCCATTCCTATATGGAAAAAAGGAATAAACGATTGATAAACAGATAAAATATACTGCACTATTCCAGTACTTTTTATTACAGCAGGCATACTGGATAAAGCATCACCACAGGCCGCAATTGCTGTAAAAATAGTAGTAGTCACATATACTATTTGTCTATGATTAAATAGTGGTGATAAGAATGATAACAATATCAATGTTATGCACAAGGGATATAGAAACATCAGTACAGGAACAGCCAGATTGATTATTGCTGTTAACCCTACATTACTTATTACAAAAGAAATTATTGTAAAAAGATATACATATTTCTTATAGCTAAGTAATGACGGAAACATTTTATGGAATATATCAGAACATGCCGTTATAAGACCAATAGATGTTTTTAAACAAGCTAATGTAACAATTACCGCCAAAAGGATATCTCCTGATGTTCCTAAATAATAACCAGCTATCTGGGCAAGTGCAATACCACCGTTAGCTGATATAGCAAGTTTATTAGTGCTGAAAGCTCCTATATAAGCAAGACAGGCATATATTGCACTCATTAATGCCAATGATATTATACCGGCTTTTAAAGTACCAATGGTGATATCACGCGGACTTTTTAACCCTAATTCACGTAGAGTATCTATTACTATAACGCCAAATACAAGTGAAGCAAGCGCATCCATTGTATTATAACCCTCAGTAAAGCCACGGAAAAAAGGACTTGAAGCATATGCGCCCTGTGCCGGTGCAGTTATTCCACTGCCCATCGGATCAATAAACGCTGTTATTATTAACACGGCAAGGAATAATAAAAATAACGGATTAAGTATTTTCCCAACCCACAATAATATTTTATTCGGTTTTAACGAAAATATTAAAGCAACTGAAAAAAATATTAGCGTAAAAACAAACAAAGCCAATGTTTTATTTGGTGCGGCAATAAATGGGGATAAACCAATTTCATATGAAACTGATCCAAGACGCGGCAGGGCAAAGATAGGTCCAATTGTCAAGTTTAAAAGGACTGTTAAAAAAATGGCGTATATTGGATGAACTCTGCTGGACAGTTCATGTAGATCAGCACACTGTGATACGCCTAACGCTATTATGCCTAAAAAAGGAAGTCCAACACCTGTTAAAAGAAAACCTAATACTACTGGTACGATATTTGTACCAGCTTCCTGTCCCATATGTACTGGAAAAATAAGATTGCCGGCACCAAAAAACAAGCCAAACAGCATAGAACCAACAAATATGTATGAGGACAGGGAAAGTTTACTGCGAGTCATTAAACTAGCACCTCTTTGATATAATATTTTTATATACAAAGTATATTCTATCACAAATGTAAAATATTATCATAAACATATTTCTTCATAATATTTTCCTGTTTTCATGCATATAAATATTTCCAGAACAGCAATAATAATTTTACCTGTCAACAGATGCTTCATTCCAAGCCGATAGTAGCAAATTTGCAATGTCTGATCTTAGGCAGATCCTTGCTATTACAATCCAGTTCAATAAAAACGTTACCATTTGTTGATTCATCTAAATGAAGCAGCCTGGCAGTATGAAAATTTGTCAGTCCATTTAATTCAGGCACTGCTATTTCATTAAGCAGTCCATTATAATATCGTAAAATAACCTTATTGCTGTTCTGGGCTTTCTTTAAAGCACTCATTACAACCCCCTTTCCTTTAAGCTCAAGTAAGCTATAACTATCAGGCAGATCTGTTATTGTATCTTCCTGTACAAAAATTAGCCGCCCATTCAAAAAATCTGCATATTCATATACTTGTATCGGTGAAAGGACTTCCTTCGCAACAGCAGCCATATCACTCATATTTATATTTCCCGGATAAATATAATATGAAAAATTAAATTTCCGTCTGCCTTTAAGTTGTGCTGCCGGTGTTGCAATAATTTTTTCTCCTGAAGCACGTCCTGGTCGGTATAATAGATTTTCCCGCCCCATATATCCATAACTTCTAAACAGCGTTAATGCAATTGTGTCAAAATCATTTCCGACAATCTGATATTCACGAACTCCTTTGGGTATAATACCACAGGTATGGGACTCATTACTCAATGCAGCAAAAGACTGCATCGGTTCAATGGTAAGGGGCATTTCATTCCATTCATCTTTATGTTTTTCCCACAAAGATAATTCAGGGCGCTTCACAGGTCGTTGTATCAAACCAAACTGCTGATCAGCTATAGAAAATTGAGCAGCAATACCAGTAGCAAATTTCACTATTAACCGATGTGATTCAGCTTTATTTTCTATTTCAAGGGAAAAATCAATTACACGGCTGTTTCGGCTTAATTTTACTTTCATTTTTACGGGCATGATAACCGTACATTTTTTCTGTGCCCTTTCTCTAAGATCGGCTGGAACCAACATAGAATACTCAATATAAGCTTCATCATATATATCAGAGTGCCTGCATTTACAGGCAGCTTTTACATTAAGCGATGAAATAATCATATCTTCATACGGCGGTGAATAGTTAAAAGAATCTCCATCATCGCCGTTTTCTTCAATTACAGCCTGTTGTTTATAAAGTCTGCTGGATTTTTTATCAAAAATATCCAATGACCCATTATTATTAATTTTTATTTCATAATGTTTATTAGTAATTACTTTATTACTGTTATTATTCAGCACTGCTTCACTGTTTTTTCCTAATTCCATATAAATCTGCTTATACCCCATTGCTGGCAGTGAATCTGCTTCCAGTAATATTTCTGCCAAATACACCCTATGCGGCATATAACATTTTTTACTGGGATTTAATCTTATTATTTGCGCTAATACATAATCAGTCATATCTTTTTTACCTAAAATTGTATAAGGAAGACTATTTCCCGCGGCATCTTTTAATGAAAATGGGGTTTCAGTAATATAAATTTCAGCGCGCACCAGTCCTGACCGTTTATACGGGACAGTATTAAAAAGAGTCAGTGTAATAGGAGTTTTTTCCCGCTCATTTTTTATCCTAACAGCAATCATACGTGAATGAATTTCTGTCAAATTTTCCGCAATATCCTTTGCTTGTTTATAACGCATGCAGACATCTTCATTTGTCGAATCACTCACACAGGAACCTATACTGTCATGGGCTGCATTTTCAAATAACAACTTCCAAATACTGTCAACTGCGCCTTGTGGATATTCATTGCCCAGGGAATTACTTATACTTAAAATGGGTTCCAATATATTGACCACATAATTTTGTACCTGTGTATTTAAAGTTTTAATATCTGGACGGGAAGAAAAAATACTTTTATGTATCCGCATCAGTTTCCCATTAACTAGTTCACCATGAATTTCTTCTAACCTGGGAGACTCTTTTTTTACAGCCTTAACATAATTTTCTATTGAACTTATCTCATAAAAATTTTTTTTATCAAGTTTGTTGGCTTTTTGTATCAATTCCGGCAGATTAGTACGCACCGGAGCCTGATCAAATCCATTTGGATAATATAACTGATCCGTTGATGCTCTCTTACCTATACGCTCAATGATATTAGTCTGTAGATATTTTTCCAGCTCATCGTCCTGCTCAGGAATATTCCCACCAATATTATATCCATAGGGAAGCTGATATGCGTTAATTACTGTGCCATCATCACCCCGCCATAAAAAATCTGTCTTTTGCACCTCATCATCTGATACCCCCCGCCAAAAAACTGTATCATCCATGCCAAAGTCTTTATAAATCTGCGGCATCTGCGCTGCTTGCCCAAAAGAATCAGGTACATAGCCAATATTCATGTATCCGCCTAATTTTTTACAATATGAAATGCCATATAGTAAGTTACGTACAATAGATTCTCCGCTGATAAGCAATAAATCTGTCTGTGTATACCACGGTCCTATTATTAGTTTTCCTGCTTCAACTAAATTCTTTATTCTCTTTCTGTCCTGCGGTTTCCACTGCAGATAATCTTCCAGCAGCGACGCCTGCGCATCAACTATAAAATATCTAAAATCTGGTTTATTCTCCAAAACGGTCATTACATCAGATAAGTTTTTCAATAAATATACTTTAGACCGTGATGTATTAAAATACCATTCTCTATCCCAATGAAAATGCGGTATTATGTGTACTTTTTTCCCCATAATGACTCCCTCTATAAGGCAATGTATCTTATTAATTACAGAAAATTGCTATTTTTTAGTTAAGTTATTCTATATCCAATATTATTTCATCATCATCTTTCCCCGAAGGAAAATTTTCGTTTGATTGGCATAAGGATCAAGGCTGGTTATGCCAAATCCCAAGCCAATAAGTTTAGGAATAGCAATAACTAAAGAAGCCCCTATTATCAACGGCAGCATATATGATATACCTGTCAATAAATGCATTTTTAAATCTTTAACAAATTTTATCATAAATTATCCCTCCTTATTTTCCCATAAAGCTATGCATTTTTTCAATACAGATTCTGGTTTTGCCAAAGCCGTATTAATTCCTACCCTGATAACTTTTTTCCCCTTAAACCGTTCCATTCCCGTTACTTTTTGGTCAGATGCTATTAATACAAAACTGGCATTTACTGCTTCTTCTTTACTGATTTTATTAATTGTACCCATAGCTCCCTGTTGTTCTATCTTTATATTTATATTCATTTTTTCGCCAGCATTTTCTAAAGCTCTTGCTGCCATTGGCGTATGTGCTAATCCTGCCGGGCATGCTGTTATTCCTACAATATTCATTATTTTCCCTCCATTTTTAATTGTAAAACATTTACTACTTTTTTACAGTCAAGTGCATTTTTTAAATCATCGCGAAATTCTTTTTCCATTAAACATACTGCCAATTTGGATAATATCTGCAAATGTGCATTCCCGCTATGCTTTTCTGGTATCAGCAGGCACAAAATATTAACCACATCACTCCCATCAAACGTGTCCCATTTTAATGGTTTGCTCAATCTCACATACAGCAGCGAAGGATGTTCTACTATACTGCTCTTAGCATGCGGAATAGCAAAACCATCCTGTAACCCTGTAGAAATTTCCTTTTCCCGCTTTTTAAGAACCTCCTTTAGCATATCCGGCTGTTTTGTAAGCCCAAGCTGCATTGCCTGCTTTGCTAAAAAGGTAAATACCTCTTCTTTATTTTCTGCAAACACTTCCAAAAAAATATTTTCAGAAGAAATTTTCATCCAATCACGTCCTTTACCTAATTAAACATTTTTACAAAAGAATCAAAGAATTTTGTAAAAGATTGTTCTCTTAATAAATTTTTTACCTCATTATTTTTTACTAAATAGTCATATAACTTTACTGCAATTGTATTCCATAAATACAACAGTGATTTTTCTATATTTATCAGGAAAATCACCTGGACCATATTATCATCCCATTGAATAGGCTTCGTAAGAACAAGGATTGCGATTGCTGAATTTTTCTGCCCATTTACTAATGGATGTGGCAATGCCACCAGATTTCCTATCTCTGTAGAAGATATTTTTTCTCTTGCAAATACTGAATCTCTGGTATTCTTAGTCATATAACCTGATTCCATAAGCTTTTTGGTCAAAAATTTTAATACAGCAACTTTATCAGGCAGCTCTTCCACAAAAAACCATTCTGGGCGGAACAATGTATTCAGATGCATTGATTCAATAACATCACTTTGAAACATTTTTGTTTCAATCCTTTGTAAATCTTCTTCATTACATAAATTATGCAGGCAAATTACCTTTTTACCATTTATATTAGTTAACGGTTCTGTTGTAATGACATAATCCACATTGCATAAAAGTTCATCACTGATATCATAACCAGGAATAGTTTTCTCGACATCTATGGACTCACCAAAACGTTCTTTTAATTTACTGCGCAATAATATAGCCACCCCCATTCCTGAATCACAAGCAATAATGACCTTTTTAGGCAGTTTAGACTGGTGTATTCCCTTGCGACTCAACGCCGCCCCAAAATGAATAGCAATATACCCTATTTCATCTTCATCGGCGGTAATACTTTCCATTTCGCGAATTACGCTGCCTGCTGCTATTGCCAAGCGGAATGCTAATGGATATTCGGCCTTTATATTTTCCAGTAATTCATTTTTTACCTGCATATGAAATTTCATTCGGCTCAATGCTACCTGCAGGTGCAGTGCCAAGCCATCAGCCAAACAATCATCTGCTGTAAAGTCTATGGCAAACTCCTTTTTTAATCTCATTAAAATACGTTTTACCATTCCCCCAACATATTTTTTCGACACCTTATCAATATTGGCAAAAAATTTCTTACTAGCAATCAAGTGCTGCGCAATATAATATATCTCATTACCGGAAAGATTTATCTGCATATTATCATATAAAGAAAAGGCAATATCTCTGGCAATACTATACTCTACCCGTTCAATAAAATTTTTTATTTCACTGATTGTATAAAACAAATCACATTGCAGCTTCGAACGTTGTATTGCCATTACAATATGCAGCTGTATCTCCTTTACTGCCTTATCTGTCAATTTTATAGAATGACTACTAAGGCTTTTCTGTATAATCATATCCAGCCTGCCACAATCAATGTTTCTGAATAAAAAAACCGCTGCAGATGATTTCTTATTATCGTGGCAATATTCAAATAAAAAACGCCTTAACTGTTTCTCTTCTCCTTCTATTTTTACCCCTTTGACTGAAGAACATATCTTTAAGTTATATTCCCTTAATATTTTACCGGCAGTTTTAAGCTGTTGTTTTAAGGTTGATACACTCATATATGTTTCCTCTGCCAACTTTATCTGAATTATCCACTTATCACATAAAACATTTTCTATAAGCTTATCCAGCAATAAAGTGATATCAGCTCCCATGTCCCATAATCTGTCCTGAAAAAAAACTTTTTGCAAAACTTCCATAGTATTCTCATCTGCATCCAGCATATATCCACTATGAGGAACAGCATTGACATGTGCATTATAATCAGCCAATATGCTTTGCAGTGTCTTCATATAATTTCTTACACTTCTTTCGGAACAGCCTGCTTGTGCTGCCAGCTCCGCCCCTGTCACTGGTTCTATCGCTTTTAGCAAAATTTGTAAGATTAATTTACTTGCTCTATTCATAAATCTCCCTCTTTACTTTCATTATAGCTATGTAAACTCAAAATCACAGATTAACTATTGCCGGTTAAATACGGCAAATATTACAAGCATAATATACACTTGCCGCATTATACTTTATTTACGGAAATTAAATCATGGACTATACCCATACATAAACTAAATTTACTCACGAAGAAAAATTAAGAAGCTATACTGATATAATCCATTTTACAGCATAGCTTCTTTTAAAGTCATATATTCAACCAGTAGCTCTTTCTTTTTTTGCTAGAACAACCATTTATTAATTTTCTCAGTTAATTCTCCTGCAACAGCAAAATCATGTCCATCTATCTGGCAGACCGGCATTATCCCCAACAAAGAATTAGTAACAAAAACATATTTTGCTGTAAATTCCCATTTATACCTAATACAGCAATATACATTATAGGCAGCTTATGATCAAATATATATATTCCATCATAAAATCCCAAAAAACAATCCGGCATTTTTACATCATCAATTGTAATATGCGGGATATTTTCAATAAAACATCCTATATCATAGCCAAAATATCCAACAGCACCACCAATAAATGCTAACTCTTTATAAGACACTGGCGGAAGTCCTTCTAATAACTTTCTTAAATACTGCAGATGATTTCCTTCTAAGACTTTTTATGTGACATCAGCATATTTTAATTCACATTAGTCAGATTTTTTAAATAATGTCCTAATAAATACGTAAATGAATCATAGTTATCTATCATTAAAAGCAATCTTGTCCCCCTTATAATATTTTTTGCTGATTATCTATCTTATTAGCATAATATAATAAATAAAAAAAACCTCCCTACCATTCATGAATATTTTTAATAACAAATTTATATTCATGCCGCTTCGGAAAGTTTTTTTCAATATATAATAATTCATATTACACCAGCAAATGCTTAAATTCCTCAAAAGAATTACATTTTTTTAGTTCCTCTATCATAAGTGGCGTAGAAAAAATAGAAATAAGTGATTCATAAAGTTTTCGGAAAATTCTAACATGTATCTTGTTTATCGCCAGCAAAAATACAACATGTACTATATTTTTATCATCGCCCCATTTTATCCCTTTTTTTGATATAACTATAGAAACGCAGGTCTTTATTGCATCCATTTGGACAGAATGAGGTATTGCTATACCGTCAAAAGCCGTATTTGCCGCTCTTTCTCTTTGGAATATGTTATCCTTAAATCCCTTTTCCACATATTTTAATAACTTGAGGTTATTGCAAAGAAATTCAATGACTTCTTCTCTGGAATTATAAGGAATATCAGAAAAAAATAGTCTTTTTTCAAAATGCTCATCAAAATATCTTTTTAAAAGTCTGTTTTTCCTATTTTTCCATACATTATTAATAGCATCCTGGATAGAACCAAGACTATTTTCAATAGCATAGGGAAAGATTTCTACTACGCTCCTGTTTGCATAGGCCGATGGCAATTTGATTCCCGTAAATAAAATATCATAGGACATTTTATTTAAATCATCTATATTATATGCAATGTCCACAATATTTAACTGGTTGCCAAAATTTATCATCAATTTATTTCGAAGGTAATTAGTTATATTCAAATAATTAGGACAAAAGATAACTGCATTGAGTTTGTCCTGTGTTTTATTCTGCCTTTCTATTTCACCGGCAATGTGTATAGCCAAAAAAGCCGTTTCATCTTCTATTATATCCACTTGAAAATCTTTTTTAAGGCATAATGAAACATATATAGCAATATCATATATTATAGGATTTTCTGTTTTTATGACCATGGTCATAGGATTGCTGATCATTTTATTTTCTCTGATGCGGAAAAGCAGATTACGTACATGAAGAGAAAAAGGAATAATAAAAGACTTATTGGACAAATCTATAAAATACATTTTAGCAATAGATTTTATATATAGATTTATCTTATTAATAAGCTCTCTGCCTATTATATTCACAAGCTCCTTCATCGACTTAGGATATGATATTATCGTATTTGATTTTATGAGCAGATATATATCATATCTATCTGCTTTATCCCATGAAACAGCAAATTCATTTTGTAATTTCATGCATAAAAGTTCACATAGATGGTTATCCATATCACTGCTAATCTTATTATTATTTTTCGCAAATGTAACATTTTTATTGTTCTTTTTACAATCTATCATAATCGCTAAGTGCAACAATACAAAATTAAAACCAAAATCATTTATATAAATATCATGACTCACAAAAAATGACTGCATTAATGCGGCCAGACCATCAATATCGACTTTATTAAAATATGTTCGCAGCTGGTAAATATCCATAAAAAAGTTTTTCCCATTATTGTATATCCAGTTGCTAACCATTTTACGCACTTTTTTTTCTTGTCCATGCAGATAAACTTGTTCATTTTTAACTGAAACAGTAACTTCATATGGTGAAAAAATCTTGTTGAGCTTGGAAAAATCTCCCATTAACGTAGAATAACCTATATGCAGTTCCTCACATAAATCAAATACATCAATAGGGTTATCATGCGTCATTAATATTTTTTTTATTATATACTTACGTCTTTGCTCTGAACTTACACCTGTATATTCATTATTTTCCTGACTTAAAATATTTTTTACTGAACATTGCGGATTAATTTTATAGCCTCTGTTAGTAGATATAATAATTTTTTTGCCATGCTGCATATTAAATTTTTTTATATAACTTTTAACAGTGCGCATACTGACTTCAAAATGTGCCGCTATTTTTTTACTGCTGACAAAATCATGCTGCTTACTCAAAAACAGAAAAATATCCAGAGATTTTATAACCATATACAAATCACCTCCTAATGATTGAATATAAAAACCATATCATATCTTCATATATTTCGCATCAACCACAAATAGATTTCCAGCTTCCAGATAAAATCCATATTAACCTGGAAGTCGGAAATCATTATGCGTTATATACTAATCTTTTATAATAAACTTTATTTAAACAGTTTTTTTAGCCAGCTCTTCATCCATATGCTTATAAACTTTAATAAATGATTCAGCAATAATTTTAAACATTTCTGCACCGATAAGCAAATCTTCGGCATGGATAAGCAAAAGTGATGTATTATTTTTTTTGCCGGCTGCTTCATTTTGCACTAGTTTAAAATGAACTTTATGTCCATCAGCATAAACTTTATCCCCTTCAGCTATTGCCTGGGCCGCTTTAGCAAAGTCTTTTTTTTCTGCCCAGTTTATTGCTTCTATATAAGCCGAACGTGCTGCCCCTGCATTTGATATTAACTCAAAGAATTGTAATTCATTATCTTCCATTGTTTTTCCTCCTCAACCCAATATTGATAGAGCCCATTTTAAAACTTTTTCTCCCTGCATACGACCATAATCAGCTATACTGATAACTTCTACCGGTTTTTCTCCCAGCATTTTTTTATATTCTTTATATTTAAATTTCAATTGCGGACCCAATAATACAATATCAGCTTCAGCAAAATTATTATGAGCTTCTGCTTCCGATACAGCCCAGATCCTTACTGTTATATCATTTTTCTCAGCAGCTTTTTCCATTTTCTGGACCAAAAGACTGGTTGACATTCCCGATAAACAAACTAATAAAATATTTTTCATTATTATTCATCCTTTCCTTCACTCTGTACATCCAATTCATAAGTTCTTATCGCTACTTTTTCACTTATCTTCAAAAACGGAATATAAAACAAGGTCGTAACTGCAATGATAATTATTTGTACTAAAACAACTTTCCAGTCACCACCACTGGATAAAAATCCTGATATTAACGGGGGTGTTGTCCATGGAACAAATATGAACAACGGCTTTATAAAACCTATAGCTGTTGCAAAATAGCCTATACATGCTCCGATAATTGGCGATAAAACAAAAGGTATCATCATAGGAATATTAAACACGATCGGCAAGCCGAAAATTATTGGTTCATTTATTTCAAAAATACCAGGAGTAAGCCCTAATTTTGCTACTTCATTATAAGGTTTATATTTGTTAAATAAAAAGATTGCCAATAATAATGAAATTGTTAACCCTGTTCCTCCCATTTGCGCAAAACAAGTCTGAAAATCTGAATTTATAATATGCATGGCCTGATGACCAGCCTGGACTGCCTGCATATTTTCATTCATATTTACCAGCATTATTGGGTCAAGCAGGGAACCATTTATTACAGATTGATGTATCCCTAAGGAAAATAATATATTACCACAAGAATATATCAACAAATACCCCGGCAAAGATGTATTAACCTGGCGCAACGGTTCCTGCACTAAAGTCGATATTACCTTGATAAGATCAGTATGCATTGCTACCTGCATAAAAGCAGATATAACACCCATGATTATAAGCGTGATCATTGATGATAAGAGGACACTAAATGTCTTTCCAACTTGAGGTGGAACACCTTCCGGCATATTTATCTGCAAATGCTTCAATTCCGTAAGTTTTACATACAGCATAGACGATACAAGCCCTATTATAATACCTGCAAACATGCCTTTTGTCCCTATATGATTAAACGATAATACACTATTCATGACAGATACGGCTTCTTTACTGCCATCAGGAGTTACAAGCACAGTGCTTGACATCATGATAATCAAGCTGGACAGCGAAATGACTACTGTAGAAATAGGATTCTTAAATTCCTTATTTACTGAATAAATATATGCTATCATTACTGATATTAAAAGCCCGGCAATATTCAGTGTCCCATTAGTCAATACATTACCAAACACCTGTAAATGCTTTAATTCTTCTCCACTGGAAACCAAAGGAAAAATAACGTTATTTATAAGAACTGCTAAACCAGCCAATATAAATACCGGCATGATAGTTATAAATGAATCTCTCAGCGTACGCAAATAAATGTTATTTCCTACTTTTACTGCTATCTCGGCAAATTTATCGGTCATTGCAGAAAATCTTTCATTATCCATGATTTATCGCCCCCTATTACAAATTTTGTCCATTAGTTTTAATCAGACCCTTGAACCAATAATAACTTTTTTTAGGTACACGCTTCATATCGCGCAAATCATGATTTCCTCTGTTAACATAAACAACGCCATATCTCTTTTCCATATCTCCCTGAGAACTCAATATATCAATAAGCCCCCATCCTAAATAACCTATCACAGCTACACCATCCTTATTTATTGCTTCAAACATAGCTTTGATATGATCTGAATGATATTTAATCCGATAATCATCCTGAATGATATTTTTCCCATCCCATTCTTCTCTTACCCCGATACCATTTTCTATTGGGAATACCGGCATACGATAACGCTGATACATTTTATTCAAAACATCCCTAAAACCTAAAGCATCTATTTGCCAGCCCCACTCTGTTTCATCTACATGCGGATTCTTAGTCTTACCTTTAGCTAAATAATAATTAGGTATCGTTTTATCTGCTATTTTCGTTGAATCCACCGTTGTTGAAGCATAATAGCTGAAACTAAGAAAATCATTTTTTAAAGCTTTAATATCATCCATTTCTTCTGGTAATGCTTTCATATCAATGCCATAAAATTTTACACCTTTAAGCATTGCTATAGAATAGCCCTTACCCGCATAACAATCTAAAAGAGAAAAATTGATAAATTCATCCCATTCTCTGGCACACTTAATATCTGCTGGCCTGCATGTTGCTGGATATACTTCACTATAAGCCAGCATTCCACCAATTTTTGCATCTGAAACCTCATGGACAAAATTAGAGATACGTGCATGGGCTGTCATTACATTATGGATTATCTGATATAACTCATCGGTTGTTTTTTCACCCTTCACATATCCGGCTATTTTAAAAGCAATATCGGGTTGCGAATAAAGATTCTGCTCATTAAAGGTAATCCACCATTTACACTTTTTAGCAAAACGCCTTACCATTTCTTTACCAAACCGGACAAATGCATCCACTACTTTTTTATCAAGAAAACCATTATACTTTTCTGCTAGATGCAATGGCATATCAAAATGATATAAGCAAATCATTGGTTCAATACCACGCTTTATGAGCTCATCTATAAACCGATTATAATAGGCTATCCCTTCTTCGTTCCATGCACCATCGCCATCTTTTACTACTCTTGACCAACTTATCTGAAAACGATACATATTCATTCCCATATCTTGCATCAAATCAAAATCTTCCGTAAAATCATTATAATTATTATTAGCAAAATGCCAATCACTGGCATCTTCAGATGCTTTTCTTATATCATAGACTGATAAGCTTTTATCACCTTCATTCCAACCACCTTCAGTCTGCATACTACTGACACTGTTTCCCCAAAAAAATTTATCTGTCATTATATGTTCCTCCTTTATTGTCTTGTTTATATGTGTATCTTACAGTACATCCCATTAATCACTCAACTTCTCTTTTGCACTACACAGTGCAAAATAACTGCATAAATAATATCACTACACATTATTTAACATATAAAATTAATAATATTTTTTATTATTACATACATTTTAAACCATTCAATTACTGCTTGATTATATACATAAAATCCATTAATTAAAGAAATATTAATTTCAGACTTTTTTCAGTAAACTGTCACAAGAAAAACACACATTTGATTATAAATAGTGTATAATACTATTTATAGATAGTAAATAGTTACTTACTATTATACATATTTTGCAACCATCACCAGCATGGTCATATATTGGCTCCCCCGTCAGTATCCACCCATCTGGATTATGATTCATGTATTGGTGAGATAACATATATAATAAGACTGCTGTGTAAGCACATTCATCATCATATATTAATTGAAATCACCCCTTCCCTGGTCTTTTAAGCTGCCTGCCAAAACCCACAGCCAGCTATTGATTTTGATAATTATATTTAATGAATCAATGCTTTATGCAACAGTCTTATTTTTGCCCATAAAAAAATGCCTTATCTGGTATGAGTAAAATCTTATCAGATGAGGCATTTTTATTAAAAAATAACTTTTATTTAAAATATATTGTTTAAGAAAAGTACATAAGCGCGGCCTAATTTTATAAAATTATAATTACAAAAATTTATGAGCTCATATTATCACAAGACTAAATAACAGTGACATTGATATATATCATTTATAAAATATTTTATGAGTTAACCAAATATTTTTTACCATTCTTGCAATCAGCATAAGCACAATTTATATGATTATTGCTGCATTCCCAGCAGTATTCACATTCTCTATTATCAACCCGAATCCCCGATTTTGTTTTTTTGTACGTAATCCACAGCATAACATTGTATTTTTTTAATTTGCAATAATGTACTTCTCTTTGGGAAAAAAGATATTTTGGCATAACAGGACTTCTTTCTTATTAGACCGTACTGTACCTTTATCATTAATTCTATATTTCTAAGGTAAAAGCCTTTATTTATTTGTTATTTCATAAGAAATATCTATAAATTAATTTTTATGCAACATATCAACGAAAAATAGAAACTGTAAAATCATATTTGTTATTATTAATTATTTAATTTTTCATATTATTCAATCTTATTAAGAATAAGGGATTATTTGTCTACTAAAAAAATGCTATCTATTTTAAAGATAAGCGCTAATTTACGGGAAACCGGTTTCTCACTAAAGGTGAGAATATGTATAAAAAAAGTTCTAATGAACTCAATTTCAGCAAAATTTTCAAGGATTACCAAGGTCTGCTTCACAAGGCTGCCAGTCAAAACCATCTTCGTCCCATTTATGAAGAAGCTTATGCCTGTGCTTCAGTAAGTCTTTATGAGGCGCTACAAAACTATGACAAAAACCGAAAAATTCCTTTTCCTGGCTATGCAAAGGCAAAAATTTACAGTGATCTGCGAACATTATTCAAAAAATATCGTCGTAATTGGCAGAGAGAAACTCCTGTTAATACCAATGCCAATAGTACGGAAGCTAAATATATACTCCATCACAATGCATATTTCATAGAAAATAATATTATTAATAAAACTATATTAATAAATGCACTGCAGCAGTTATCAACACAACAGCAAAAAATAATAAAATATACTATTATAGTTGGATATACGCAAAAAGAAACAGCTAGATTATTAAATATTTCTCAGCAAGCTGTAGCAGCAAATAAAAAACATGCCCTAGCTATTTTAAAAAAATTATTGTCTTAAACAAAAAAGTGCCGTTTCAACGGCACTTTTTTGTTTAAATATTTATATTTTAAATTTATTTATGGCATTTTGCAGATTTTCTGCTAATTGTGCCAGATGTGTACTTGCTGTGGCAATTTCCTGAACAACCGAAGACTGCTGTTCAGCAGCTGCTGATATCGTTTCTGTTTCTTCTGCTGTCTTTTGACTTTCGCCTTTTACATTCTGCGCAGAATTTATTACCTCATCGCTTCCTGCTGTTAATTCTTCTGCTGCTGCTGATATATCCTGTATTTCCCCTGATATTGATTGAACCATCTGCAGTATTTCGTTGAAATTTCTACCGGCAATATTCACCAGTTCACTACCATTCTCAACTTCACGCTTACTTTCATTCATAAATACAATAGCTGACCTTGTCTTAGCCTGCACATCATCTATAATAGTAACAATATCCTTTGTTGCCATGGCTGACTGTTCAGCAAGTTTTCTGACTTCATCAGCTACCACAGCAAATCCTCGTCCCGCTGAACCAGCACGAGCAGCCTCTATTGCTGCATTGAGTGCCAAAAGGTTAGTCTGTTCTGCTATATCTGAAATCAGTTTTACAATCTTATCAATTTGCTTTGATTTTTCGCCCAAATTTTCAATAACATCGGCTGTATCATCCGTTTTACTGCCGATAGTTTTCATCTGTTCTACCGCTTTATTAATAACTTCATGTCCCTTATTTGCTGCTTCTGATGTCTGTTCTGCTGAACCTGCCACTTCTACAGTGCTACTAGTAACCTGATGAATACCTTTGGCCATTTCCTCTACCACCTGATTAGTGGCAATTGCTATTTCTAACTGCCGATTTGCTCCCGCCGCGACTTCTGTAATTGAATCAGCTATTTGATTAGTTGCCAAAGAAGATTGTTCTGCACTGGCTGTCAATTCTTCTGATGCAGCAGCAAGCTGTTCAGAAGTAGTTAATAACTGTTTAATAAGTGTTCGTACATTACGATTCATCTGATCAATTGATTTAGCTAAAAAACCAAATTCACTTTTATCTTCAAGATGTTTTTTAGCTACATCATTAGAAAAATCACCCGAGGCAATTTTATCTAGGAATTCAGTAGATTCGCTTAAACGTCCTATCACCTGTTTTATGATCAACCAGCCTAATGCTGCTCCTATCAAAATAGATGCTAAAATTATAATTATAAAAAATATCCGCATTTGTTCCAAATCTGCATCCGATTTTTGTTTCATTTCCTTTGCTTCATTTTTAGCTATTGTTGTCATGTCTGTCAGTATACCTGTAGTTTTAGCAGCAAGGTCAGTGACATTGGCCTGATAATATACATAGGCTTCCTGATTTTTACCACTTCTTACCATATCCATTGCTATATTATTTTCTTTCTTATATCTAACCAAAATTTTGTTCAATGCATCCATTTTTTCTTTTTGTGCCGAACTTAAGGACATAGAATTAAACTGTTCAATATTTTTTGTATATATTTTTCTCATATTGTCAATTTCTGCAAAGAGCCGCTCATTTTCTTTTTTATCTTTTGTTAAAATAATTTCAAATAAATCACTTTGTATCCTGCCGATATATACACGGTTTTGATAGGCCAAATCAATTTCTGTCATGTTTCCATTATATATCTTGTTAGTATTCTCATTGCTCTTTTTCAAATCAAGGTAACCTATACTTCCCACAATGAGGATTGCTGCACTGAAAATAATGATTAATAAGCCTAATTTTTGTTTGATCCTTAAATTATCAAACCATTCCATTTTATTCACCCCTATTTTCCTAATGTTACAAGATTAATTTTGCCTGATCCTTTCATTTATAATAATACAGGATACAAGTCAACATTGATTCTTCTAAAAGATAAAAGATTTTATTCAATATATTCTATATACTGTTTTGTATTCCTTTTTTTAATGTGCCTAGTCAACAGAGTAATATTAGAAAAACTGCTTTTATATGGATGAGCATCATAAATATAAAAAAGCCTGCCACTGCTACGTTACACGGTGACAAGCTTTTTTTATTAGTAATATATTTTTATACGATGACCCCTTTAACAAAATTTTTACGTTTAGACAATATCCAGCAAATTCTTACCAGCTGCCAACAGTTCTGTCCGGTTTATAAGAATATCATCATAATTAAAATCCGGTATATATTCACTGCATATAGCTTTTGTCACTTCACTAGGCTTTACCGTTCCTTCTGATGATACTCGCAGCTTTAATAAAAGGCTGTTTTCCTTATTATCATACTGTGGATCTGCTGCTAAAAATTTTTTTATATCAATTTCCTTTTTTACCATACGTCCCTTTTGTGCCTTTTTCCCCATGCGCTCTCTAACAAAAACAACCACAAGCGCATTATTGAATTTCCGTACAGCTTCCGTAAATTTTCTCTTATCAATATCCGCGGGCAGTATTACTTTGTATACCGCCATATCTACTAAAGCATTCATTGATTTATGATGTCTGTCCACAAGTTTTTTAGCCCGTAATAAATTTATTCCTTCAGGCAGTGATTCACTCAGCCTAGAAAAGAATTCCGGCTGACAAACATCTTTAGTCAGTTCAATATCTGCATATTCAGCATCAGTAGTAATCCCAAGTGCCAATGCTGAAGCAAAAGAAACTTTCATATGAGGATTAAAACCTTCTGAATAAGCCGCCGGCAGTTTTGCCCGACGAATACAACGCTGTAAAAGATTGGCATAATCTAAATGGGAAATATAACGTAACTGTTCATTTTTAGTTATCTCTACGCGATATATCATCATCGTTATTCCCCTTCCAATCAACAATATCTACCCCAAGTTCTTGGCAAATACCACAGCCTATACATTTACTCCTGCGGCAATCAGGCGTTAATTCTTCAGCCGCAGCTTTTTTATATTCACTTAATAAAAATTCTTTTCTTACCCCCGGAGTTGTATAATCCCATGGCAGTTTTTCTGTAACATCACGTGTACGCAAATTATATTGATTAGGTTCAACACCGATTTCCTCAAAAGCCTGCATCCACGTTTTAAAATTAAACATTTCACTCCAGCCATCAAATTTAGCACCTTTTTTATAAGCCAGATAAATGACTTTTGCCAGACGCCTGTCACCACGCGAAATTATTCCTTCTAAAATACTTGTAGAAGCATCATGATAATTGAAATGTATTGCCTTATTCTTTATATTAGCCTTTAACAATCGCTGCTTCCGCTCAAATTCTTCCTTACTGTTCTGCCCAAACCATTGAAAAGGAGTATAAGGTTTAGGTACAAAACAGGATACACTGACTGTTACTTTAACATCACGACGGCTCTTGACTTTTTTATACAAATCAACAACCTTTTCCGCTAATTCAGCTATGCCAATAAGATCTTCATCGGTTTCAGTAGGCAACCCCATCATAAAATACAATTTTACTGTTTTCCATCCATGCTCAAAAGCAGCAGCACAGGCTCGCAGCAGATCAGCTTCTGTAACGCCTTTATTTATAACATCACGCAGTCTTTGTGTTCCTGCCTCTGGTGCAAAAGTAAGACCACTTTTTCTTGTTGTCTGAAGTTTATGGGCTATATCTATGGAAAAACTGTCAATCCGCAATGAAGGCAGAGAAAAATTCATTTTTTCTCCAGCATATTCATCGATCAGGTTCTCAATCAATACCGGCAGACAGGAATAATCTGCTGAACTCAATGACGTTAATGACATTTCATCATAACCTGTGTTATCAATCATTTTTTTTGCCAGAGCATACAAAGTTTCTCTACGTCGTTCACGCACTGGCCTATATTCTATTCCTGCTTGACAAAATCGACAACCGCGGCTGCAGCCGCGAAAAAGTTCTAGCATCAATCTATCATGAACAATATTTATATATGGCACAATTGGTTTTTCAATACTGGGAATATCATCCATATTTTTTATTACACGTTTTTTTATCACTTTAGGTATATCAGGAAAAAGCGGTACTAGTTCTTTAAAAACCCCTTTTTCATTATATTCAGCCCGATAAAAAGATGGCACATATATTCCCCTTATTGCAGCAAGCCGATGCAAAAGTTCCTGCCTGTCATGCGTTTTTGTTTCTTTATCCCATGTTATAAATTCTGTTACTACTTCATTTATAACTTCTTCACCCTCACCAATAATAAAAAAGTCAAAAAAATCGGCTATTGGTTCCACATTATAGACACAGGGACCACCGCCGACAATGAAAGGTTCATAATTCTTTCGCTCTTTAGAAAGTATTGAAATACCCGCTAGATCAAGCATATTCAGTATATTAGTATAACTTAATTCATATTGTAACGTAAACCCGACAAAATCAAATTTTCCTAATTCAGTAAATGATTCCAGAGTATATAGAGGAATATTATTTTGTCGCATTTTTTCTTCCATATCAGGCCATGGTGTATATACTCGTTCCGCTGCTGTATCATTTCGCTTATTTAATATTTCATATAAAATCTTCAGTCCCAAATTGGACATTCCCACTTCATATACATCAGGCATTGACAAAGCAAATTTACAGGCAATTTTATCTAAATCCTTACACACTGCATTTACTTCACCACCTGTATAACGAGCTGGTTTGCTGACCGCCTGTAAAATAGACGGAGATAATTTTATCATACTATTATTTCATTCCTATCATTTATCAAAAAAGCTGCTGCCAAAATCTGCATAGGCAGTAGCTTTATGTTTATAAACTGGCACATATTATTAATTTATTACATCTATCATTCATTTTTTTTCCCTTGGGCCTGCCTCGTATCACCACTGCCATCATCATTAAGTCCATTTTTAGCCTGTTGAACCACTTCTAAAATATTACCCAAATTTCCCAAAAGATGATCAAATACCTGATTAGCATAATGCAATGAATCATTCTTCAAATCATCTGAATGCTCTATAGTCTTATCCATAATTTCTTTTGCCTGCACTCGTGCCTGTTCTACAATCTGATCTTCTGCCGTCATTTTGGTAGCATAAACTTTTGCTTGTTCGACTATCTTTGCTGCCTCATTTTTCGCATCATCTAGTATCATCTGCTTAGTGCGGATAACATCTTCTGCACTCTTTATCGTCTGCGGCAATTCCTTACGCAGACCATTAATAAGACGCATAATATCATCTTCTTCAATGATACATTTATTGGTAAATACAAGGCGACGGGCATCGACTACCAAGTTTTCCAATTCATCAAGTAGTGCGTTTATAGCCATTTATACATCCTACCTTCATTTGTATTTTATACTTTTTTACTTTTATGGCTGCTTAAATAAAGCCTTTTCCTCCAAAATATCATTGACTAAGAATGATATTACTGCCAAATATTTAAGGATAAACTTTCTTTTTTTAAGCAAACTGACATCTAACAAAATTATCAATCTTAATGAATAGACTTTTCCTTTATAGTTTTTTCTACACAATCAGGAACAAGTCCTTCAATATTTCCCTTAAATCTTACAAGCTCCCGTATTGCCGATGAACTTACATAAGAATATTTATGCTCACTCATAAGGTATACCATTTCCACATCAGGCACCATGCGTTTAAGCATTATCATCTGCGCCGTTTCATAAAAAAAATCATTTTGATCTCTAAGTCCTCTTACAACAATATCAGCTTTCTTATCTTTAACATAATCAGCCAAAAGTCCATCAAACGCATCTATTGTTATATTATTTATATGCCTAGTTGATTCTTGCAGTAAACTCAAGCGATCCTCTATTGTTAAAAAAGGGGTTTTTCTGATATTATTGAATACAGCAACAATAAGATGATCAAATATCCCTGCTGCCCGCTCAAAAATATTTATATGCCCGTTCGTCACCGGATCAAAACTGCCAGGACATAATGCAATTGTCAATATATTACCTCCTCAGGCATTATCTAAAACTGTACATTTATATATGTCTATTTTTGTTGTTGCTCCATATACTTTACTGCGTATCAGCGAAAATCTATCCTTTTCTAAGGTAATTTGTTCATCTGCGCCGGTTTCAGCAATAAACATACCATTTTTAGATAAAATCTCATATGTCTCCACCATATTTAATACAGTCTCGCATATTCCTTTATGATATGGCGGATCACAAAATATAAAATCAAACTGCTGCCTTTTTCTTGCTAATACTTTAATTAAATTTAATGCATCACCCTGAAATATATCAGCCTTATCCTGCAAATGTGTATGCAATACATTAGCTTGAACTACCTTTATGCTGTCACTATCCATATCGATAAAAACAGCTTTTTTTGCTCCCCGGCTCAATGCTTCCAGTCCTAAAGACCCACTGCCAGCAAAAACATCCAGTATAATAGCACCCGCAAGCTTAAAATTCAATATATTAAAAAGTGATTCTTTTATCCGATCTGCTGTTGGACGGGTATTCATCCCTTTTGGTGCCTTTAATTTTGTGCCACGAGCACAGCCGGTAATTATTCTCATAGTTTCATCCTTTGCAAACCATTATTAATTATATAGTATAACAGAAAAAATATGTCCTGCCAAAATTTATTTATTTAACAATTCCTGCTTAATTTTCTCATACTGTCTAGTATAATATGGTCCGTTCTGCGCTTCGCGCTGATCGAAGCCATATGCCCTGCGGCTTACAGCTAATATCGGTGGTGCCTGAATACGCTTGGCCACAGCCATGCCGGAAAACAAGTTCCACCAGTGCTCTAAATCAGTAATAAATTCACTGACATTAGCAAAATATTTTTTGACTATTCCCGGTGCACAACCAATATTTTTTTCTAATACACCATCCTTATACCATTGTAATATATCTTCCGGTACAGCCTTGTCCCACCGCTCCACAAATGAACGAAATAAATAATCATGATATAAATACTTTATTGGGTCACCTTTACCTGCATCAACATTCTGTTCAACAGAAAGTTCTGCACTAGGAACTATATCTATTACAGCCTGAGGGATAACTTGTTTTTTATAGACCTTACCATTAAGATACCTTGCTAAGTTATATACCTGATATTTCCATAGATCCGCCAAAGCCGCCAAAAAACCTGACTGATCGCCATAAAGCGTAGAATACCCCACAGTGGTTTCTGCCTTATTAGCATTGCAAGTAAATCCAGCTCCAATAGCAGCTGCTACGCTTGCTAAAATACGAGCAGACCGATCACGAGCCTGAATATTTTCCGCTGTAAATGATGACACTTTTATTTGTCGGGGAATATTTTCTGAAGCATTTTCTATTTCTGTATTTTCTAATTGGTTTATTGTATAATCAACAACTTTTTGAATAGGTATTACCGCATATGGACACCCTAGATTTAATGACATTTCGTGAGCAAGGCTCTTAGTTGTGGAAGAGTTATATACACTAGGCATATTTACTAAAAGCACATTTTTAGGGCCAACAGCTTTAACATATAATGCTGCTGCAACAGCTGAATCTATCCCCCCAGATATTCCGATAACTACTTTCTTCATGTGTATTTTTCTTAAAAAATGCTTGATTCCATACAATAAAGCTTTATATATTGATGCAGTTTCATCTTCCTTAATTTTATCTATCCCATTTACAAAATTTTTTTGCCTGGCCGGTAGTATAATATAACTATTTTTTTCCTCATATGGTTTTATATAATCAATAATAGTTCCGTCATTATTATAAACAGTACTTGAACCATCAAATGTATATACTGTTTTACCATTATTTTGTATTCCAACTTTGTTTACAAATACAATAGGAACATTATTCCTTCTAGCATGTCTAGAAAATACTCTGTGCCGTTTATCATTCTTTCCTAAAGTATAGGGAGACGCTGATATATTAAAAATGACATCCAGTTTATTATTTTCACATAAAATATCTATAGGAGAGATAGGATAATCATCATCCCAGCCATCTTCACACAAAATACATCCTATTGATAACTTCTTTCCTTTTATAGATAATTTGAAGGGCTTTATAAGTTCCCTCACATTAACCTCTAAATCAGTAGCCAGCATCGCTGTACTATAAAAATAACGTGTATCATCAAATTCGCGATAATTAGGGTGAAGGGTTTTTATTGCAAACGGATACTTAGAGTCCTGCGGTCTTATCAGTTTTTTATCTTGCGCTACAAAAAGAGCATTATATTTTCGCTGTCGACCATCTCGATTTTTTTTCTCCCAGTCAACTGCGATATTACCAAAAATTATTACAATATTTTCTGCTGCTTTTATTATTACTCTGCCACATTCTTCACAATCACGCAAAAAGGCTGATGAATCCCATGTATCACCAATGAAATAACCTGGCACAGCCATTTCCGGAAATACTATAATATCAGCTGCATTTTTTTTCGCACTTTCTATATACGCAAGCATTTTTTTTAAATTACTGCTGGGATGTCCTGCCTCAACTTCAAACTGGCATGAACAGATTTTTATCATAACATTTCCGCCTTTTCTATATTAATTCACTTCATATATAAAATATAGTCTATTTGCCTTCATCGACTTTATTACTGCATGTCTTATATTAGTTATAGTGCTTTTTATAATATTTAAATTGTCAGATAAATATTAAAATATCACGAAAATTATTCTTTGACAAGCAAAATATGTACATTGATACTTATTGTTAGCTAATTTTATTCATTTCTAGAACTACCGCAGACAATTATAGCGCCCACAATCTATTCATATTTTATTTTCTTTTTACGGGTGATAATAAATTCCTAGTTTAAAACTACCGTACAACAAATATTTTAAATGCAACTATTTAAAACACATTGGATACAAAATTTTTCTTAATTATAACTTAGTAAAAATTAGATAATAATCATAATAATTTAAAGTTTTTTTGCCATGGTAGTTTACTAACTGCTATATTTTGTAGTAAACTTAATTAGTTATGAATTTACTTGTAGGTGATTTATTTGTTGATTAACAAAATGTTATACATTATAAAAAAAGATTTACAAGCTCTAGAAAGCGGCTTACACCGAGAGGTTCATTCAGATGTTGCTTTAATAACCGATATCGGTGAACATTTAGTCAAGTCAGGAGGAAAAAGACTCAGACCTTCACTTTATTTTTTAGCAGCACACAGTCAGCAAAAATACAACTTAAACTACACTTTACCGCTGGCAATAACCATAGAACTCATCCACATGGCTTCACTGGTACACGATGATGTTTTAGATAATGCATCAACCAGACGAGGTTCTGCTACAGCTAATGCTAAGTGGGGCAATAATATATCTATCTTAAGTGGTGATTTTCTCTTTGCCCGTGCTTTTGCCATAGTCGCTGATAAAAATTACGATAAACGCATATTATTACGCCTGGCTAAAATTATTTGCGGATTAAGTGAAGGTGAGATTCACCAAAATGAAAAACATTACCAATTGAGGACAGAACAGGAATATTATGATGCTATTTCGAAAAAAACTGCTGATTTTATAGCTGCCAGCTGTGAAATAGGTGGTATTACCGCCGGCTTGTCAAAAGCTGATACTGACAGTCTTTATACATATGGTCTCTATTTAGGCATGGCATTCCAAATAACTGATGATATTTTAGATTTAACTTCAAATGAACAAAAAATAGGCAAACCAGCTGGTAACGATATTCTGCAAGGCATTATAACACTACCTGTTATAAAAGCAATAGAAGCCAGTCCGCAAAAAGATGAACTCATTACAATAATAACTAATAAAAACGTAGATTCCTTAATGGTCAAAGATGCAATAAAAATAATAAAAAATAGTAATGGTCTTGATTATGCCCGGGAAAAAGTTTATGATTATCTTGATAAGTCAAAAAGAGTGTTACCAGATACACTTCCGCCTATAATAAAAAAGTCATTTTACCAGGTAGCTGATTTTGTAAGAAAACGTGATTTTTAAAATTAAGTATGCTATAATACAATTGTATTTATAGTTATTGCTTATTTAATAAATATAATTAATAATTAATAACATTGATTTTTTATCTTATTAATTCTTAAAAGGAGCGATGAAAATGTTTGGCATTGGTGTTCCTGAACTTATCGTCATTTTGATTATTGGTTTAGTTTTATTTGGACCGGGAAAACTTCCAGAGGTAGGTCGTGCAGTAGGAAAAAGCATTAATGAGCTGAAAAAAGCAACAGCAGGTATAACTGATGCCCCGCAACAGTCGTCTCAACAGCCGGCCCAGCAGCCAGCTGCTACTGCTTCAGTCAAAACAGAAGAACCAGCCAAGACCACAGCACAGAGTACTAACATCAACACAGCAACACAAACCAATTCTACCAAAACAACTAATAAATAATTGTAAGGCGTCTTTGAATTTTAAAGGCGCTTTTTAATTATTTATCAGTTTAATAATTAAAATATTATAAAGCCCTGTTTTGAAACACAAGATATTTTCTTAGATGAATTTAGGTTAATCATGTTAAATTATTAGGAGGATAAAAATGTTTGATATAGGCGTACCTGAGTTACTACTCATTTTGATCATCGGGCTCATATTTTTTGGTCCCGGTAAATTACCTGAATTAGGCAAAGCCATAGGAAAAAGCATCAAAGAATTCAAAAATGCTTCATCAGAAAATGAATCATCCGCTTCAAAAGAAAAACCTTTTACTGAAGAAAAAATTATTGATGTAAAAGAAGAACAGAAAAAGTGAGTGCTATGCTATGACACAAGATAAATATCCTGCCGAATTGCAAAATACAAGAACGGATGAAATGCTGCCTTCAACTGAAATAAATGAGATTCCTGCGGGGAATATGACATTAATCGGTCATCTTGAGGAACTGCGCAAACGTATAATAAAAAGTCTTATTGCTATAGTTGCGGGCAGCACTATTTGTTATTATTTCATAGATAATATAATGCATTATCTGACGCTCCCTGCTGGCAAACTCTATTATATGCAGCCAACAGAAGCCTTTTTCACTTATATAAAAGTTTCTATCTTTGCCGGTTTCTTATTAGCCCTACCCATAGTATTATATCAGATATGGTGTTTTGTCCTGCCTGCCCTGACCATAAAAGAAAAAAAGATTTTACTTTTAGTAGTTCCTTCTTCAGTATTATTATTTTTCTGTGGCCTGGCTTTCTCTTTCTTTTTAGTAATGCCAGCCGCTATAAAGTTTTTTATTGGTTTTAGTGATAATAATCTAATGCCGCTTTTTTCTGTAAGCCATTATTTTACTTTTGTCATTTCTTTTGTCCTGCCATTTGGTTTAGTATTTGAACTACCGCTTATTGTTATACTATTAGCAAAAATAGGGCTTGTAACATCTAAGTTTCTTATAAAAAAATGGCGTATTGTTGTTTTTCTGACATTTGTAATTGGTGCTGTTATTTCTCCTACACCTGATATGTTCACCCAGACAACCATTGCCCTTCCCATGATTTTTCTATATTTTTCCAGTTATTTTATTGTTCGTTTTATCCTAAAAAAATAACAAATTATCTCGTTTAAAATATTTATGAAAAGAGGTTCCTGCATGGCTTTTAATGATTTACGCGAATTCATAACCGTATTAGAAGAAAAAGGATTATTGAAACGCATACATACACCAGTAGATTGTTACTTGGAAATCACTGAAATAACTGATCGTATCTGTAAAATGGATGGCAATAAAAATGTTGCCCTATTATTTGAAAATGTTAAGGGATATGATATTCCTGTATTAATAAATGCTTTTGGTTCTATGCAGCGTATGGCTATTGCGCTCGGCGTGGAAAAACTCGAAGATGTGCCAAATGATTTAAGGGAAATTTTAAGACTTCCTTATATATCATTACAAAAGAAAATGGATCTTATCCATATTATTCCTATGGCTAAAAGAGCTATAAATTTCCCCAAATATGTAAAAAAAGCTCCCTGTAAAGAAGTTATTATAAAAGATAATCCTTCTTTGGATAAATTTCCTATTCTCACCTGCTGGCCACAGGACGGCGGTCCTTTTATTACCTTGCCGCTAGTATTTACCAAAAATCCTGTTACTAAAAAAAGAAATGTCGGTATGTACCGCCTGCAGAAATATAATCGCAATACAACTGGTATGCATTGGCATATCCACAAAAATGGAGCGGAAAATTTCCGGGAATATAAGCGTCTGGGATATACTAAACTAGAAGCAGCTGTTGCCATAGGAACAGATCCGGTCCTTACTTATGCTGCTACGGCACCTCTGCCACGTGATGTAGATGAAATGGTATTTGCTGGCTTTTTACGAAAAAAATCAGTAGAAATGGTAAAATGCGAAACCGTCGACATAGAAGTCCCTGCATCTAGTGAAATAGTATTAGAAGGTTATGTAAATATAGATGAAACACGCCGCGAAGGTCCTTTCGGTGATCATACCGGTTATTATTCATTAGCTGATGAATATCCAGTATTTCATATAACCTGCATTACTCATCGAAAAAATCCTGTTTACTTCACAACCATTGTCGGTAAACCACCTATGGAAGACTGCTATCTCGCCAAAGCCACTGAAAGAATTTTTCTACCTTTAATGCAACAATTAATACCTGAAATAGTAGATATAAATTGCCCGCTTGAAGGTGTTTTCCATAATTGCATGATGATTTCCATAAAAAAAACCTACCCCCAGCAGGCAAAAAAAGTAATGCAGGCTATTTGGGGCATGGGACAGGCCATGTTTACAAAAATGATCATCATCGTAGACGCACATGTAAATGTACAGGATACAAAAGAAGTGTGGTGGCGTGTCTATAATAACATAGATGCTAAACAAGATATTACAATGGTAGACGGTCCGCTTGATGTTCTGGATCACTCTTCACCAATGCCAAAGTGGGGTACCAAAATTGGCATTGATGCGACAAAGACTTGGCCAGAAGAAGGACATACCCGTGAATGGCCAGATGAAATTACAATGTCGGATGATATAAAAAAGACTGTTGATGAAAAATGGAAGGATCTTGGTCTTGAATAAAATATCCGCTCATGTCAATAACATTGCTTTACATCATACTATCTTTGCCCTGCCATTTGCCTATATGGGAATGTTTTTAGCTACCGATGGACTTCCCTCATTACATGATTTCATTTTCATAACCCTTGCCATGATTGGCGCAAGAAGTACTGCCTTAATCCTTGATAATCTCATAGATTTAAAATATGACCGGCTTCAACCGCGCTTGGCCAAAAGGCCCATGGTAACTGGCGATGTTAAAACTCCTGAAGTACTCATTTTAATGTTCATAAGCATCATTCTCTTTACTTTTTCTGCATTGCAACTTGCCCCTATATGCATATATCTTGCCCCGTTGGCTATCTTGATTCTTTTCCTATACCCTTATACAAAACGTTTTACATTCATGTGCCATTTTGTTTTGGGGAGTGCTCTAGCTATGGCACCAATAGGCAGTTATATTGCTGTGACCGGGACTATAAATCTTCCCATTTTAATTCTTGGGCTTGGTGTATGTTTATGGATTGGTGGGTTCGATGCTATTTACGGCAGTCAGGATGAAGCTTTTGATAAAAAACACGGACTGCACTCACTGGCAACAAAATTTACTGCCCGTAGGGTTTTTCCCATAATCTCTGTTGTCCATTTTATAAGTATTATCTGTTTTATTATCACTGGCTATGCCTATCATCTTACCTACACTTATTATATAGGTATATTAATTGCCATAATAACATTAATTTATCAGCACTCAATCGTTTCACCTTATAATTACAGCCGATTAACACAAGTATATTTTATGCGTAATGGAATAGTTTCCATTGTCATATTCATATTTACAGTAATCAGCATATCAGCAAAATAAATTTTAGGAGGACTATGATGTCAGCAATTATCCTCGCCGGAAAAATATATGCCGAGCAACTAAAACAAGCCGCTAAAAACAAAATAAATGCATTAATAGAAAAAACTGGTATTCATCCCGGTCTTACCGTTATAATCGTAGGAGAAGATCCTGCTTCACAAATTTATGTGAGAAATAAACACCGTACTTGTGAAGAAATGGGTATAAACTCACAAATAGTACGATTGCCCGCAGATGTATCTAAAAATGAACTTATTAAAAATATAAAAATGCTTAATGAAAATAAAACGGTGCACGGTATTTTACTGCAGCTTCCCTTACCTCAGCATTTACAAAAATATGAAAGTGAAATTCTTTATAAAATAGCTCCACATAAAGATGTTGATGGTTTTCATCCTGTAAATGTTGGTAAATTATCTATTGGCGAAAAAGCTCTAGTACCATGTACACCTTTTGGTTGTATAAAAATGCTGGAGCTTGCCAATATTCCTATAGATGGAAAAAATGCCGTTATAATCGGCAGAAGCAACATCGTAGGCAAACCTATGGCTAATTTATTGCTTGCACATAATGCAACAGTTACAATCTGTCATTCTCACACAAAAAATCTGCCATATATAACAGCCAATGCTGACATTCTTATTTCCGCAGTGGGTAAGCCAGGATTTGTTACAGCAGATATGGTAAAACCAGGTGCTACAGTAATCGATATAGGTATAAATCGTATAGCACCAAAAAAAATTGTCGGTGATGTAGATTTTCAAAATGTTAAAGAAAAAGCCGGTTTCATTACGCCTGTTCCAGGTGGTGTAGGTTTATTGACAATTGCAATGCTAATGCATAACACAGCTGACGCTGCTTATCATCAATTATTATGATGTCTGCTAATATAAAAAATATATTAACTAGAAAATAATGCTGCATAATTATAATTTTGGAGGGTTATAAAATGAAAAGTGATGTAGAAATTGCCCAAGAAGCGAAAATGGAACGCATTGAGAAAATTGCTGCCCAACTTGATCTTGACGAAAATGATTTAGAATTATATGGTAAATACAAGGCAAAGTTATCTATACATACATGGGATAAAATAAAAAATAATAAAAATGGTAAACTTATTTTAGTAACGGCTATAAATCCCACACCTGCTGGTGAAGGCAAAACAACAACTAGTATTGGCCTTGGTGATGCACTCCATTCTTTGGGTAAAAAAACAGCCTTAGCACTGCGAGAACCATCACTTGGTCCATGCTTCGGAATAAAAGGTGGTGCTGCCGGTGGCGGTTATTCACAGGTAGTGCCTATGGAAGATATAAATTTACATTTTACAGGGGACTTCCACGCCATAACTTCTGCTCATAATTTACTTGCCGCTGTTCTTGATAATCATTTACAGCAAGGAAACGCGCTTGACATTGATGTACGCCGTATAACGTGGCGTCGCGTTGTCGATCTAAATGACAGGGCTTTGCGCAATATAATATGTGGTCTTGGGGGCAAGGCTCACGGTATCCCCCGTGAAACAGGTTTTGATATTACTGTAGCTTCTGAATTAATGGCTATACTATGCCTAGCTGATAATTTACAGGATGCCAAAAAACGTATTGGCCGTATCGTAGTTGCCTATACACGTGCCGGCAAGCCCGTATACGCTGATGATTTAAAGGTAACTGGGGCACTAGCACTTTTATTAAAAGATGCTATAAAACCAAATCTGGTTCAATCACTGGAAGAAACACCTGCTTTTATTCATGGCGGCCCATTTGCCAATATTGCGCATGGCTGCAATAGTGTTCTAGCTACAAAATATGCTCTTAAATTAGCAGATTACGTTGTTACAGAGGCAGGTTTCGGAGCCGATCTCGGAGCCGAAAAATTTATAAATATAAAATGCCGTTTCGCCAACTTAAAACCAGACGCAGTAGTAATAGTTGCAACTATTCGTGCTTTAAAAATGCATGGTAGGCTTGCCAAAAATGAACTTAATAAACCAGATTTAAACGCCCTAAGGCTAGGAATAAATAATCTCACCAAACACATTGAAAACATAAAATCATTTGGTTTGCCTGCTGTTATAGCGATTAATCAATTTCCTACAGATACCGAAGAAGAAATAGCCTTACTAGAAGAACAATGTAAAAAACTCGGCGCAGAATTCTCCTTATCAACCGTATATACCGATGGCAGTCAGGGAGGTATTGACCTGGCCAATAAAGTTATTGCAGCAGCAAATTTACCATCGGAACTTAAATTTACATATACTGATGACATGTCCATAAAAGAAAAAATTGCTGCTGTTGCCACTAAAATTTACGGTGCTGATGGAGTCAATTATACTAAGGCGGCAGAAAAAGCCATTGCTGAATTAACTCAGCTCAATTTTGCCAAACTTCCTGTATGCATGGCTAAAACTCAATATTCACTAAGCGATGATATGAATAAATTAGGTCGTCCTACTAATTTCAAAATAACTATTCGTGAGATTCATTTGTCTGCTGGCGCTGGTTTCATTGTTGCCCTTGCTGGAAATATACTGACGATGCCAGGTCTGCCCAAAAAACCAGCAGCTGAAAACATGGATATAGATATAAACGGGAAAATAACCGGATTATTTTAAAATTATTCTTGCATTTAATCACTATAGGGAATATTATAATGGTAGTTGTCAACTAAAAGGTCAGACGCAGTTGTTATTGTCTGACCTTTAGTCTTGCTTTTTATTAGTTATACTTTTGCGCGGACAAACTAAATCTGTCTTTATGGTTTCACAGGAAAAGGAAATCGAAGGCAAATATCTATATAAAATATTCACTTAATTAATTATTTATATCTAAAATATTTTAATATAGGTATTTAAAAATTATTTACAAATAAAACAAGGAGTGTTTTATGCAAATACATCATATTAACCCATTGAATCTCATAAAATCTTTATCAATGGCCTTAGAATTATTATCAACTAATTTATCTTTTCACCATTGGCGTGTTGCCATTATTTCTATGGCTATTGCTGAAGAAATGCCACTATCCTATACAGAGTGCTCCACCCTTCTGCAGGCTGCCCTGTTGCATGATATTGGTGCTGCTACAAGCTGGAGTGCAAGAATAAAATTAAGATCTAATGGATGGTATCATGAAAAAAAGATTAAGGGGAAATATGCTCTTCATGCCTATAATGGATACAAATTTTTACAACCATCGCATATTTTTGATGATATTGGAAAAATAATTCTTTACCATCATACAGATTGGCAAGATTCGACTACTGCTAAAAAAACTATTCCCATACAATCAAGAATACTACGTCTGGCTGATTATCTGGAAGTATGTATAAAACCAGATAAACACATACTTTTACAAGCTGAAGATATAACAGAAGATATCATAAAAAAATCAGGTACAACTTTTTCTCCAGAAATAGTGAAATATTTTACTAAAATTTCCCACAGGGAAAGCTTTTGGCTTAACATAGTTGATAATTCTTATGCGGAACTTTTTTTCAGCCGCAATAATTTTTATGGCATGACTATGCCATATACAGAGGAAGATGTCATAGATGTTGCCAAAATTTTTGCTAACATAATTGATGAAGCCAGTGGTTTTACTTATAGACATTCCCGCAGTGTTTCTAAAGTATCTGTTTTTCTGGCTCAAAAAAAAGGCTTTTCCGAAAAAGAATTACAAGATATGATGATCGCTGGTCTGTTACACGATATCGGTAAACTATCTATTCCTAATTCTATTTTAGAAAAACCTGGTGCTTTAAACAAGGAAGAATTTGCCTTAATAAGACAGCATACTTATTATACTTATAGAATTCTTCAGCAGATAGACGGATTTCAGCAAATAGCTGAATGGGCTGCATATCATCACGAATATCTAGATGGCTCCGGCTATCCATTCCATCTTAAGGGAGCTGACTTATCTCTTGGTTCACGAATAGTAGCTGTTGCTGATGTCTTTACCGCTTTGCGAGAAGATCGCCCATACCGCCAGGGACTCCCTAAGGAAAAAATATTATCTATTGTATTAAATATGGCAGATAATAACAAACTCGATAAAAAAATAGTACATCTACTGGCAGAAAATTATTCAACAATTTCACTTTTAGTCAAAGGCAGTGGCAAGGGAATCGACCCACGCTAAAAAGAACTGTCGCATGTAAACATTTTCATTCATAAATATGCACATATACTTCTTGTCTTTTCTAAAAAACAAAGCAGTTATGGCACCTTTATGGGGGCAATGTCATTCATGCGACAGCTTTTTTTATTATAAAGCAAACATACGTGAGCAGATATATCTTCCGGCAACTGTGCGAAAAATTCTATTATATGCTGATTTAACAGTTTCTTCACCCGCTGTATCTTCATATAAATTAACTAAAAAATCCGCCTCTACCAGAATTTGATAATCCTTCCCAATAATATTACTATAGGTATGATGATGGGCAATAAGAAATAAGACCCGTTTTTTCACTGCTTCATCAACATGCAGTGCTGTCAAAATTTTCTCTGCTTCTGCCGGCCCCTCTTGTTCCTGCAGTTTCCCGCTACAGGAACCATATTTTTCTTCCGCCGGCCTGATTCCAATATCGTGCATCAATGCTGCAATTTCTAAAATATTCTGCTCTTTATTAGAAAGTTTTTCCATTTTTCCTATCATGGAGGCATACGTATACACTTTTGTAAAATGCTGAATACGCTTGGCATCCCCTTTAAAATAATCCAGCATACTGGTAAAAACTTTATTTGTAATACATATCTCTCCTTTCATTTTAAACTAAAACCCGCAAAGCTTTAACAGTAATATCAATCCTTTGTACTACCATTCCTGTCATATATTCAATAGCTTTCTTGACTTTATCCTGCATATCATGCAATAACGTAGGAATATGTTTTCCATAGCATAAAACCACTTTAAAAGATATACAAATTCCCTGATCTTCATTATCCTTCAGTACATGGCTTATACGAACACCAAACAATTTATCGACTATTTTTTTATCCGAACAAACCTGCAAGATAATAGAAGATATCGTAGAATCATCAATTATAAGCCTACCATAATAACTAAAAACCGGCCGTACAATAGATTTTTCTCCCAGTTTACGCCGCTTGGTTCGTGACTTCTTAAAAAATGACTGTATTGGATCTATTAAATACCCCGAAAAGTGTGGTTTAAGCTCAATAGTAGGCACAGGTATAATATGCTTACCCTCTTTCATTCTGCACTTATAGGCCTTTTGCATTTCTACACGTGTAGCTATATCCGCAATATTTATTATCTTTGCTATTGGTGGCAAACCTAATATATTACAAATTTTATGAACCATGTTTTCCGATGTACCCAATACCAAAATTCGATGCGGCTTTTCCTTTCTTATTGCAGCTTTGACTTCATCCGCATGCCCTGGAAGAATAAAGATAGCGCGCCGTACAGCCATAATCTTACTAGTTTCTCGCTTAGCAGAATGACCTGCTATTATCTTCCCATCTTTAATTAAAATACCATCATCAATTATAGCATCAGCTTTATTCTCATGAGCCACTATAAGCGCACGGTGGCTTTTGCCTGTTCCGCTTGGCCCGACTAAAGCAATAACATCCATCTTAGGCCGCTCCTCAAATCCGATTTTAATAAATATAGCCTCTTAAGCTTAATTCTTAGAAATATTATATACTAAATAAATTCATTAATAGCCTATCTGGCAATAAAACTGTTCATGTTCTTTATTTTTAATTCACCGCGGTTCTACTATCAATTTTATTGCCGTACGTTCTTCCCCATCAATTTCAATATCGGTAAACGCTGGTATGCAGATTAAATCTATACCATGTGGAGCAACAAATCCTCTGGCTATGGCAATTGATTTTACTGCCTGATTAATAGCTCCTGCACCAATAGCCTGCATTTCAGCACTTTTAGTTTCACGCAAAACTCCGGCCAGAGCCCCTGCAACAGAATTAGGATTAGATTTAGCTGATACTTTTAATATTTCCATTATTAGCACGCTCCCTATAATATAACTAAACTACATGATATAGTAGAATATTCGCTAAAAAAAACCTATTCCCTTCATTTATAAATAAATACCGTAAAATAAAAAATTACGAATATTAATAAAAGAACCGTATTTTAATACGGTTCTTTTATTAATATTCGCTCTACTGCGGATGCTTTATTGGTTTTATCATCAATATCTATAACCAGTGCACTAAAAATAGCCGGTCCTTCTGCTGCTTCAAATCTTGCCGGTCGACATGATTTAAAACGTTCTATGACTGTATCTTTCTCCATTCCCAGAACAGATACACGCGGTCCTACCATTCCCAAATCACTCATATATGCTGTTCCCTGGGGTAATATTTGTTCATCAGCCGTCTGTACATGAGTATGGGTACCAGCAACACAAGTAACACGTCCATCCAAATACCATCCCATAGCAATTTTTTCCGAAGTTGTCTCTGCATGGAAATCAAGCATTATAATCTGACACTCACGACTTATTTTTTTCAATATCTGATCTATTTTTTGAAATGGACAATCCATCGGTGGCATAAAAGATCTCCCTGATAAATTAACTATCCCGATATTTTTGGCTTTAAAAGGATATATACAATATCCCTTTCCCGGTACTGGTTCAGGATAATTGGCCGGTCTGATTAAAAAAGGCTCATTGTCTATAAAATTTATTATTTCTCTTTTATCCCATATATGGTTACCTGATGTTATTACATCTGCACCAGCACGGTACATTTCATCAAGAGTTTTTTTAGTGATACCTCTTCCACCTGCTGAATTTTCTCCATTAACTATAGCTGCGTCTATTTTCTTTTCCTTTTTTAAATTTGGCAGATATTTCAACAAAGCCGTTCGACCTGTTCGTCCACATATATCCCCTACCATCAATATTCTCATTAAATTCTCCATTTCTAATAATATTTTACTACTTTTTTACATAATCTTTGCTAGCAATAGGCAAAATCAGCGGATGCGCTTATATATATTGTAAGCGCATCCGCTGACTAATTCAAATTTGTCATTTATTAAATACTAACACGCGACCTTCTTCCCATATCCCGATAATACGCTCACTTACATGATTAAGTTTTACATTTCCCAGCATACGATCAATAAGATCTTCCTGTACAAGTTCATTATCATTTTCAGCCGTACTCCCACAGCCTTTTATTATTGCATCACCAAAATGCTCATTCATTAATGTACTTATAAGTTTAATTTCATTTTGCGAAACCGTATCCATATCGCGTAATATATTCATAAACAAAGTATTCTCCTGCAAATCAGTATTTATCGAAATCTTGGCATTCTCTATTTTCTCAAGATAATGATACGCTGAAATACTGTCAAGCAACAACTTTTTAAATTTCTTAAATTCATCAGATAAAACCATTTTATCTAAAGTAAAAGTAATTTTTAAATACCCCGTGTCAGGATCAAAACTTATAGTGCCAATTTCTGGATAACGCAAAAGAATAGATACCAACAAATTCACACCATCCATATTAACAGTCTGTTCTTCTTTCAATCCCTGCATGACATTCACCACCTCTACTATTATAAGTAATTATTATTATAGCAAGGCCTTATGATACAAGCAACAAAAGAATAAAAAAACAGGCACGGCAAATAATTTTTTTGCACGATACCTGTCATTTGCTTATTTATTTTGCATAATCAATTACTCGTGTTTCACGAATAACTGTTACTTTTATCTGACCAGGATATTCCAGTTCACCTTCAACTTTTTTAACAATATCATGTGCGAGTCCTACCGAAGCAACATCATCTATTTTATCCGGTTTAACCATAATACGTATTTCACGACCGGCCTGAATAGCAAAAGAGCGATCAACACCTTCAAAAGATTCAGCAATCTCTTCCAAACGTGTAAGTCGTTTAAGATATGATTCCAAACTTTCCCTGCGTGCACCTGGACGAGCTGCTGAAATAGCATCAGCTGCTGCCACCAAAACTGCTTCAACAGTTCTTGGTTCTTCATCACCGTGATGTGCCGCAATTGCATTTACGATATTTGCTGATTCCCGATATTTTCTTGCCAAATCAGCCCCGATTGTTACATGGGACCCTTCTACTTCATGATCTACAGCCTTACCAATATCATGCAATAAGGCTGCACGTTTGGCAAACTGCACATCTACTCCCAATTCAGCCGCCATAATTCCTGCTAAATGGGCTACTTCCATAGAATGATTTAAAACATTTTGTCCATAACTTGTACGATATTTCAACCGTCCTAATAAACGAATAAGTTCAGGATGAAGACCATGTACTCCCGTATCAAAAGAAGCTTGTTCGCCTGCTTCCTTTATACGCTGGTCTACCTCTTTCTTCGATTTTTCTACCATTTCTTCAATACGTGCCGGATGGATACGGCCATCTGTTATGAGTTTTTCCAAAGCAATACGCGCAATTTCACGCCGTACCGGATCAAATCCTGATAAAATAACTGCTTCAGGTGTATCATCAATAATCAGATCTATTCCTGTAAGAGTTTCCAATGCCCTTATATTACGTCCTTCACGACCAATTATACGGCCTTTCATTTCGTCATTAGGGAGCGCCACTACAGAAACAGTAGTTTCTGCTACTTGATCTGCCGCACAGCGCTGGATAGCTTGAGCAATTATATTTTGGGCCTTTTTCTCGCCTTCATCTTTGGCTTGCTGTTCATATTCTTTTATCATAACCGCTTTATCATGCTTGATAGCTGTTTCAGCGTCGGATAAAAGTATTGATTTAGCTTCTTCCATGGTAAGTCCTGATATACGTTCCAACTCCATAAGCTGTCTTTTATGCATAGAGTTAACAGCTTCACGTGTTTTATCGAGCTCACTTTCTTTACGAAAAAGTGATGCTTCTTTTTTTTCCAGCCCATCTATTTTACGATCAAGATTTTCTTCCTTTTGCATCAGACGTCTTTCCTGGCGCTGAAGTTCATTTCTGCGTTCACGTGTTTCACGATCAACTTCCTGACGCAGACGATGCATTTCTTCTTTGGCTTCAAGTATAGATTCTTTTTTTCGTGTTTCAATATCTTTATGTGCTGAATCAATAATACGTTTTGCTTCCACTTCAGCTGAACCCACAATAGCTTCAGCTTTCTTTTTCCGTATAACATATCCAACAACAATTCCCAAGATAATAGCAATAAGTGCCGCTAAAATTATCCCGATAATAACTCTCGTCCTCCTTTCAAATTTTTATATTTTTAATTTTTTACAAGTATACAATATTACTTGACAGTGATTCTACTAACCACTTTAGGCAAAGCTCCTGCACCATGCCAATATTATTGTCAATAAATAGACGTATCCGCAGTTTCACAGTTTATCCAGCAATTCTTACTACTTAAATTGCAAAAATCCTTACCACATTGGTCAAACATACTAGCATCACATATTGATTATTTTAAAGGTTTTTAATGACAGTGTCAAGCAATCTTACAGCCTGATACAGCAAGGGCTGTAAATATTAAAAGATAATATTTTACAAGTGTCTTTTCTATTGCTATAAAACTAACTAATATGATACAATCAATTACAAAAGTTTATTTAGTAAGAATCATTCAAATGAATTGATTTCTCACGGATATGAGGGTAATAATATGATTGATGATAATGCTGTAAAAATAACTATTGACGACATAAAAAACGCCGTAAAAGAATACCAACCTAATGCTGACATAAGTCTTATCCAAAAAGCTTATGATTTGGCATATGCAGCTCATTTTGACCAAAAACGCGCTTCCGGTGAACATTATATAATACACCCGCTCCATGTGGCAGCGATCCTGACACAAATGCATATAGATGAAGTAACTATAGCTGCAGCACTTTTACATGATGTCGTGGAAGACACCACTTTTACTCTAGAAGAAATGAAAAAAAAATTTGGTGAAGAAGTTGCTTTATTAATCGACGGCGTAACAAAGTTAAACAAAATTCATTTTAAATCAAAAGAATTACAGCAATCAGAAAATTATCGTAAAATGTTTTTAGCTATGGCCAAGGATATCCGTGTAATTATGATAAAATTAGCTGACCGCCTTCATAACATGCGCACCTTAAAATACATGCCCGAGGAAAAACAAAAACGCATTGCTAGAGAAACACTGGAAATATACGCACCACTGGCTAACCGCCTTGGTATTTCCAATATAAAATGGGAGTTGGAAGACTTATGTTTCCGCTATCTTTACCCGGAAGAATACTATGATCTAGTAGAAAAAGTAAAACAAAAGCGCCAGGAACGACAGAAATTTATAGACGATTCTATAAAAGAAATGTGTAGGGAAATCAAAAAAGCAAATATAAAAGCTGAGATCCAGGGACGTGCCAAACATTTTTACAGTATCTGGCGCAAAATGAAACGCGACCACAAAGACATAAGTGAAATATATGATCTGTCAGCTGTACGTGTTCTCGTAAACACCGTTCAGGAATGTTATACTATTTTAGGCATAATTCATAATATATGGAAACCTATACCAGGTAGATTCAAGGATTATATTGCCATGCCAAAAAGCAACGGTTATCAATCACTTCATACCACTGTTATCGCTGCCAATGGCTATCCTCTGGAAATTCAAATACGGACATTTCAAATGCACCAGGTTTCCGAATATGGTATTGCCGCCCATTGGAAATATAAAGAATCTGGCAAAAGTATTGATGCTAGTAATGCTTATGATCAAAAACTTTCCTGGCTGCGACAACTTATTTCTCTACAGAAAGAACTCAGCGATCCCGATGAATATGTAGAAGCTTTAAAAGTCGATATTTTTTCTGATGAGGTTTTCGTTTTTACCCCTCAGGGAGATGTAATTGGCCTTCCCAAAGGCTCCAATCCTATTGATTTTGCCTATCGCATTCATACTGATGTAGGTAATCACTGCGTAGGTGCCACCATAAATGGTAAAATTGTCCCATTAGAATACAAACTACGCAATGGTGACATAGTTTCTATAATAACTAATGAACAAAATAACGGCCCAAGTCCTGACTGGCTTAACATTGTGGCTTCTTCAGAAACACGTACCAAAATACGTCAATGGTTTAAAAAACAACGGCGAGAAGAAAACATCACCTCAGGCATAGAACTTATAGAAAAAGAAATAAAACATCTTGGATATAACGTCAAAGAACTACTAAAAGAAGACCGCCTGGAAAATGTCGCGCAAAAAATGAACATTCAAAGTTCAAATGATCTTTTAGCCTCTCTCGGCTATGGGGGAATAACTGTAAATGGTGTTATCTCGCGTTTAATTGAACTTCATAAAAAAGACTTAAAAGAAATAACCCCACCTGACATTTCGCAAATGCTGGAAAAAATAAAAAAACCACAGGGAGAAAAGAAAAAAGGTAGCCACGGCATTCTGATCGACGGAGAAAGCGGTTTTCTCGTACATTTGGCAAAGTGCTGTAATCCTATTCCCGGTGATCCCATAATAGGTTATATAACCCGCGGTCGCGGTGTTTCCATTCATAGAATAGACTGTCCCAATGTAATAAAGGATGATAATGATCTTTCGCGTGTCGTTGACGTCAGTTGGGATGTTGGCCTTGACAAGACTTATACTGTAACAATAGAAATAACCTGCAATGATCGCCCTGGAGTACTCACAGACTTACTTGCCATTCCATCTGAATCCAAGATAAATATACATTCCGTAACCGCTCGTCCTAACAAAAAAAATAAAACCTCCACTATTTTCATGAGTCTGGAAGTTAGAAGCATGGCTCAGTCCGAAGCTATAATGAATAAATTCCGCCATAATAAAGATGTATTTAAAGTAATTCGCGCTTTAGGTGGTATAAAAGAAACGAAAGGAAATTGATTTATGAAAGTGAAAACTTTAATTAATGGTTCCTTTGAAGAAAATTGCTACATGGTAATCGATGAAACAACAAATGAGGCATTAGTCATTGACCCTGGTTCCGAGCCAGAACGTATTCTTAATTGGTTGAAAGGTGCAAACTGCACCATAAAATACGTTTTAAATACACATGGTCATAGCGATCATATTGGCTGCAATACTGCTGTATGTGACGAATTTAAAGTAAAGCTCGGCATTCACCCATTAGATGCCCCAATGCTTATCAATCCTCAGCTTAACCTTTCCACTTTTTGGGGTATGGAAGTCATATCTAAGCCAGCCGATTTCTTTTTAAATGAAAATGATATAGTTACATTAGGGAAAAATACTTTCAAAATAATTCACACCCCTGGACATTCACCCGGTGGAATCTGTATCGTTAATGACAATATAATATTTTCTGGGGACTCTCTTTTCGCCGAATCAATAGGACGCACTGATTTTCCTGGTGGATCAACAAAAGCCCTTGTTACCAGTCTAAAAAATAAAATACTACCATTAGATAATAACGTTATTGTCTATCCCGGTCACGGTCCAACGACAACAATCGGTCACGAAAAAGATTTTAACCCATATTTTTCCGTCTGAGGAATAATTATGAAAATACTTACTATAAATAATACTGATGACGCCAAAAAAGAAATATCAGCTATTGATTGTACAACAGAAGGTATTAATATGATGGCTGAAAAAGCTGTCTTTCGTGTAATAAAACTATCCCATATAACTACCAAAGCTGCTAATATCTTAAAACAAAGTATGCTTAGCAAAGGCGGTGAGGCAGCTATATCAAGGTATTGCGCTGATTTAAGCCGTGAATATACTGATGTAATACTAATGGGTACATTAAAACAATACAGAGCGGTTATTCCCATTTTAATGATTCAACCCTGGGGATTAAAAAAAATTGCTGCGGACTTAAAAAGAACATTGGGATTTACTATCTAATAATCCTTGTATCCATTACTTTCATCATTTCATTAAAAAGAGGTATTTTTATTGAAGAAAATATTTTTTTATAAAACAAAAATAGGCAATATATATATTACTGAAGAAAATTCTTCAATTATCGGCATTAATTTCAAAAATCCACTTTCGCCGGCCGTAAAAAAAGAAACCCTGCTAATCCGAGAAACTTATACACAAATACAAGAATATCTCGAGGGAAAAAGAAAAATATTTACTATTCCCTTAAAACCACGCGGAACAATTTTTCAAAAAAAAGTCTGGGAAGAACTTTTGAAAATTCCTTATGGACAGACATGTTCCTATAAAGAAATTGCCATTGCCATAAATAAACCCAAAGCAATGCGGGCAGTTGGATTAGCCAATAATAAGAACCACATTGCCATATGCATTCCTTGTCACAGAGTCATTGCAGCTGATGGTAAGCTATCAGGATATAGCGGCGGTGTAAAAATAAAAAAATTTCTCTTAGAACTTGAACGCAAAAATGCTTAACTAAAGAAGGTAATAAAATGCTTTATAAAGCAGTAATCTTTGATCTTGATGGAACACTAATAAATTCTCTTGACGATCTCGCAGACAGCGTCAATGCTGTACTTAATTCATATAAACTATCTGAGTATCCCATTGATTCATATCGCATGATGGTAGGAAACGGCATAAAAAAATTAATAGAACGCGCCCTGCCAGCGGACAGTTCAGAAAATTTTATTGAAGAAGCATTAGCGAAATTTAAAAAAATATATGCCAGGCACCAGCTGGAAAAAACCATTCCTTATAATGGAATAAAAGAACTACTAAAAAATCTTCATACTAAAAACATCCCCGCAGCAGTATGTACCAATAAACACGACGAAGCAGCAAAAAAAATCATCAGTACCCTATTTCCACCAAATACCTTTGTCGAAATAATCGGTGACTTACCAGGATTCAAACGCAAACCAGACCCCCAAAAAGTCCTGCTGATCGCACAGCACATGGGATTAAAACCTGAAGAAATAGCCTATGTCGGGGATTCATCCGTAGATATGCAGACCGGAGTAAACGCTTCAATGCTGCCGGTTGGTGTTTTATGGGGCTTTAGGAATAAAAATGAACTTCTGGCAAATGGCGCTCGCATACTACTAAAAAAACCAAATGAATTTTTTAATAAAATCAATTTTATCAGTTAAATAATAATATATAACAATGGAGTTTTTATAAAAATGAAAGCTATACCTGTAAAAAATGGTAACACCTATACTATTAATATAACCAGTCTCGGCAGTAATGGAGAAGGGGTCGGACGTATTGACAATTTCACGGTATTTGTTCCTTATGCCCTAAAAAATGAAAACATCACAATCACTATAACTACCGTAAAAAAAACTTATGCTGTCGGCAAGATAAAACACATAATAACAGCAAGCCCGCAGCGTGTTACCCCACGCTGCGGGCTTTATTATCAATGCGGCGGCTGCCAGCTCCAGCATATTGCTTACCCGGAGCAGCTGAAAATTAAACGTCAGCAGGTAATAGACGCCATAGAACATATCGGCAAACAAAAAAATATTCTTATTCAGCCAACCTTAGGGGCACATGAACCTTGGAACTATCGCAATAAAATGCAATTTCCCATCGGAAAAGAAAACAAAAAAGTAATTATCGGCTGCTTTGCCCAGGGCAGCCATAATATTATAGATACAGAAAATTGTTATATCCAAAATAAATTAAACAACGATATAGCAAACGCCACACGTGACATTGTGCAAAAATTAGGCATAAGTGTATATGATGAAGATCGCCACACCGGAACTCTGCGTCATATAGTAGGACGTGTGGGGAAAAACGGTGACTGTATGATCGTATTGGTAACCGCAACTAAAGAGTTGCGTCGTTCCAGGGAAATTATAACCCTCTTACGCAAAAAACTGCCAAAATTAGTCAGTGTCCATCAGAATGTCCAAACCTACCGCAACAACGTAATAATGGGACGTGAAACTAATCTTTTATGGGGAAAACAAACCATCAAAGACTCATTAGGTCCCCTCTCCTTCCATATTTCTCCGCGTTCATTTTTTCAAGTAAATACCATACAGGCAGAAAACCTTTATAAAAAGGCTCTCGAATTTGCTGCCCTTACAGGAAGTGAAACTGTAATTGATGCTTACTGCGGCACAGGTACTATAACACTTTTTCTTGCCCAGAAAGCCCGGAAAGTATATGGAATAGAAATAGTGAAACCCGCCATATATGATGCACGAAAAAATGCCCGTGACAACCACATAAAAAATGCCGAATTTGTCATCGGCGATGCTACTGCTGTCATGCCGCGCCTTTATAGACAGGGCATACATCCCGATGTCGTCGTAGTTGACCCGCCGCGAGCCGGCTGCACTCCAATTGTACTGAAAACATTTGCTTCCATGAACCCCCAGCGTATTGTCTATGTTTCCTGTAATCCGGCATCTTTGGCCCGTGACATTGCTCTGCTCGCAGAACTGGGCTATAAGACCAAACAAATCCAGCCTGTGGATATGTTTCCTCAAACCAGCCACGTCGAGTGTGTAGCGTTGATGTCAAGGGTTCAGAAGTAATGTGTGAAAAGGGCTTGAAATAAGGGGATTTCCGAGGGTTGAAGGTTAAACTTCAGCTCTCGAATTTTTGGTTGTAATCGAGGAACTAAACATATCCACGGCTAAAATGCCGTAGGGTCGAGTTGACAGCTTGAAAACGGGTAGGTTGTGGAGATAGGATTGTTAAGATGTGATGGCAAGTTGACGGAATGATTGTAAATTGATTTTTCACTAGAGTATATGTGTGGTTTGAAGAAAAATAGGCTATTCATCATAGATAAAATGAAATTGATGTTGATTAGCCACAAGGAGTGAAAATGGAAAAGAAAGTAAACTATATTCCGGCTGTACGTTCTAGAATTGAAAAGAAGGTTGGAATATATTGCAGGGTTAGTACAAATGACATGCAACAATTGAATAGTCTTACTGCTCAGATTTCCGGACTTACTAGGCTTGTGGCTACAGTGGATACTTGGAGATTAGTTGATGTCTATATTGATATTGCATCCAGTAAGTCCAAATCTCTAAGAAAAGATTTTGCTCGTATGGTTGAAGATAGCAAGCAAAAGAAAATTAATATAGTGATAACCAAAAGTCTTAGTCGGTTTGGCAGGGATACTGTTGATACACTCGAGGCTTTGAAGATACTAGGAGAATCCGATGTTCGTGTTATTTTTGAACAAGAAAATCTGGATTCCGCTGAAACCGACAACCAGCTGATGATTTCCATCGTGGAGGCACTGGCACAAGCAGAAAATGAAAGCAGAAGTGAAAATATAAAATGGGGTATTAAGAAGAAGGTAGAGCAAGGTACTTCAAAATTAGCAGATAGAAAATGTTATGGATATGATAACGATGAGAGCGGAAAATTGATTGTTAATGGTGAACAGGCATCTGTTGTTCAGAAGATTTTTAATTTTTATTTGGGTGGCAAAAGTATAAATGGTATCTTGAAAGAGCTGGAGAGCCTAGGAATCAAATCGCCAACTGGAAAAGATAAGTGGAGTAAGCGAACAGTTGAGGAAACGCTAATCAGAAGAAAGTATATCGGAGAAGCAGAACTTTTGAAATCTGATGAACAAGGTACATATTATTTGGTCAGCGACAATAACCCGGCAATCATCTCTAAGGAAGTTTTTAATGCTGTACAAAAAAGAAAAATTCAAAGAAGTAACATTACTGTTGATGAAGACGGAACGAAGCACTGCAGTTCCAATAAGTATAGTTCCAAGACAAAGTAAACGGATAATCTGCATCATATTTGTACAATAAATGACTTGCTATTATGTGCCTTACGAGTGATATATAGTACTACCAAAAGAAGAAAGGTAGGGATTATATATGATGTACTTAAAGCTAAATGCTGATTATAAGCAGGGGGAACTTCTTCCATTATTGGATGATGCAATTTATGTGTATTGTGATGTTTGCAAAAGTTTACATAGAATTGAAGATGTGAGTTATGCTGCATTTGGAGCTTGTTCTTTTGAACAGCTTAATGCCTGTGAGAAATGTAGTAAAGAATTTCAAAAGGAAGAGGAACGGAAGCAAATCGCAGAGGCTTTGGGTTGGTATCCTAAGGTTACACTAATGATGAATGATAGACTAGCCACAATAGATGAAATGATTTCTTACATACAGCATAAGGGCAAAAATAGCCTAGTCGAAAATGATAGTGGTGAGTAGATAGAATTAATGTAAAACATACATAAAATCAAGGTTTTACAGTGCTTGTAGATATATTTGGAAATAGCCTAAGTTTCTCACGTTGAAACAGTAGTATTGATGTCAAGGATAGAAAAGTAAAAGTCTAGAAAGTGTAGAAAACAAAGGATTTCCGAGGGTTAGGACTTGTCATCCAGACGGTTATAGCTTTTGGAAATTCTTTTGATTGGGAACATATCCAAAACCACAAAAATATGGGGTTGAGTGGACAGGATTACTTTTGGCTTTGTGAGTTGACAAAAATGTTGTCAAATTGGCGGTGAGTAGATAAGATAGATATAATAAACGGAGGGAGATTTCCTATGTCGTATTCAAAATCAATAAATATATTCTTGCCTACAGGAGCATCTGATGGGCCTATAGAGCTTGAAATGCTTAATTGGAACGGAATGATAATCAAGATTCCAAGAAAAGAAATAAGTACATATTCAGATGTTGAATTAGATAAGCCAGGAATTTACTTCTTGTTTTGTAAAGATGACGGAGACGGCGAATCAGTATACGTTGGAGAGGCAGAAAATCTGCTTTTAAGACTTAAACAACATATTCAGAGTAATAATGCAGGCAAGGAGAAATTCTTCTGGAATAACGCTGTCTGCGTTTCGGGAAAGGATTTAAATAAAGCACTCATCAAGTACTTAGAGAATTATTACTGTCAACAGGTTAAATCATCTAGTAAATATGAATTGTTGACTCGAAAGTCATCACCCAATATGACACTTAAGAGAGCAGAACAGGCTGCAATGGATGAATTCACAGATAATGTTGACATGTTGATGGGTACGATTGGATACAATATTTTAGAAAAAAGTAAGGAAAATGAATCAGCTTCACAAACATATTTTTATTGTGGGTCAAAGACAGGCGCTGATGCTAAGGGATATGTTTCAGAAAATGGTTTTACTGTTTGTGTTGGTAGCAAAATAGCAAGTAAATGTTCATCAAAAACATTTATGAATAAATATGCTAAAATTCTAGACAAGTTAGTTGAAAACAAGATTATTGTTGATTTTATTTTTGAAAAAGATTACACTTTTGGATCACCGACTGCAGCAGCAGATGTTGTTTTGCAGAGCTATGTATCAGGTATGGAGTATTGGATTGATGCATCAGGAAAGAAATTAAAAGAGTATAATATCTAAATGGCTTTTTTCATAAAAGCTGCTTTTAATGTGTAAACACTATAATTAAAAATATAGATATATTACATTAGAATAATCATGAAAAACCCGACACATAAATGAAAAGTTTATATGTCGGGTTTGATTTTGACTAATAGTTTTTATAAGGCGTTATTGTCAAAGCGTCCACATTAGTAAAAGCAGGTATATTATTCGGATAGGCTTAATCATTGTGTAAATTTATTTGAGTTACCTACTCCAAAATATTTTTCGAAGAAAGCTTTTAACTTATCAATTACTGTTTGCTTTTTCTTTGCACGATTTCCGCCACCAAAACGGCTTATGGGCGGCATGATTTTATCAATGTCTGTACCTAATGTTTTTACTTCACCTTGTTTGAATGATTTCTCTAAAAAAACTCGAGTTTCATCTGACTTTAATCTTTCATTTTTGATGAGTTCTTTAAGGTCCTTCTCGCGCTGCTCGGCAACGAAATTATTCCATTCAATTATAACATCATCTACGTCATTGATTCCGGCAATAAAGGTTTCAATTAATTGCTTTTTACTGCGGAGTTCTGGGCTGGCATCAATGGCTTTTTTTATCGTGATCATAACTTCTTTGTCTTCACCGTGTGTATCATGATATTTTTTCACCAGCATGAGAATGTAATCTATGTTGATTTCAATTTGTTTAATGAGTTCAACTTCAAATACGATATCATCAATAATATCAGTGCTCTCACCATTTTCGCGTTTCCGTTTCCATTCGTCCCTTAAGTCTTGATATCTACCTAAGTAATCTTGTAAATCTCTTTCTGAAATGATTTCTTTACCGGCAAATTCATCAAAGGATACTAGTAAATTTCGCATACGTAATATTGCGCTAAACAAAGCAATAAAGTCTTTTTGCTTTTTCTCACCGGTAATCTGTGATTCGGATATCGGAAACTTATTTGAAAGATCTTTAATTAAATCTACATAACCAGGTACATGTTTATTTTCTGATATATACCCTTTATAGTAATCTTTAAAACTGTGAAGAAGAGCAATACCTCCTGCATCCTCGTCGCCAAATAAAGAGATGGCACTATCAACACGTTTTTGCAGGTTACGGAAGCACACAATATTACCAAATGTCTTGATGTTGTTGAGAATACGATTAGTTCGGCTAAAGGCTTGAATGAGTCCGTGCATTTTAAGATTCTTATCTACCCAAAGTGTATTCAAGGTGGTTGCATCAAAACCAGTCAGGAACATATTTACCACAATTAGGAGGTCAAGTTCCTTATTTTTCATACGAAGTGATACGTCTTTATAATAATTTTGGAATTTATCAGAAGATGTATCATAAGTCGTATTGAACATTTTGTTATAGTCATCTATAGCTTTTTCCAAAAAATCACGTGAATTTTTATCTAATGCAGAAGTATCCTCAGGATTTTCTTCGTCAAGAATGCCATCAGTCTCTTCTTCATTTTGTGCATAGCTATAAATTACAGCTATCTTTAGTTTTTTAGTTGGGTCTGCGTTCATCTGTTTGCGAAACTCGTCATAGTACAATTTTGCCATAGAAACAGAAGCGACCGCAAAAATGGAGTTAAATCCGCTAACACGTTGTTTTTGTTTTATCTCCTCAATGGCACCTCTCTTTGCGGAAGCGACATCGGAAATATTTGTTAGTTGATTAAAAATATAGGATCTATCTCCTCGGTAGGTCTTCTGATCAAAGTGTTCCAAAATATAACGAGTAACAAGAGAAATACGCTTTGGTGCCATAAATGCGTTTTCACGATTAATATCCCATACTTGCTCATCATCGATATCATGGTCTGAGTCGATTGTTTTAATATAATCTACACGGAACGGCAAAACATTTTTATCGTTAATTGCATTAACAATAGTATATGTGTGGAGCTGGTCGCCAAAGGTCTGTTCTGTAGTTAATAATAGACCACTTCTACTTGAACCCGAATTCGTAGAAAAGATTGGTGTTCCAGTAAAACCAAACATATAATATTTTTGGAAAGCGCCTTTTTTCTTTTTTCCATCTTTATCAACACCACCTGCAATGGCGATGTGCATATCACCAAATTGGCTACGGTGACACTCATCGAAGATAATAACAACTTGTTTATTATAAACCGGGTGTTCTTTATTTTTCTTAATAAAAGTTGATAGTTTTTGAATGGTTGTAATAATGATACGGGACTTTTTATCACCCAGTTGTTTTGTAAGAATAGCCGTTGATGTGTTGCTGTTGGCAGCTCCTTTTTCAAAACGGTCATATTCTTTCATTGTTTGATAGTCTAAATCCTTACGGTCAACTACAAACAGTACCTTATCTATGTATGGCAACTGAGAGGCAAGTCTGGCAGTCTTAAATGACGTTAGAGTTTTACCAGAGCCTGTTGTATGCCAAATATATCCGCCTGCGGCAATATTTCCGTATTTTTTATAGTTATGAGCAATGTCAATTCGGTTAAGAATTCGCTCTGTCGCAGTAATCTGATATGGGCGCATAACCATCAGCATATTTTCTGCAGTGAAAACACAGTACTTTGTTAAAATATTTAAAAGGGAGTGCTTTGCAAAAAATGTCTTTGTAAAGTCAATTAAGTCAGAGATGACGTGATTTTTTGCATCAGCCCAAAAAGATGTAAATTCAAAGCTATTACTTGTTTTACCTTTTTTTGACTTACCTGAGGATGTATCCTTAATAGCATTGAAACGTGTACTATTTGAGTAATACTTGGTGTTCGTTCCATTGGAGATAACAAAGAGTTGCACATATTCAAAAAGGCCACAACCCGCCCAAAAGGAATCACGCTGATAGCGATTTATCTGATTAAAGGCCTCTCGAATAGCAACACCTCTACGCTTTAGCTCAATATGAACCAAAGGTAGTCCATTTACAAGAATGGTCACGTCATAACGATTATCATATTTTGCACCCTGTTCTTTGCCATTAACATACTGATTGATAACCTGAAGACGGTTGTTGTGTATGTTTGTCTTATCAATTAATTTGATATTTTTTGAAAGCGCATCGTCACGCTTAAGTACCTGAACATAGTCTTCTTGTATTTTGCGAGTTTTATCTGCAATATCATCATTTTTGTTATCAATGCAGTCAGCAAAAAATCTTTCCCATTCGGTATCGGAAAAATGATAACTGTTGAGTTCTTCCAGTTTGGTTCGAAGATTTGCAATCAAATCTGCTTCCGTGTGAATAGGAAGATACTCATAGCCTTGTTCACAAAGCAGACGTATAAACTCTTGTTCTAGTGCGGCCTCGCTTTGATAACTATCAGAACGATTTTTAACTGGTTCATATTCCGTAACAACGGTATTTTCGTTCGTTTCTGCTACAATATTAAAATATGGCATATGTTCACCTCCTTAGGATAATTCTTTAAATGTCAAAAGTTTATCTCGATAATATTCATACTGCTTTTTACGTGCATAGATTTCAGCAGGTAGACCTGTAGAAATATCGTTGCATAGAGTATCAAAGCGATCGAGAATATCAACAATATGTTGTTGTTCTTCGATTGATGGTACTGGAATTTTTAATTTTCGCATTGCCTTCATTGAAACACTTTTAACTGTACCACCTGCCGCTTTAGCCAGATAGTTTGACCTAATATCATTAGATTGTAATAAGTGCATTAAAAATCGAGGTAGTAGTTTATTTTGGTTTGGTTTTATTGCATAAACACCCTCTTTAATGTTCCAATTTGTAGGGGGAGCACTTAATACAGCAGTTTCACCAATTGTTCCAGTTCCGGAAAAGAGCACATCTCCAACTTCAAGATTTGATCGGTTATTGCATAATTTTAATGCCACGTTATTAATACGATCAGTTTTATCAGAAAATACAATAGTATTATTCTGTATTTCCCGTATTGTAACGTAATAGTTAAGTGCATCATCGGTGTTTAATCTAAAAAATTGTCGTGGATTTAGTCCTGTGGTGAGAGAAATAATTAATTCTTCTAATGTTTTCCATTCCACCTCATCCCCAAAAGTAAGCAACTCATCCCTATAATACTCATACTGTTTTTTTCTTGCTGTAAGCTCCGCTGTAAGCTCCGCTGTAAGCTCCGTGAAATTGTCCAATATACGTACAATTTCCTCCTGCACGGGTAAAGGGGGGAGGGGAATAACAATCTTCGCCATTAATTTCTTTGACACGTTAAATCTTGTTACTCCGTTAGCAGTTTTACTAATTTGGTATCTGAGGTTGCTTGAACGAAAAAGGTGTTTTGCAAAATCTGGTTCAATTATGCTAAGGTTGTTAAAGCGAAAGAAAAAACAAAAGCTGTTAAGATAAAGTGGCTTCTCTGGCTTTTTAGTAACTACGGATGAAAATCCACATTCATTCGGTGTTTCTGAGGAACCAGTAAATATGACATCTCCATATTTAAGAGTTCGTTGATTTTCTCGTTCTGCAATTTTTACGGTGTCATTAGGAGCGATATTCAAGGCAGGGTTAGAATACACATTTTTGTATGTAATAAATGTAGCATTTCCATTTGTAAAATCATCTTTAGATTTTCCTGTAAGCCCGCCAAAAAAATGACCAAGTGCTTCAAGTGGTTTGTAGGTTACTCCCTCTGGACATAACTCCGTAATTAATTCTTCTAACTTACTCATTTGCTCACCTCAATTTCTTCAATGATGGTGCTAATGGCTTTACGAAGTTCATCTTCATGCTTAACAATTTTTTCTATTTTAGCATTTAAAACTTTTATATCAATTTTTTCTCTTGTGTCTTCTGCTTCTACATAAGTAGAAACTGAAAGAGTATAATCGTGTTCAACTATTTCGTCATAGCTTGCAATGTGGGAAAAACACTCTATTTCTTCACGGTTTGCAAATGTATCAACAATTTTATTTATATTTTTTGGTTCTAATTTATTATTGTTTGTGACCTTAACGCATTCATTACTTGCATCAATAAAAAGAGTTTTGTTGTCATTTTTATTTTTTTTCATTACCATAATACAAGTGGCAATGGAAGTGCCGAAAAATAGATTGCTAGGTAGCTGAATGATACAGTCAATGTAATTGTTATCAATTAAATATTTACGGATTTTCTTTTCAGCGCCACCACGGTACATAATGCCGGGAAAACATACAATGGCAGCAGTACCATTAGACGCAAGCCAAGATAGGCTATGTAAAACAAATGCAAGGTCAGCTTTGCTCTTTGGCGCCAGAACTCCTGCAGGAGAAAAACGAGGGTCATTTATAAGTAGAGGGTTCTCGTCACCGGCCCATTTGATAGAGTATGGAGGATTTGAAACAATTAGTTCAAATGGTTCATCATCCCAATGTTGTGGGTTTGTCAGTGTGTCTTCACACTCCACATCAAATTTATCAAAGCCAATATCATGAAGAAACATATTGATACGACAAAGGTTGTAAGTGGTAATATTAATCTCTTGACCATAGAACCCTGTAGTAATGGCATCCTTACCGAGAATTTTTACAGCTTTTAACAAAAGTGAGCCAGAGCCACAAGCAGGGTCATATACCTTGTTAATAGTTTTCTTACCAACTGTGCCAAGGCGTGTGAGTAGTTCAGAAACATCGGCAGGAGTAAAAAACTCACCACCTGACTTGCCTGCATTGGATGCATACATGGTCATCAAATATTCGTAAGCGTCACCAAAAGCGTCAATATCGTGGTCCTTAACAGAACCAAGGTTCATTGCGGAAATACCATTTAAAAGCTTAGCTAGTCTTTCGTTCCTCTTGGCAACTGTGCTACCAAGCTTGTTGCTGTTGACATCAAAGTCATCAAAAAGGCCAGTAAAACTGTTTTCAGAGGCTCCACCTTTTGCTGAGTTTTCAATGTTACGAAACACATTTTCTAATGTTTCATTTAGGTTCTCATCTATCATTGCCCTTGCTCTGACATTACAAAAAAGTTCGCTAGGAAGCATAAAGAAACCTTTTTCCTCGACTAAGCCAGCACGAGCTTCTTCAGCTTCTTCGTCGGTTAATTTTGCATAGTTAAAGTCGTTGTTTCCAGCTTTGATTTCACCATCGTTGATATATGCTGTTAAATTTTCGGAAATATATCTATAGAACATTGTTCCAAGAACATAATTCTTAAAATCCCATCCATCAACAGCACCTCGTAACTCGTCAGCAATTGCCCAAATAGCACGGTGTAATTCTTCACGTTCTTGTTTTTTCTTGTTTTCAATCATTATTTGTAACCTCCCAATTGTTTTGTTTATCTGCATTTGCACTAGCACCACTCTCAATCCAAGAATCAACTTCAGAGGCCCTAAATTTATACAATCTACCAACTTTGTAATATGGTATTGTTTCTTTTTTTATCCAAGTTCTAATTGTGTCTTTGCTACAGCCCACATGTTTTGAAATCTCATCAAGGCTAAGCCAACGTTCAAGTTCATCTGGTTTATTATTTTTCATTTTAATAAAACTCCTTCCTAAGAATTAATCACCGTATTTTTCATTAAGTTTTCATAATATTTTTTTACGTCGCAGTAGATTTTGCAAATATCTTTTTCTGGATCCTTCAAGATATTAATTAAATCACTGTATTTTTCTGGACTTTTCATAACCTTATCAAAGTCAATTGTATATTCATATCCAAAGCAAACTAAATGCATATCATTATCGCGAATAAAATTTTCAACATTATGTGTCTTTTGGTATGATTGCAGGTTATCAAATTCATGTTGCAACAATCTACGGGGAAGGATTTTTTCCTTGCCGTCATGTGGGTCAAAATAATGTTCTCCAAATATTCCTGCTGTTATAAATTCTTGGTAATCAGGTGCATTTTCAAAGACATTCAAACACAACAAGTTAGAAATCTTTAGATGCCGCAAAAGAATAGAATAAATAACATTTGCTGGTTCTGAAATAGTATTTTTAGGTGGTACCCATTCTGCATCATTTATTTGGGAGTAATTTGTTACTGTATCAGAATAAATTAAATGATATGTTATCTCTTTGTATCCGTATTTCAAAAAAGAGATGAGTGAACTATCTTTAGTTTTACCATTAAAAACATTATGTAAGTAGGGCTTAAGTAAACACCTCTCAAATTTTTCTTCTGAAAACTCTTTTAGCATTTCGAATGCATCAATTCCATCAAACTCAGTTTCAGCAACTCCCCAGAGATTATGACCGAGGGTTTCTAGTTCTTCAGGATTGGCAGAATAATAGTACCGAGCAAACAAATACTCCTGAAAGCCAGGGTCAATATATAAAAGTTTTATATCTTCTTCATACATCATGCAGGCCGTTGCACAAGCATCATGGATGAAATTCTTACTGGTCATAATTTTTGGATTTTCAAGAGTTTCCTTACTAGCCAAATTTTCAAAATACTCATCGAATGTGTCATGGTCGAATTCTATGGCATGATTTAAGTATGTAGTAGCACAAAATTCTCTAAATACTTTTGTAAATTCCTCGACATCCTGTGAACTTCTAAATACTCTTGAATAACCTTTCTTTTCTTCATCATGACCATATACAATTGCATCATATACAGTTCTGTAAAAAAGCCTCTTTTTCCCATCAAAGCAATCTACTATTGGATATTTCATGATAACGAAAGTTAAGAGCATTGGATTTGAGGCAAAAACCTTATGTTTTTGAAGATAATCACCTTCAATGTAATTTGTGATTTCATCCCGGATTGACTCTTCTTCAGTATCATCTAAAAGATTATTAATTAATGAAGAAGCCTGTTCTTTGTTAAATGGACGAAGATACATCCTAGAAAATCCCTTGACAGCTTTTATTATATCGCATTCTCTTGATGCAATGATATATTGATTGTAGGGGTATCTATCAGCAAGTTCATCTATTTGTCGCTGAAAGGCATTTACATCCGATGGGTCGATTTCATCGGCACCATCCATTAAAATTTGGCATTTGCCAGAGGACATCAAATTTTCAAGTATTTTGGTAGTTAGACTCTTGTCATATATCTCAGCGGTCTTTACAATATAATCTTTAAATAAATCATTGCTTTCGTTAAAGTCACGTAGTTCTAGTATTATAGGTAACAAACCTGTTTGCATGTGTTTATTAATAGATTCAAGAAATAGATGCTTGAGCATCATAGATTTGCCCATTCCTCCGTTTGCGACAAGGATAACTTTTTTTGAATATTCCGCTATCAATTCTAGGTTTACATTCTGAATAATTTTTTCTTGAGTCCTACTATGCCTGTTTTTTGTAGCTGTAAGGCGACTACTCAAAATATTACAAACATAAATATCTTCTAATAAACGTTCTTCTCCATCCGAGAAGGGCGTTTTTGTTTTCTCATATTTTATTTTTGTTCTATTTGTATACTCAGGAAAAGAGATTATATGCGCTTCTGGCTTGTAATAATCTTTAACTATATTATCAGCATTACCGTTACCTTGAGCAATTGCATAAAACTGTTTAGCTAAAGCAGATGCAAAGAGCCGTTTGTCTGGATCTTCACCTTCTTGTAGACCAATTTTAAAATCAACCATGATATTACGCAGTACACTGTCGTTTAGGTCTCTTGAAATTTTATCAACAAAACCATCTTCATTAAAATTAGATACAACTGTGTTCCAAAGCGTACTTTCAGGGTTGCGATTTCCACTGAACCATTTTCCATAAGTGCTACTAGATAGGGGTAACAAATCATGGAACTCCTCAAGAAGTGCAGCTTTCATAAAGTATTCCGGTATTTTTTCTTTAGACTTGTGTCCAAGGATGCCACCAGAGCTTCTACCCATATAAAATTTTGAGAAAAAATCCGTATATTTCATTCTAGCGCCCCTCTCATAGTTGTTAATTTATATTCTTGTCCGAATTGTCCCAATAATGTCCTAGCTTGTCCCAATAATGTCTAAATTCAAGTCGGTGAAGCTAGAAGCAATATTTTCTATAATTAGATTATAAGGTTGGACAAGGTAAAGTATTGAGCAAGAAATATTGAATGTGTACTGAATTTTTGAAAACAGTTTAATACCTCTTGTATATACAAAGCTTACCATGGGCTATTTGGATTTATAAGATTTTATGTAATGAATTAGTGTAGATGTATAAAGTCTAATCATTACTAATTCAACTAAAATCAACTTATTCATACATAAACCTTCTTGATTATATAGCATTGTGTATGAAATTACAAGATATTTTAACGTTGATAGGTACATGAAATCCACTAAATCCTCTGACATATAGAGGTCAGATAGGCCGTAAAAGCCTTAAGAAATACAATTTAACAAACCAATATCTCAATGTCCGAGATGCGCATTAGGACGGCGGGATGCATAAGAGTTCAGAACACAGCGATAAAGGCTGTGTTTGGAATGAAGATGCACCCACCGTGATTTCGTGCGCCCATTTTTCGGACAAGCGGAGTCTGTGGTGCATCTGAAACCATAGGCTCTTTTTGTATTCCGCCGTCAATGCCATGACGGAAAGGAATACTTAATGAAGATTCGAGTTTTATATGAAGACAACATCAAAAACGGTCACAAGAGCTACACCACTATTGAAATTCCAGATGGAGATTATAGTGTCATGCTGGATATCGACTATGAGCAGCGTCTTACAGAGGCAAAGCCTGAAAAGAAAGCGGAAGTAAAGCGCTGTGAAACGGTGCAAGAAATGTTCGACCTGATGAGCAAAAAGGAATACAACCACTGGCGTAGGTACCATAGACATCTTGGAAATCCAAAGACTCCATATCGCAAGGATGATGAATCAGAAGATAATACGGATGTCATGGATACATTAGCTGATAATTCTCAGGAAATAGAGCGTAATTATCAGGATGAGTATGAAGATGTATGCCAAAAGATACGTCAAGCACTTGGTAAAAAGCAGGACTGGGCGGATATGTTTATTGCAGTCCGTATCGATAGCATTCCAATTAGAGAATATGCGACTTCAATAGGTACAGACGAAAACAATATCACACATAAACTAAAGAGAGCCGAGAAAAAACTTCAAGGTATTTTTAAAAATCGTCAGATTTGACCTTCTGCCGTGGCTATGAGGTAGGAGGACTAATCCTCCAAATATGAATGGGAGGTATTTCAATGAACGGAATACAGATTTTTCAAAATGCTGAGTTTGGCTCGGTGAGAACAGCAGACATTAATGGAGTTCCTTATTTTGTGGGAAAGGACGTAGCTGAAATTCTTGGCTATAGCAATACAAGGAAAGCTTTGCTAGACCATGTGGATGAAGAGGATAAAACCGATGGGGTAACGATTCGTGACTCCATCGGACGTGAACAGGCTCCGGTTCTGATAAATGAGTCTGGCCTTTACAGCCTTATTCTTTCTAGCAAGATGCCGAATGCAAGAAGGTTTAAACGTTGGGTAACAAGCGAGATTCTTCCAACTATAAGAAAACATGGTGTGTATGCGACAGATGAACTAATTGCAAATCCTGACCTTGCGATTGCAGCATTTACTGCATTAAAGGAAGAGCGAGAAAAGAACCGACTGCTTGAACAAACTACTGCCGTCCAAAAACAGCAGATTGCGGAAATGAAGCCAAAGGCAAGCTATTACGATGTGGTACTTAACTGCAAAGACCTTATTTCCACTTCTACGGTAGCGAAAGATTATGGAAAGTCTGCTATTTGGATGAATCGTTATCTCCATGAAAAAGGTGTGCAGTTTAAACAGGGCGAGATTTGGCTGTTATATCAGAAATACGCAGAAAAAGGTTATACAAACACCAAGACACATAGCTATTCTGCTAATGACGGAACGATTCATACTAAGCCACATACCTACTGGACACAAAAAGGCAGATTGTTTGTCTATGAATTATTAAAAGCAGATGGGATTTTGCCAACAATGGAACAGGAGGATAGTGATGTCGATTAGCAGGTATAACAGCGAGGGCTATCCTGATCCGACCACTTACGGTGCCTTATCCAATATCGAACAGGAAACGAAGGTGGCTCGGAGCTACAGACCGATGGTGTATGTATGCTCCCCATTTTCGGGAGATGTTGTCGGAAACACAGCAAATGCACGAAAGTACAGCCGTTATGCTGTGGAGCAGGGGTATATTCCCATTGCTCCGCATTTGCTGTTTCCGCAGTTTCTTAACGATAACGATTTAACGGAACGTGAGATGGGACTGCACTTTGGAAATGTGCTGATGAGCCACTGTGCTGAGGTGTGGGTGTTCGGAGAAGTGATGTCAGCAGGAATGGATGCAGAAATCAGGAGAGCCAAAAGAAAAAATTACAGACTGCGGTATTTCAGCAGTGGATTGGAGGAGGTAAGCAAAGATGCGTGATTTGAATATTGCCTATGGCAACAGCAGGACGGCAAAGCATTGGAGTAATAAGACCATTCGCTTTTCTGATTTGAAGGAGCGTCTGAAGACAACAATCAGAACCTCAGAGTCTGCGGAGGAGTATGCCAAGTTTAACAAGGCACAGCGTGATGCTGTAAAAGACCATGGCGGTTTTGTTGCCGGGGTACTGAAGGGCGGCAGACGAAAGATTGATACTGTGGAGTCCCGTTCTATGGTGGCACTGGACGGAGACAGAATCGATGCAGAGTTTTTGAAGGACTATGAGAAAAATGCACGCTATACTTCTGCTCTTTATACCACCCATAGTCATACGGATGAGAACCCAAGAGTGAGAGCAGTGTTTCCCCTTACAAGGGATGTAACCTCAGAGGAATACGTGGCGGTGGCAAGATATCTGGCACAGGCACTGGGTATGGATTATTTTGATGAATGCTCCTATCAGCCGAATCAGCTGATGTACTGGCCAAGTACTCCGTCAAACGGTGTGTTCTTGTACAAGGAAGTCGATAAGGACTGGCTTGACCCGGACGAGATTTTATCGGCACATCCGGAATGGAAAGACCCTACCAGACTGCCTACATCCTCAAGGGAGAGCAAGGCAAATACAGCCAGCTTCAAAAAGGTGCAGAACCCGCTCGAAAAAGAAGGTGTGGTCGGTCTTTTCAACAGGGTCTACTTCCCTGTGAATCTTGCCGTGGATGAGTTCCTTTCAGATATTTATGAGCCGACCGATACGGACAGCCGTTACCATCTGATTGAATCCAGCAGTATGGCAGGTGTGGAAATCAAGGAGAACGGCAAGTTTGTCTACAGTCACCATGCAAAAGATCCTGCTTACTTAAAGCTGTGCAATGCCTTTGATATTGTCCGCATTCATAAATTTGGCGATGACGATGATAAAAAGTCCTATAAGCAGATGTGCGAGTTCGTCATGACACTGGATAAGGTAAAGCTGGCAGACCTTGAGGAAAAGAAAAGGATGGCGGCAGAGGAATTTGCCGAAGATACCGACTGGCAGACGAAGCTCCGCTATATGCCGAGAAGCAAATGCCTTGAAAACAGCGTGTGGAATCTGATGCTGATTCTGAATAATGACCCTGATTTTGCAAATATCGCCTTTAATGAGCTGGTGGGCAGAGTGCAGATTACGGGAGCCGTGCCGTGGACAAGACCCGGTGACAACAAATTCTGGAGGGATGCAGATACAGCACAGATGAAGGCGCTGATTGACATCCGCTATGAAACATTCTCCAGCCGAAACCATGATGTGGCATTTACGAAGGTGGTCGAGGACAGGCATTTCAATCCCCTGCGTGAATGGCTGGATGCTCTGCCGGAGTGGGATGGTGTGACAAGGCTCGAAAATCTCTATATTGATTTCCTTGGTGCGAACAGCACCGGGTATGTGAAGGCTGCGACCAGAAAATCCTTTGTGGCGGCGGTAGCGAGAATTTACGAGCCGGGTATCAAGTTCGATTCCGTGGTGGTGATTGTAGGTCCGCAGGGCTGCGGCAAGTCCACCATCTTTGCCAGAATGGGGAAAGAGTATTATTCTGACAGTCTGAATCTGACGGATATGAAGGATAAGGCAGGAGCGGAGAAACTGCAGGGATATTGGATTCTGGAGCTGGGTGAACTGGCTGGTCTTAAGAAAGCGGACATTGAAGTTGTAAAAGCCTTTGTTAGCCGCACAGATGATATCTATCGCCCGTCCTATGGCAGAACCGTGGAAAGTCACCCAAGGCAGTGTGTCATTGTGGGTACCACCAATTCTGATACGGGATTCCTGCGTGATATTACAGGCAACCGCCGCTTTTGGCCGATTAAGGTAACTGGGAAATCCAAGCGTAAATCGTGGGATATAACCAGTGAAGATGTTTTGCAGATGTGGGCGGAGGCGAAGTACCTGTATGGGCAGGGCGAGCCTTTGTATCTGAATATGGAGGAAAGCAGTGAAGCCTTGAGTGAACAGATTGATGCGATGGAAACCGATGAGCGTCAGGGCATCGTGGAGGAATATCTGAACACCATCCTGCCGGATAACTGGAACAGTATGGATTTGTATGAGAGAAGGAATTTCTTCACGGACAACACAGTGGTCAAGGGTACGGTTCAAAGAAAGACGGTCAGCAATACGGAAATTTGGAGCGAATGCTTCTGCAGGAACTTATCTGACCTCAAGCCATCCGATTCCTATGCGATAGCTGCCCTTATGAGCAAAGTGGACGGCTGGCAGAGAACAGATAAAATCAGAAAGCTTGCCATCTACGGCAGGCAGAGGATTTATGAGAGGTTGTGATTTCAACAGCCTGTGTTTTATGCCACAGGTTGTGAACTGCAAAAAAGCCTTGAAAATAGGCACTTTCAGACATCATCTGACACAAGTATCACAAGAATTACTATATAAATTAAATCTATTTTATATAGGGTAATGCAAGCGTGTGTAGGCACATACGCGCGTATAGAAATTTTCCGAGGTAGTTGTGTCAGTTGTGTCTTGTGATTTTAGGAGAGAAAACATGAGAGAAAAAATAATAGAACAGAAACTTGCAGCAGCAGTAAAAAAGCATGGCGGGATATGTCCCAAGTTTACTTCTCCAAGTTTCGATGGTATGCCGGACCGCTTATTGCTTCTTCCTCATGGTAAGTTTGCCTTTGTGGAAGTCAAAGCACCGGGAGAAAAGCCAAGACCGTTACAGTTGGCAAGGCACAAACTGCTGAGCCGTCTGGGATTTCGAGTGTATGTTCTTGACAGTGAGGGACAGATTGGAGGGGTTCTTGATGAAATTGAAAATTCAATGTGACTGGTGTGGAAAAGAATTTGAGAGAAACCATAATCACATTCATGAAAAAAAATATTGCTGCAGAGCGTGTTTAGGAAAAGCAAACGCAGAACGTTTTCGATTGAAGAGTCTGCGAACGTGTGATAACTGTGGGAAAATTTTTGAATACAGAGGTAACCATAAAAAGAGAAACGAACATTTCTTCTGTTGCCCAGAATGCAGCTATGAATTCAAAGTGAAAAAAATATATGTATCATGCGATTGGTGTGGCAATCCAATTTACAAAAAGCGTTCTGATGTTGCAAGAAACGAGCATAATTTTTGTGATTATGGGTGCTATATCGACTACGTCAATTTTGAAAAAGCTGGTGCAGATAATCAAATGATATCAGGAGAAAAACTGTATCGCAGGCTTGCAGAAATGAAGATTGGACGAAAACTTCAAGAGAATGAGGATGTTCATCATATTGACGGCAATCATCTAAATAATGATTTTGCCAATTTAAAAGTTGTTACAGCTTCAGAGCATATGAAAATACACGCTTCCCAGAAAGAGAGGGACTGTCATGGCAGATTTATTAAAAAAGAATGATTTGCATGGGTATCAGGAATATAGTGTCAATTTTATTATTGAACATCCTGTAGCTGCAGTCCTTTTAGATTGTGGACTTGGGAAAACTGTAACATCACTTACGGCTATAAATGATTTGATGTTTGACTATTTTGATATTCATCGTGTTTTAGTTATATGCCCTTTGAGAGTAGGTAATGTTTGGGCGAATGAGATACAACATTGGGAGCATCTGCACCTTTTGCGGTATTCGGTGGCAGTCGGTTCTGAGTCAGAACGACTGTCGGCACTGAAAACACAGGCGGATATTTACATCATCAACCGTGAAAATGTACAGTGGCTGATTGAGAAAAGCGGGGTTTCCTTTGACTTTGATATGGTGGTTGTGGATGAGCTTTCGTCCTTCAAGAATTATCAGTCCAAGCGGTTCAAGGCACTGATGAAGGCAAGACCGAAGGTAAAAAGAATGGTAGGTCTGACTGGCACTCCTTCCAGTAACGGCTTAATGGATTTATTCGCAGAGTTCAAACTTTTGGATATGGGTGCAAGGCTTGGACGATTTATCGGTCAATACAGAAATGCCTATTTCTCTCCGGACAAGCGGAACGGTCAAATTATTTACAATTACAAGCCGCTGCCAAATGCCGAACAGCAGATATACGATAAGATTTCGGACATTACGATTTCCATGAAATCCACCGACCATCTGAAAATGCCGGAAATGATCAGCACCAAGTATGAGGTGGAATTGTCGGATTCAGAAAAGAAGAAATACGAGGAACTGAAAAAAGACCTCATTCTTCAGCTGCCAGACGGAGAGATTACTGCCGCCAATGCCGCATCGCTTACAGGCAAGCTGTCCCAGATGGCAAACGGAGCAGTCTATTCCGATGATGAGAGCATTTTGGAGATACACCAAAGAAAGCTGGATGCACTGGAGGATATTATCGAATCGGCAAACGGCAAGCCTGTCCTTGTGGCATATTGGTTCCGTCACGATTTGGAGCGTATCAGAAAACGTTTTGATGTGAGGGCAATCAAGACTGCAAAGGATATAGCCGACTGGAATAACGGCAGGATACCGGTGGCACTTATTCACCCAGCCTCGGCTGGTCATGGGCTGAACCTGCAGGCAGGCGGCAACCACTTGGTGTGGTTTGGATTAACCTGGAGTTTGGAACTATATCAGCAGACGAATGCCAGACTGTGGCGTCAGGGACAGACGGCTGAGACCGTGGTCATACAACATATCGTGGCCAAGGCTACAGTCGATGAACACATCATGAAAGCCTTGGCGCAGAAGAATACAACGCAGCTTGCTTTGATGGATGCAGTCAGAGCAGAATTGGAGGAAATATGAATGGGTATGAACAGCTTGCTAATGCCATTGTCCTGCAGGCAGTTAATGATTATCGGCTGGCAAAGAAAAAGAAAGAGTCAGAAGATCAGGCTGTCTTGGTGCAGTTCTTTAGGTCAAAGTGGTTTGCCATGCTGACTAATATAGATGGCCGGCTTTTAGAACAGAAACTCAAGGAGGAATGCCGATGAACGCCAAGGAATATCTGAGCAGGGCAATACAGATAGAGCGGGAGATAAAGAGCCAACTAGAATATCTGAGTGTGCTTAGAACATTGGTTACTAAGGCTACAGCTGCGGTCAGCGATATGCCCGGCAGTCCGACAAGGAACACCTGCAAGATGGAAAATGCTATTATGAAGATCATCGAGCAGGAAGAACTGATAGATGCTGAGATTGACCGTTTGGTGGATTGCAAGAAAGCTATGCAGCTGTCCATCGAGCGAGTGGAAAACCCTGAGTATCGGCAGGTACTGCGGATGCGATACCTCGCTTTTAAGTCCTGGAATGAAGTGGCAGCAGTCATGCACTATAATGTCCGGCATGTGTACCGCATTCACAAAGAAGCTTTAAAAAGTTTCATTCCACCGCAAGATGTCAGTTAAATGCACTAGATGTCAGTCGAATGTTTGTGATATGCTATAGTCAGCAAAAGAAGCAGATAAAGAGTAGCAGCCTTCGCAGGAGCAATCCTTCGAGGGCTTTTATTATGCCCGAAAAGAGGTGGCAGGTGTGCCGAAAAGACCAAAGAAACCCTGTGCGTATCCAAGCTGCCCAAGGCTGACGGATGAACGATACTGCGAGAAACATAAAAAGCTCGCGGTCAAACAATACGATAAGTACGGCCGAAACCCCGAGGTCAAGAAAAGATATGGCTGGCAGTGGCAGAAGGTCAGACGTGCGTTCCTCAGCAAGCATCCACTCTGTGAAATGTGCGAGAAGGAACATCGGCTGACGAAAGCTACCGAGGTTCATCATATTCTGCCGCTGGCTGCTGGCGGGACAAGCGATGAGGACAACCTCATGGCACTGTGCAAAGTCTGCCATTCCAGAATCACAGCTAAAACTGGCGGCAGATGGTCCAGGGGAGGGGGAGGTCAAATCTCTAAAAACCCGCCAAGCTAGACCGGGCATAGGCTCTCACGCACAAAAATTGCAGTTCAAACAGGGGATTAACCCCAAAAATCAGATTTAGGAGTGTAAGGTATGGCAAGAGACGGTACAAATCGTGGCGGCAGAAGGGTTCGGGCAGGAGATAAGCCAGCCGCTGCTGCCGATAAAATACAAAGTGGAAAAACAGTAAAAATACTGGTAAATGATATACCGGTTTTAAAAACAGCAGAACTTGCTGCAGTAGATTTGCCGGAAGGGGCAGTCCTGGAAGGAATGGATATGCCAAAACCCAGCGAATATTTATCGGCAAGACAGAAAAATGGTGTTCCTTTAGGCGCTGATGAAATATATAAAGAAACCTGGCTGTGGCTAAAAGAGCGAAATTGTGAAAGGCTGGTCAATCCCAGACTTATAGAAACCTATTCACAGGCACTGGCCAGATATATTCAGTGCGAAGATGCAACGAGTGCGTATGGCCTACTAGGAAAGCATCCAACTACAGGCGGGGTTATGACCTCGCCTTTTGTGCAGATGTCACAGCAATACCAGAAAAGTGCCAATCTTATCTGGTATGAAATTTACGATATTGTAAAGCAGAACTGTACGGAGGTATTTGAGGATAATACCACAGATACTATGGAACTGCTTTTGCGGGCAAGGAGAAAATAATGGCGGACAGAAATGAGCTGACAGTGTTTTTGCATAAGTTGAAATTTCACAGACCTAAGCTTACGCGGCAACAAGTCAGAAGTTTAAAGGGTCAGGCACTGTCCAGTAATATCAGCGGTGCTGAAAAAGGCCTTAGTAAGATTTTGGAAAGGAGCAGTGCTTAATGGGAAAAACGACAACAGAAATGCAGCTGGTGGATGTAGCAAAGCTTATTCCATATGTAAATAATGCAAGGACTCATAATTCCCAGCAAATTTTGAAACTGCGTTCTTCGCTTAGAGAATTTGGCTTTATTAATCCGGTTATTATAGACAGGGACTACAATGTGATCGCTGGGCATGGACGGATTCTTGCAGCCAAGGAAGAAGGCATCAGAGAAGTACCATGTGTATTTGTTGATTACCTTACTCCGGCACAAAAGAAAGCCTATATCCTGGCTGATAATCGTATGGCAATGGATGCCGGTTGGGATGAAGAGCTTCTAAGAGTGGAAATCGAAACTCTGCAAGGTGCGGATTTTGACATTGCTTTAACCGGCTTTGATGAAAAGGACATCGCAAAACTTTTTGCAGTCGAAGACGGTGATGCAAAGGATGATGATTTCGATGTGGATGAGGAACTGCAAAAATCGCCTGTTTCCAAGAGTGGTGATGTTTGGCTTCTGGGAAATCATCGTCTAGTCTGCGGTGATAGCACAAAGAAAGAAACCTATATGGTGCTCATGGACGGTAAAAATGCTAACCTCGTAGTAACAGACCCGCCATACAACGTCAACTACGAAGGCAGTGCAGGAAAAATTAAAAATGACAATATGGAGAACGGCAAGTTCTATCAGTTCCTATTCGATGCGTTTACAAATGTGGAAAAAGCCATGGCAGATGATGCCAGTATTTATGTATTTCATGCCGATACTGAAGGCCTTAATTTCAGAAAGGCATTCTCAGAGGCAGGTTTTTATCTGTCCGGAACGTGTATTTGGAAAAAACAAAGTCTGGTTTTAGGACGTTCACCGTACCAATGGCAGCATGAACCATGCCTTTACGGTTGGAAGAAAAAAGGCAAGCATCAGTGGTATTCCGATAGAAAGCAGACTACCATCTGGGAGTTTGATAAGCCAAAGAAAAATGGTGACCATCCAACAATGAAGCCGATTCCGCTCATTGCCTATCCAATTAAGAATTCCAGTATGAGCAACTGTATTGTTCTAGATCCCTTTGGTGGCAGTGGCAGTACCTTAATTGCCTGCGAACAGCTAGGCAGAATCTGTCACACCATTGAACTGGATGAGAAATACTGCGATGTTATCGTAAAACGCTATATTGAGCAGGTTGGCTCTGCGGATACAGTATCCGTATTTCGTGATGGCAAGACCATCCGTTTTGAGGATTTGGAGGTCAGTGCCAATGGAGAATAACTTAAAAGTTTCTACATAATTAGCTTGCTATTTATTCCTTTTAGAGTGATATATGTAGTACCGAAGAAAAGGAGGTACTTACAAAATGAAAGTTATTTACAACATCACCGACAGAAAGCCTTTTGTAAAGGCACTGGAAGAAATCACAGGGGCGAAAGCAGTCTACATGAGAACCCCAACCTACGCATACACGGTGGACTATTTTACCGTGACTCGTGAGGGCAACCTTACCTTCAATGACATGGCAGGCAGCGAGGAAATCGAGCGTGTGCTGGAGGGACTTGATCAGAGAGGTTTTCACTGCGCGAGTTCGGAGTACGATGAACCACAGCCGGAAATCGACTGTGAGGAGCTTTTGGAGGACTGCCCGTCTGCATATGGAGTTCCGGAAACCGCGCCACAGGGCGAAACCATGGGGCTTACGGTGGTGATGCCGCTAGATAAGGTGCTGGTCGGCAACCTTACGAATCTCTTGGAAGCCAAGGGCAGTTTGATTAAGAAGGCACTGGGAATCAGCGAACTGCCGATTGAAATTACAGAGAAGCAGATTTCCTTCCCTTGGTTTGCAGACGGATTGGATGCCGAAACGGTTAAAGCCTACACCAACTTCATCGCCGCTATGTGCAAAATGAGCCTGGAGCAGAAACGTATCTCCAATACCGAAAAGACTGTGAAAAATGAAAAGTATGCATTCCGATGCCTGCTTCTTCGACTGGGATTTGTGGGTGCCGAGTACAAGGCTGACCGAAAAATCCTGCTGAAGAATCTGACTGGCAGCAGTGCATTCAAGAGCGGTGCGAAAAAGGAGGCGGCAGACGATGAGATTTCCGAGTAAAGAAATTGTGGAGATGGTACGCAGACAGTATCCGGCAGGAACTAGAGTGGAGATTTTAAAGATGGACGATGTGCAGGCTCCGCCAGTCGGCACAAAAGGAACCGTGACTGGCGTGGATGATACTGCCAGTATTTTAGTAAATTGGGATAACGGGAGCAGTCTTAATGTAGTCTATGGCGAGGATCTTTGCCGGAAGGATACATAATAAGACCTGCTGAAAGGTGCTGATTATAAGAACAGAGATAATGTATACTTGCCGATAATGAGTTGCTATTATGCACATAAAGAGCGAATATGTGTATAACAAAAACAAGGAGGCAAGAACCATGAACGAAAAGATTATAAGACAAGCGGTACAAGGCGAAACAGTTTTTAAAAATCATAACTGAAACAGGGCGAATCAAGGAATTCGATATTGACCTATATTTTGCGTTAACGGAAAAAGTAGTAGTTTATGCTGACAGCAGGTTGACAGTGAGTTGGCTTGATAGTACAGAAGTCGAGTGTTTCATTAAATAGAGACAGAAATAAGCAGGTTGGGGTTGCTGTAAAAGTAATCCTGACCGATTTTTTTGTTTTAGGTATTTCTATAAAAAACCAAAGCAACAAACTGGAAATTCTTTACCCTATAAGCTTCAGTAGATGGGCCTAATTTTGAATTATGCGAGGGACAAATGAAATTTTAAATAAAATGTTTTTTAAAATGATAGAACAGTTGCTTTTTGCAATACTTCGTGTTATATTTTAAGTGAAAGTGAATTTACATTCACGAATAATATTGAGTAAATTATTAGGCGTGCTATCCAAAAATTTCTTGGGGGCGTTGGTATGAATAAGAGAAAGAAAGTATTGATCTTTGTTTTGATCATCGCATTGGCGGCAAGCGGTTATTTCCTTTATTTCAAAAAACAAGTTGACCCGAATCAGGTCAAGGTATCCGGCAATATCGAAACCACTACCGTTGGCGTAGGATTTAAAATTGCCGGGCATGTTGTCCAGCGTCTTGTAGAAGAAGGGGACAGTATCAAGAAAGGGCAACCGATAGCCAAACTGGAAACCGCAGACCTCGAGCTTGAGGTTGCCAACGCCAAAGCACAATTGCTCGCGTCTCAGGCAACTCTTGCCCAACTGACAAACGGTTCTCGCCCTCAAGATGTATCTGCGGCGAGAGCGACACTGCGCAGTGCTGAAGCGGATAAGAATAATGCTGCGGCAGAATATTGGCGTACGCAACAATTGTTTGCCCAAAACGCAATATCAACGCAGGATCGGGACCGAAGTCAAACTGCCTATGCAACGGCGACCGCCCGTGCTGATCAGGCGGCGCAGCAGCTTAGCCTGGTGCTGGAGGGGCCGCGACAGGAAGAAATTGAATTGGCTGCGGCCCGGTTAGAGCAGGCAAAACAGACTCTAAAATTAGCCCAGACACGATTAGCCTACGCACAAGTTGCATCTCCTATCGATGGGGTTGTGTTGTCAAAAAATATAGAGTCTGGCGAATATGTCTCACCGGGAACACCCGTAGTGACTATTGGGGAGCTTGACCAGGTGTGGTTAAAAGCATATATTTCGGAAAGCGATCTTGGCAAGGTGAAGCTGGGACAAAAAGTGGCGGTAACTACAGATACTTATCCAAATAAAATTTACAAAGGCACCATCGGCTATATTGCTTCAGAGGCTGAATTTACGCCCAAGAACATCCAGACGGCGGAAGAGCGGGTAAAATTGGTATATCGCATCAAAATCATGATCGAAAATACCGCTCGCGAATTAAAACCCGGCATGCCTGCTGACGCAGTCATCAAGCTGAGCGGGGAATGAGTTATGGATGTTATTAGAGCCGAAGGGCTGACTCAGAGATTTGGCGACAACACGGCCGTAGATAACCTGACACTTACGGTCAACGAGGGAGAGGTTTTCGGGTTGGTGGGACCGGACGGCGCTGGTAAAACGACTGTGATGCGGCTTCTCGCTGGCCTGATGCTACCAACGGCTGGCGAGGCCTGGGTATATGGCTGCAACACTGTTAAGGATTCGGAGCAGCTGCGAAGTCATATCAGCTATATGCCGCAACGTTTTGGGCTGTATCAGGATCTGACCGTGCAGGAAAATATAGATTTTTATGCCGACCTGTATAATGTGCCGCGGCAAATACGCAAAGAGAAAATCCCCGAACTGCTTGCCTTCAGCAATATGGAGCCGTTTCGCGACCGTCAGGCACGAAAATTATCCGGCGGGATGAAACAGAAATTGGCGCTTGCCTGCGCTTTGGTACATACCCCTAAGGTTTTACTGCTGGATGAACCTACGAATGGAGTCGATCCATTGTCTCGGCGGGACTTTTGGCGAATCCTGTACCGGCTACTCGAAGAAAAGGTCACTATTTTCGTTTCCACGGCTTATCTCGATGAAGCGGAGCGATGCGCGAGAATTGCCCTGCTGCATAAGGGTAAGTTGATCATTTCCGGCACGCCGGATGAAGTTAAGGAACAGATGCGCGGCGTATTGGTTGAAATCCGTTGCGGTGAGCCGAGGCAGGTCCTTGCTTCATTGGTTGCGGGGTTAGCTCCTGTATCGGCAGGGTTGTTCGGCGCAAAAATCCATCTGGTGCTGGAAGGGGAAATGCCACAGGTCCTGCGTATGGTAAACAGCTCGCTAACAGAGATAGGAGTGCAGGCAGAAGTGGAAATTGTTGTGCCATCGCTGGAAGATGTGTTCATTTCCATGATAATGCCTACGGAGGGAAGTGGTTCGGGTGGCTGATGATACGACGGCAGCTGAATATGCGGTTACGGTGGAGAACCTGGAAAAGCGGTATGGAGATTTTCAGGCCGTCAATAAGGTGTCATTTCAAGTTAAGCGGGGCGAAATATTCGGGTTTCTTGGACCAAACGGAGCGGGAAAGTCAACCACTATGAGAATGCTCTGCGGCATTATTGTTCCTACAGCGGGCAAAGCGAACGTCCTCGGTTATGACGTATTCGAAGAAGCTGAAAAAATAAAGGCCCAAATCGGCTACATGTCGCAAAAATTTTCACTCTATGAAGACCTTACAGTCGAAGAGAACATTGATTTTTACAGTGGGATCTATCAAATACCGCAGGCCGAAAAAAACGCCCGTAAAAAATGGGTCATAAAGATGTCAGGGCTTGACGAGCACCGGAACAGCCTTACTTCGGTTCTGGCGGGCGGCTGGCGGCAACGATTGGCCTTGGGATGCGCTTTGCTTCATAAACCTCCTGTGATATTTCTTGATGAACCGACCTCAGGAGTAGACCCCATATCTAGGCGCAACTTCTGGGATCTGATTTATGAACTCGCGGCGGAAGGCGTCACTGTTTTTGTAACAACCCACTATATGGATGAAGCCGAATACTGCGACCGTCTGGCAATGATTTATCGGGGTGAGCTAGTGGCTATCGGCACTCCCGATGAAATGAAAACCCGATATATGAGCGCAGATATATTAAATTTGGAGTGTTCTGATCCTTTTAAGATGCTGCAAGAGGTAAAGAAAATTCCAGAAATAAAGGAAGCGGCCCTCTTTGGACGTGGTCTGCATCTTTCGGTAGAAAACGCACAACAAGCCATTCCTGTTATAGTCACAGCCTTAAAAGAGCAGGAATCTTCTTATACTAGGCTGGATAAAATTAAACCCTCCCTCGAAGACGTGTTTGTTTCGATCATTGAAGCTCGCGATAGTAAAAAGAATCTTCAGGCGGTGACGATATGAATATCCATCGCATAATAGCAATTATCCGGAAGGAATTTATCCACATCATCCGCGACCCGCGCAGTTTGGGAATGGCTATTGCCATGCCCGTTCTGTTGATATTCCTCTTTGGTTCGTCTTTAAGTTTGGATGTGGATAATGTTCCGTTGGTGGTGTGGGACCAAAACGATACAAACGAAAGCCGGGAATTCATTGGACGTTTTACTTCTTCCCGATATTTTGGCCTATCCGGTTACGTTAATTCGTATGCAGAAATTGAACAGGTCGTAGACAAGCGTGAGGCGATTTTGGCCCTGGTCATTCCGGTTGATTTCAGCCGAAAACTGGAAAGCGGCCGCAAAGCTGATGTGCAACTGATTGTCGACGGCAGTGACGCCAATACCGCTACAATTGCCATAGGATATGCCCAAATGGTAACTGACGGCTATACCAGTTCACTGCTGATTGAAGCAGCCCAAAAGAGGGGGGGCAAAACAGCAATTGTCCCTTTGGAGGCGAAACCGCGGGTTTGGTTCAATCAGAATATGCAGGCGAAGAATTACATTATACCGGGTCTTATCGCAGTGATTATGATGGTTATCGCCGCGCTCCTGACGTCTCTCACCATTGCCCGTGAATGGGAGAATGGCACGATGGAACAACTGATCACCACGCCGCTGAAACCTATCGAACTGATCATTGGTAAACTGACGCCCTATTTTCTAATCGGTATGTTTGATGTGCTATTTGCCGTTCTGATGGGGCAATACTTTTTTGAAGTGCCTTTGAGAGGCAATGCAGCGCTTGTTTTTGGGGTTGCTGCAATCTTTCTCCCCGGATCGCTTGCCATGGGCATGCTGATCAGCATATTGACAAGGTCGCAGCTCTTAGCAAGCCAGCTGGCTATGGTGCTGACTTTTCTCCCTTCCTTCCTGTTGTCTGGTTTTATGTACGCCATAGCGAATATGCCAATAGCCATTCAGGGAATAACCTATTTGGTCCCTTCCCGCTATTTCGTCGCTATACTTAAGAACATTTATCTGAAGGGTGCCGGGCTATCGATAATCTTGTCTGAAACGATGATTCTAATGTTTTTTGCCGTGGCTCTTATCCTCATTGCTAATAAAAAGCTCAAAAAAAGGTTGGTGTAGATCATGACATTTGAGCGTCTGCGTCACATGATTCGGAAAGAATTCATCCAGGTATTCCGTAATTCTAAAATGAGGGCGATCGTTTTAGTAATGCCTCTGGTTCAGAGCATGGTCTTCGGTTATGCGGTAACAACTGACGTGAGACAGGTTGAAACGGCGATTTACGACCAGGACCAAACCCCGGAAAGCCGTGACCTGGTCGACCGTTTTGTACATTCTGGTTATTTTTTGGTCAAGACACAAATCCATAGCGACCGTGAGATCGATGAACTGATCGACTACGGAAAAGTTGCAGCCATCATCCGGATTCCTCCCGATTTCAGCGGAAAGATTGCCGCAGGTGCAACCGCTACCGTTCAAATTATCGTTGACGGAACGGATTCCAATACGGCAGGAGTCGTTTTGAATTACGCAGGTAACATCGTGCGCAGTGATGCCCTCGAATTGTTGCGGAAGCGGACTGGCAGTCATGGTGGGGAAGCGGTTGGGGTCAATCTGCAAACCAGGGCCTGGTTCAATGAAAACTTGACCAGCCGCAATTTTTACGTGCCTGGGGTTATCGCGGTTATCGTAATGCTTGTCACGCTTTTATTGACCAGTATGTCGGTAGTCCGGGAAAAAGAAATGGGCACCATGGAACAGATTGTGGTCACGCCGATCACACCTCTGGAGTTTATTCTGGGCAAGACCATGCCGTCGATCATTCTCGGCTTTGTAAATATGATTTTTGTCACGCTGATCAGTGTGTTCTGGTTTGATATACCAGTTCGGGGCAGCATCATCACGCTATTTGTCGCCAACGGATTTTATCTGATGACGACGATTGGCATCGGGCTGATTATTTCCACACTGTCAGAAACGCAGCAACAAGCAATGATGTCTACTTTCTTCTTTTATCTCCCGGCGGTCCTGCTGTCTGGTTTCATGTTTCCCATCGCTAACATGCCGGAGGTGGTGCAAGCCGTCACTTATTTAAACCCATTACGCTATTTCTTGGTGATTATCCGGGGAATCTTCCTGAAAGGGGTGGGAGTGGCGATATTGTGGCCGCAAATCATGGCGCTCTTGATACTGGGCATTTTAGTACTGACACTAGCTGTTAAGAAGTTTCGTAAGAATTTGGCCTAGAAAAATTGAGGAGGGAAATGATATGGCAAAAATCAAAATCGACAGGGATGGTTGCATTAGCTGCGGAGCTTGCTGGGGGGCATGTCCTGAAATTTACGAGCAAAATGCCGAGGATGAGAAAAGTCAAATTGTTGGCAAGTTTCGAGTTGCGGAAAACATCGCTGAAGGAAGTGTGGAAGGGACTTTGGTCGAATGCGCCCAACAAGGAGCAGATGGCTGTCCCGTACAGGTAATTTCACTGGATTAGTTGAGATTGGTCGGAGTAATATTGCTGGATATTCGGGAGGATTGACGTGAGAAGTCGAAAGAGCACTGAAGTTAGAAAAGAGGAAATTGTGCGGGCTGCGCTATTTTTAGTCGAGCAAAACGGCTTGGACAAATTGAACATTATTGACATAGCCGTGGAAGTTAAACTTGTGCCGGCCGCGATATATAGGCACTTCAAAGGGAAAGAAGATATTGTCGCTGCCCTTATCGAGTTTACCGATAAATGCCTGCAATGCAATTTAAGCCAGGCAATGGATTATGACGGCACGGCGATTGTTAAATTGAAACTGCTCTTTGAATTGCACGTCAAGCTGCTCAAGGAGGAAGCCGCTATTCCTAGGATACTTTATTTTCTTCTCAGCAGTGAACGTAAACCCGAATTAAAAGTCGGTATGTTGTCTGCGGTTGGCTCCTATGTGCAACAGGTGAAAAAAATGATACTTCAAGGGCAAAAAAAAGGAGAGATCAATGCGGACGTTGATGTCACGGCAGCTGCGATGCTGTTTCTTGGAATGATTCAACCGTTAGCCATCCTTGGTCAAGTGGACCCTAACGTATTGGATGAGTGCCCAACTAAGTTGTGGCAGTGTTACCAACGTTCCATAGATTTATAATTTTAAGGAGAAATTCCTTGGATAGTGAAGAAAATGAAAGAGTTAAAACCAAATATGACAATATAGCCGGCATTTACGGTGTGGTTGATTTGCTTATTCCCGACGCTTGGCGTCGTAGGGCGACCAGTTTTGCCTACGACCGTGTTTTGGAAGTGGGGGTCGGAACGGGTTTAAATCTTCCCTATTACTCGGATCATTGCCAAGAAATTATTGGAATTGATGTCAGCTCGCGAATGCTTGATAGAGCTCGAGAGAAAGCGGCTCAGTGCAAGACGCCTGTTAAGCTGGAAGTGATGGATGTTCAAGACTTGCGGCTACCTTCCGGCAGTTTCGATTGTTTGGTGGCCACCTTTGTCTTTTGCACTGTACCAGATCCCATCAAGGGGCTAAAAGAATGCTATAGGGTTCTTAGGCCGGGAGGCAGGTTAATCCTGTTGGAACATATGGGCAGTGACAAATCAGTGCTTCGCTGTCTGATGAATTGGTTAAATCCGATTGCAGTTATGCTTTTAGGGGACCACATTAACCGGAATACGGCCGACTTGGTGACCGGGGCAAGGTTTGGAACACAAATTATGGAATACCTCCTCTGGGATATTGTAAGAGTGATTGTAGCAGAACGTACACTTTGATTATGTCAAGGAGCCTAATGATCTAGACAAGCTGTTTTATCATCGAAAAAAGATCGCTTAGTTTAACCGCTTCGATTGAAAAATATTGAAAGAAGGTGCTGTTCATGTTCATCTCCATCGTTCAGTTTCCGGCGATTAAAGAAGGTCAAGACGAGGCATTTAAGGATTGGTTTAAATGGTCAAACTCAGAGTTTCGCAAGTTCTCGGGGTTTATCCGGCGAAGTCTCTTAGAACCTGAAAATGGTGGAACATATGTCGCCATAGTGGAGATGGAAACAAAAGAAGCATTTTTGGCCATGCATTCCAGTCCAATACATGCGGAAGCTGGAAAAAAAGTGGCTTCATTATTCCAAGGAAATCCGAAGCCCACTTTTTACAAAATCATAATTCCCTAGAATATTGGTGTTTAATGGCATCTGGTTACCATGATGGTTAGCGATTTACCAAATAATAGAGGAGGGTACAGGAATGAAAGCAACTGATGCCTTGAAAAAAGAACACGAAGCGGTTAGGTTGATGATGAAAATCATGGATGCTGCCTGCGTAAAAATTAATGCTCAACAGAAACTTCAGACTGCAGATATTGACGACATGATCGACTTTCTCAAAGTATTCGTGGATCGGTGCCATCATGGCAAAGAGGAACAAATCCTGTTTCCCCAGCTGGAGTTGGCGGGAGTGCCGAAGGAAGGCGGTCCAATCGGCGTTATGCTTGCCGAACATGAACAGGGAAGGGTTTACATCCGGAATATGAGTCAGGCCGTAGTCGATTATGAAGTGGGGAATGCAGAGGCGACGGCTTTGTTGGTTAAATATATCACGGACTACATCGAACTGCTGGAACAACACATCAGCAAAGAAAACACAATGCTTTTCTCAATGGCCGATAAGCTTTTATCGGCAGAGATGCAGGAGAAACTGTTCGACAGGTTCGAGACGCTGGAAGAAGAAGTGATCGGAATGGGTAAACACGAAGAATTGCACAAGCGGCTGGAAAGATTGGGAACAACGTATCTTGGTCGTTCCGGTCACGGGCAACACTGAAAAATCAAACGGGAACAGCCATATATGAAAGATTCGGTCATTGGACTAATTTAGTGATGAATGGTTGGTGGCCTAAGCTTTGATATGGTAGCCAACGTTTCATAGTTTTGTGGACAAAAATAAAAGGGGGAAATTTTAATGAGTATGTTCTGTTATCAATGCCAGGAAACTGCAAAAGGCACGGGGTGTGAAGTCAGAGGAGTATGCGGCAAAACAGAAGAAGTAGCCAAACTTCAGGATCTACTGATTTATACCCTGAAAGGCATTTCGGAAGTCGTTGTGAAAGGAAAACTTGACACCAAGGGATTGGGGAACATTAACCATGAGGTTATGAAGAGCTTGTTTATGACAATTACGAACGCGAATTTTGATGCGGCTGCCTTTGAAGCAGAAATTAAAAAAATGCTTAAATTGAGAAATGAGTTACGGGCGAAAATTGCTGCTGGTCAACTGCATGACGCCGCAACGTTTGAAGTTTCGTTAAAAGAAGCCATGGTGGAAAAAGCTGCTGCGGTCGGCGTGCTGGCAACACAGAACGAAGACGTGCGCTCCTTGCGGGAGCTGATTACCTATGGCTTGAAAGGATTGGCGGCATACGCTCATCACGCTCTCAATATCGGCAAAGAAAATGGTGAGCTTTACACTTTTATTTATGAAGCCCTGGCGGCAACACTTAATGACGGACTTTCTGCTGACGAGTTGGTTGCTTTGACACTGAAAACAGGCGAATATGGTGTAAAAGCGATGGCACTTCTGGACGAAGCTAATACTTCAAAGTATGGCAATCCTCAAATCACGGAAGTGAACATCGGTGTACGCAATAACCCTGCAATCCTAATATCTGGCCACGACCTGACTGACCTGGAGCAACTGCTGGAACAGACAAAAGGCACAGGGGTCGATGTGTACACACATAGTGAGATGCTGCCGGCTCATTATTATCCTTTTTTCAAGAAATATGACAACCTCGTGGGGAACTACGGGAACGCTTGGTGGAAACAGGTGGGCGAGTTCGAAACTTTCAACGGCCCAATTCTGTTTACGACCAATTGCATTGTTCCGCCTCGGAGCGAAGAAGTACAAACTCGGATATTCACAACCGGCGCTGCGGGCTACCCTGGCTGCCCGCATATCGTAGCAGATACGAGCGGCAAAAAAGATTTTTCGACGGTCATTGCGATGGCAAAAAAACTGAAGGCACCGACAGAAATTGAAACCGGTAAGATTGTTGGAGGATTTGCTCATGAGCAGGTCTTTGCCGTGGCGGACAAAGTTGTGGCTGCTGTGAAGTCAGGCGCGATTAAGAGATTCTTTGTAATGGCCGGTTGTGATGGTCGCATGAAGTCAAGGGAATATTACACCGAGTTTGCGACAAAACTGCCGAAAGACACGGTAATTCTGACTGCCGGTTGTGCAAAATATAGATACAACAAGCTAGCTTTAGGAGATATTGGCGGTATTCCGCGCGTATTGGATGCAGGGCAATGCAATGACTCATATTCACTCGCTGTCATAGCACTAAAACTGAAAGAAGTCTTCGGCGTCGATGATGTCAACAAACTACCTATTGCCTACAATATCGCTTGGTATGAGCAGAAAGCGGTTATTGTTCTATTGGCGTTGCTCTACCTCGGAGTGAAAAATATCCATCTGGGGCCGACGTTGCCGGGATTCTTGTCACCCAATGTTGCAAAGGTCCTTGTTGAGACTTTTGGTATCGCGGGTATCGGAAGCGTAGACGACGATATCAAACTGTTCATGGGGGCCTAAATATTAAGAAGTAAACAGCCCTTATTAGCATTCGGATATTCATATGATACCCCTTAAGTAGACAAGGTAAATAACCAAAATCTACTTAGGGGGTATTTTCATGCCTAGAAAATCCAAATATTCTATTGAACAACGAGTGCAAGCCTGCAAGGATTATCGCAGTGGCACACGTAGCTTAAAAGAAATATGTATTTCTCTTGGAACACCGAGGGAAAAGACAATTATGGAATGGTCTAAGAAATATGAAAAGTATGGAATAATGGCTTTTCAGGAACATTCAGGCAACAAAAGTTATACAAAAGAATTCAAACTTCGGGTAGTTGAAGAATATATCGCTGGTTTGGGTTCTTTACAAGATTTGATAATAAAATATGATATTTCTTCTTCACACCAGCTACGAGAATGGATTTCGTTGTATAATGCCAATAGAAAACTTAAGGACTACTGTCCGAAACGGGAGGTCTATATGGCAGAGGCGAGATGAAAAACAACTATTGAAGAACGTAAGCAAATCGTTGAATACTGTTTAAATCACGAACGGAATTATAAAGATACAGCATCACTTTATGATGTGTCTTATAGCCAGGTATATTCGTGGGTGAAGAAATACGATGCAGGTGGTGAAAACACATTATTTGATAAACGAGGACATCACAAAACAGACGATGAGGTTGATGAACTTGAGCAACTTAGACGTGAAAACATCAGGCTAAAACGCCAACTTGAAGAAAAGGATATGCTAGCAGAACTGTTAAAAAAAGTGAAAGAATTCGAAAGGATTTGCACTATAGTCAAGCAAGTGGACACAAATTCAGCTAATTTGTTATCAAGCAGAAGCAGAAGATATTTGGCTGTCATAGGCAGCCTCAGCTTCATTGGGCGTCAAGTAGCCTAAGGCGCCATGAGGACGCTTAGGATTGTAGTAGCCTTCTATATATTCAAAGATCGAGCTTTTCAATTCTTCAAAAGTATGGTATGTCTTTCTGTTAGTTTCTTCTTTCTTCAGATATTTGAAGAAAGATTCACATACAGCGTTGTCAAAAGGGTAGCCTTTTTTAGAGAAAGACTGAACGACGTTCAAAGAGTCTAGTAGCTGCCGGAAAGCAAATGCAGTGTACTGGGAACCACGGTCTGAGTGGAACATCAGGCCGAATGGTGCATTCCTTTTTGCATAGGCTTTTTTAAATGTTTTCAGGACAAGGTCTACATCGGGTTTGCCGGAAAGATGCCAAGAAATTACTTTCCTTGAGAAAAGATCGATGATTATGCATAAGTAATACCATTTGCCACCGGCTCTGATGTAGGTAAAGTCGCTGACCCAAGCAAGGTTAGGAGCTTTTTGCGTAAAGAGCTGTTTTAAATGATTCGGGCAGTCGTCCTCGTCTGCTGCAGCACGAACAAAAGAAGGCTTAACGGTAGACATTGGTGGTAGCTGCATGGTTTTCATCAGGCGGTACACTCTGCCAACGCTGATTTTGATGCCATAATCACGCTCCAATACGTATGTAACTCAAACTTCGCAGTTGTGAAACGGTCCATTAATTCTTAAATCAACTTTTTCAAAATAAAATAGCATAAGTCATCTCCGCTTTGTATAATGAAAGTGACAAAAATCCATAACACAAACGGAGGGCTTATGCCATGAATATTGTAGCACATCATCATCGTTCCAGTGAACTTCTTTCTTCGAAAATCTCACATTTTCTTGAAGAATTCCATGTCAGCAAGATCCTCAGCTCCTGCAATGCATATAAAGTACGCGGATTTTCAGTAAAAACGGTATTTCAGGTTGCCTTTGAAAATGCATTCAGCAACAAATCGTTTTTTCAGAAGGAGAAAGAGACTTTGCCCTCTCTCCCCTTTGCCAAAGATACGTTTTACCGTTTCATGAACTCCTGCAGTGTCAACTGGCGTAAGTTTACGCTTCAGCTGGGCTTTGCTGTTATCCATAAAATTGCTCCGCTTACGGATGAGAGTCGTCGCAATGTGCTCATAATCGATGATTCTCTTTTCAGCAGATCTCGTTCCAAGAAGGTTGAGCTGCTGGCAAAGGTCTATGACCATGTGGAGCACAAATATACCAAAGGTTTCCGCATGCTGACGCTTGGATGGAGTGATGGTAATTCATTCCTTCCGCTCAGTCATTGCCTGCTTTCCTCTGCCAACCGTGAAAACCGTCTGCAGGAAGCGTCCGTTGGCGTTGATGCCAGGAGTAATGGCGGTAAGCAACGTAAGCTGGCACAGACTAAAGCAACCAGCGTACTCCAGACGCTTCTGAAAGAGGCGAAAGCAGTCGAAATTCCAGCTAAGTATGTTCTCTTTGACACCTGGTTCTGTTCGCCGATTTCGCTGATTCAAATCAAGGAAATCGGCTACGACGTTATTGCCATGGTCAAGAAATCGGAGACCATCCATTTCCGTTATAATGGCCGAATGCAAAGCGCGCCAGCTATCTTCCGTGCTGCTACGAAACGTCGTGGGCGTGCCAAGTTCCTGCTTTCTGTAGAAGTTGAAGCAGTAAAAGACTCAATGTCAACACCGGTGAAATTAGTCTTCGTAAGGAACAAGAATAACCGTCAGGAGTATCTCATCCTAGCTTCGACTGATGTCAATTTGTCAGAAGAAGAAATCATCCAGACTTATGGTAAGCGCTGGAACATTGAAGTCTTTTTCAAGATGTGCAAATCGTTCCTGAAGCTGGGGAAAGAAAACCGGACAATGTCTTATGATGCCATGACGGCTCATGTCTCCATTGTCTTTGCTCGCTACACGATGTTGTCGCTGGAGCAGCGCCGAAATGCAGATAAACGGTAAGCGGTAAATCATCTGGTGTTACCGGTAAATAAAATAAGCATAACCGGGATATCGGTCATGCTCAGGAAACTTATTTGCAGTTTTTCTGTATTTCATCCGTCCAAGGAAGGACCGCATCCAGTTTTTCCGGATGTATTTTGAAATCCATGTTGGGAATTCGCTCAAAGAGATAGGTCAGGTAGCTGAATGGGGCAAGTCCATTGGCCTTGCAGGTTTCTACGATACTGTAGATAGCAGCACTGGCTGCTGCGCCTTTTGGCGATGCGCTGAAAAGCCAGTTTTTGCGGCCGATGGTAAAGTTGCGGATCGCACGCTCACAGATGTTGTTGGATAAAGCCACATTCCCATCTTTCAAGAAAACGCGCAAGCCTTCTTTATGGTTAAGAGTATAATTTACAGCCTTGCCCAGTGCCGATTTTGGCAATGTGCCAGGGCGGATGGTTTCCAGCCATGCAAAGAAAGCCTCCAGCTTGTTCTTTATAAGCCGCAGACGCTCTGCTTGCCGTGCTTCCGGGGTCTTGTCAGCCAGACCCTTATCCAAGGCAAAGAACTCGTTGATCCGTTGGATGGCCTGTCCGCTGACGGAAGTGGCGGCATCCTCTTTTGTCAGCCCTGCAGGAATGGAATCCACAAAGTATCTGCGGGCATGTACCCAGCAAAGCGCGTGTTCCTTGCTGGAAATCTGCTCATAGCCGGCGTAACCGTCGGTCTGCAGGATGCCCTTATAATCCTTAAGGAACTCTCCTGCGAAGCTGCCGCTGCGTCCGGGATGATACTCGTAGATGCGAATCTGCTGCCCATCGGTCTGGAACTCGCCGTTGGTATACACCCACATATAAGACTTCGTCTTATTCTTACGGCCCTTCTCATGAAGGACTTGTACGGGGGTTTCGTCGGCATGGATAATGGGTTTCTCCAGCAGCAGACTATGCATACGGTCCACAAGAGGCATGAGCCAATCTTCTGCGGCACGGATGACCCAATTGGCCAGCGTTGCCCGGGGCAAAGCGAGCCCGATTGCTTTCCATTCTTGTTCCTGCCGGTAAAGAGGCATGGAGAACTGATACTTTTGCGTGATAACATGAGCGACACTGGAAGGTGAGGCAATGGATTTGGCCAGCACCGGCTGCGGCATGACAGGCTTCTCAATGGAGAAATGCTCCTGCTTACGACACTCCAGGCATTGGAACGACGCACGGTAAAAGTCGATGACTTTCACCTGAGACGGAATGAACTGCACCTCCGTGCGGATCTTTTCCTTGCCCATGGGGGTAAGCGGCGTACCGCAACGTTTACAGATGCGCACATCTTCCGGCAGCGTAATGAGGCGTTCCTCATGGGGCAGTTCCCTGAGCAGCTGCTCAAGATGCCCTTTTTGTTTCTTGTGACGCTGATGTGCCGGCACGTCGATGACCGGTTCCGGAGCATTGACCCGGACCTCGATTTCAGCCTCATTGAAAAGATTCAGCTCTGCGGGATCACCGAGGACTTCCGTAGTCTTCTCTGTACGGCAGCCGAAAGCCATTTTCTTTAACTGGGCAAGTTGCTCCTTGAGATAACCTACCTCATGGTTCAGGTTCTCCTTTTCCAAGAGGAGACCATCTATGCGGTTCTGCATCTCTTGCTCGCGTTGGTCTGTCATGAAAAGCCTCCTAAAATCTATGCTTCTATTATACTGCAAGAAAGCCAGCAAAGCCAGGAATAGCGAAGGCTGACTGTCCACAGATTTCGGTTCGTTATGCACAGATTTTAGAAATTATGGAGGGGATAAACCTTTTGCACAGCTTTTGACGGGGAGATGGATAAGCCTTCCGTCAGCCAGCGAAGCTGCTGCTCTGAGATTTCCCGCAAATCCTCCGGCTTGTCCGGCCATTGATACCGACCGTTTTCAAGGCGCTTGTATAAAAGCAGGAAGCCGGTTTCCTCCCACAGCAGGCCTTTGATGCGATCTTTGTGGCGGCCGCAAAAAAGGAATAGGAATGGCTGCTGTGGATCCAGCTTAAAGCGAGACAGAACCAAAGCAGCTAACCCGTCTATAGACTTACGCATATCCGTCCGACCGCAGGCAAGGTAAACATGATCTGCCGTGAGCGCATGGACTAGCATACTGGAAACACATCCTTGATGCATCGCAGCGTTTGTGTAAGTAATTGCCGTGACGTCGACTCCGTGATTTCAAGTATGACAGGGCCGCAGGAAAGCTTTAGCATGGACGATTGTGATAACGCCGGAACCGTAGTGATGACAGCAGCCGTCGACAAGACGGCAAACCGGGGACCGGACGTTGTTTCCGCAGGAAGCTGCGGAACCACTTCCGCAAACTCCTTACGGATCTTGCGGAGCCAGTAATAAAAAGCGTTGTACTTGATATCCTGCTGCCGGCAATACTCAGTAGCAGGCAGGCCGCTTTGCTGCTGGGCGATGAGAATCTGTTTCCAGTATTTCATAGAATGCTGGTGCTTGATCTGTTGCATTTGAGTCAAAAGAAAACCTCCCCAATGAGATGACAAAAATGACTGAAATGGCTTTTTCAGCTTTTTTGTGTGACTTATTTAAGTCTATTATCTCACTTGGGAGGCGTGGATTAAATACACCGTATTATTGTGCGCTTACGATAAACGCAGCATTGGTGATCTGTTTTTTGCCTCGTATGATGAGCTGCAAGATTTACGTTATATGGACGCGTTGCTATTGATTTTGAAAAAATTCATTGACAGGATAAAGGAACGAATGCTTTTCATGGAAAAAGAACTGGATGAGATGCTTAATTCTTTCTTAGAAAAACTGCCACTCTTATGGCACAACTGTTTGAAACACCGTGCATGATGTTGGCATTTAAGGAGTCACATTCCCTTGCTGTGCATTATTGCAGGCTTGTTTGGGATGTGCGAAGTTTGAGTATGTAATCTTGTAAGCACCGAGTCTTTTCTTGTAGTCAGCGTAGATGTGGAGTATGTAGGATTTAATGATCTGGTTTTCCAGACTTCGGGGTGCCGGAGCAGAATGGAAGTGCTTGTAGTATGTACTGCGGTTTACACGCAGGACTTTGCACAGGATTTTGATGTTGTGTTGGAATCTGAGCTTATGAACGGCGACTAGTCGTTCTTTGAGTGTGGCGTGAAGATGGCAATCGCTTTTTTTAGTATGACATTTTCTTCTTCAAGCTGGGCGTTGCGTTTCTGCAGGTCTTTAATCTGTCTGGCGGAGAGAATTTCGCCATCTTCAGTCTTAACCGTGGAATACTGTTTAATCCATTTGGCCAAGGCCGATTGGGAAATACCGTATTCCTTGCACAGGGACGTCTGAGTTTTACCATTGTTAAACAGGGACACAACAGACTTTTTGAATTCTTCGTCATAACGTGTTGATTTGTCAGCCATAATATTACCTCCGTTTGGGTGTGTAATTTATTGTAACAAGTAACATGTATTTGTGTCTACTTTATTAATATAGATCCAAGAGCGAGCTGACTGTATTGAAGAAAACCTCACAGATGCAGACGGACTTATTGCAGGGTGCCAACGCATCCTTGAAAACGTACGCGTCCGAGGAGAAGAAAAAAATGCAGGCAATTAAGAATCAGAGGAATGTAGCCTACGGAGTTGGAGCGGTTTTACTATATGCTTTAGTTAGGAAATAGAATAGATAATTTGATGCCCACTGAGGATGAATTTTCTTGGTGGGTTTATTTTTTTTATTTATATTTTTTCAAAACCGTCAGATTTACTTCTTTTTCAAGGCTATTAGGTAGAGGGTCAAAAAACACTCTCGGAAAGAGGGGATAAAGATGGAACACAATTTGAGAATCAGTGTATCCAAGAAACAAAAATCAGATGGTATTCTTTCTTGCCGCAGTATTAGTGTACGAGAACGTATTCTATGCTTCTTCCTCGGAAGAAAACAGAAACTCACAATTCTTGTACCCGGTGACAACGTGGAAGAAGTTTCCATTTGTACGGTTAAGGAAGGAGGTGCGACATCGTGAGTAAAGTAAGCGAATTATCCATGCTCGTGGATGAACTCAAAAAGTGCGGCGAAACCTTGGTACGTATTTCCGAAGAACTGGCTGATTTGTTCAGCAGTGGAAAGGACGCAATGCAGCCTGTAAAAAAGACTGCTGTTAAGAAGAAAACCAACGAGGAGCCAAAAGCTGAAGCGCCGGAAGAAAAAGCACTCACGTTGGAAGATGTCAGAGCCGTGTGTGCGGATAAATCCCGCAAAGGCTATACGGCAGAAGTCAAAGCAATCCTTACAAAGCATGGTGCAGAAAAGCTGTCCGGGATAAATCCAGCAGAATATAAGGCACTGCTTGCTGAAGTGGAGGTACTTGGGAATGCCCAATAAACAGAAGGTGAATTGTACTGTAGGTGCAAGAGAGACCGGTCTGGACCACGCAGTCTTATCAGCATCCTCCAGTCACAGGTGGCTGGAGTGTCCGCCATCGGCATTGCAGTGTGCTAAGGTCGGTGACACCACAAGCGAGTTTGCAATGCAGGGCACCGATGCCCACAGCCTTTGCGAACACAAACTGAAAACAGCACTGGGGCAGAAATCGAAAGATCCAACAGAAAACCTTACTTTCTTCGATGAAGAAATGGCGGACTGCTCGGATATGTATGCCCAGTATGTGATGGAGCAGCTTGCTGTGGCAAAAGAAAAATGCAAAGACCCTATTGTTCTAATTGAACAGCATCTTGATTTTTCCAAATGGGTGCCGCAGGGCTTCGGCACCGGGGACTGCGTGATTGTTGCAGATGAAACGCTGACCGTCATTGATTTTAAATACGGTGTCGGCATTCTGGTAGAAGCAGAAAAGAATCCGCAGATGATGTGCTACGCACTGGGAGCCTTACAACTGTTTGACGGTATCTATGATATTGATTCGGTGACCATGACTATCTTCCAGCCAAGGCGGGATAGTGTCAGCACATACACCATTTCCAAAGAAGAACTTCTGAAATGGGCGGATGAAGTGCTGAGTCCAACAGCACAGCTGGCGGCAATAGGCGAGGGCGAATACAAAGCCGGAAACCACTGTCAGTTCTGCAAAGTAAAAGCCACCTGCCGTAAGAGAGCCGAATACAACCTTGAACTTGCACGTTACGATTTTGAGATGCCTTCCACCCTTGAAGATGATGAGATAGAGGCCATTCTTTCAAAAGTTGATGCACTGGTATCTTGGGCAGGCGATATCAAGGAATACGCATTGCAGCAGGCAGTCAGCGGCAAGGAGTGGAATGACTGGAAGATTGTCGAAGGACGCTCCAACAGGAAATATGTTAATGAAACCGCTGTGGTAGATACGGTTAAGGGTGCCGGTTATGACCCATACGAATACAAGGTTCTGGGTGTTACGGCAATGACCAAACTGCTCGGCAAGACAAGATTTGAAGAACTGCTCTCCGGTTTTATCGAAAAACCGCAGGGCAAGCCAACCTTAGTACCTATGTCGGACAAGCGTCCAGCAATGAATACAGCAGCAAACGATTTTAAGGAGGACAAATAATATGTCAAAGAATTATACCAACCCTACCAAGGTAATCACAGGAGTAAAAACACGCTGGTCTTATGCAAATGTGTGGGATGCAAAATCCATCAACGGCGGCACACCTAAGTTCAGCGTGAGCCTTATCATTCCAAAGGACGATACTGCAACGGTCAACAAAATCAAGGCAGCCATCCAGTCTGCTTACGAGGAAGGCCAGTCCAAGCTGAAGGGCAATGGCAAGACAGTGCCTGCACTTTCTGTACTTAAGACTCCGCTTCGTGACGGTGATCTGGAAAGGCCCGATGATGAAGCCTACGCGAACAGCTACTTCATCAATGCCAACAGTGCATCTGCACCTGGTATCGTGGATGCAGACCGTCAGCCTATCATCGACCGCAGCGAGGTATACAGCGGTGTGTATGGCCGTGCATCCATCAATTTCTATGCCTTCAATTCCAACGGAAATAAGGGTATCGCCTGTGGCCTTAATAATCTGCAGAAAATCAAGGATGGTGAGCCGCTTGGTGGCAAGAGCCGTGCCGAGGACGATTTTGCCACTGAAGACGATGAAGATTTTCTCTCTTAAGAAAATGCAGTGACAATCAATGCAGGCGGTGGGAAACTGCTGTCTGCAGATATTATGAAAATGTGAGGTAAACAGATGGATTTATATGAATTTGCAAAGCAGTTTGATGTGATTGTGATTTTTGTGGTGCTGTACGGCTTTGGTATCGGCAGCTTGGTATATTGGATTATGGATTTCCTGCACTGGTGCTTTAAGAAATGGAAACTGCACAGGGAAAAGAAAAAGGCAGCAGTCAAAGCAGAACAGAATAATCAGTAAACAGCGGGCGGTGGAGGTGTATTCTTCGCCGCCTTGCTTATCGTAAGGACGGTGACAACATATGACAGATGAAATATGGAAAGATATCCCCGGTTACGAAGGGAAATATCAGGCAAGCAATATGGGGAGAATCAAAAGTTTAGCCCGTATTGTTACGAGTAAAAACCAGTATGGTGATTTTGAATGGCGTACCAAGGAAACTATATTATCGCCTGGAAAAAGAGACTCCTATGGTCATTTGTCGGTGGTGCTTCATGACCATCACAGAAAATCATATGGCATCCATCAGTTGGTAATGCTCGCCTTTTGTGGTGAACCGCCTATGGGTATGGAAGTATGCCATAACAATTGCAACGGCTCAGATAATCACCTTGAAAACCTAAGATACGATACCCGCACTGAAAATATGATAGACGCATATAAAAACGGCAAGGGCAAGAGTGTGCTTTCCTTGGATGATATTGACGCCATCCGATTTGGTCTTGCCTGCGGAATAAGCTTCCGTGAACTGGGTCAAATGTATGGGGTGTGCCACCAAACTATAAGCAAAATAAAAAGAAGGGAGCATTATTCGTGGATGAAATAAAAATTTTAAGCATCGATATTGAAACACGCAGCAACATCGATTTGGCGAAGTGCGGCGTGTATAAATACTGTGACACAGATAGATTTGATATTTTGCTGTTTGCATACTCCGTTAATTATGGTGCGGTAAAGGTTATCGATCTGGCAAATGGAGAAAAGATTCCACAGGATATTTTGAATGCACTTGAGGATGAAACTGTCATAAAAACCGCGTATAACAGTCAGTTTGAGAGAATCTGTCTCTCTCGATACACCGGATATCCTATTGGAGAGTACTTATCTCCAAATTCATGGAATTGCACGATGGTTTGGGCATCCACGCTGGGCTTGCCTAAATCACTCGCGGGTGTAGGATCTGTACTGGGCCTTGAAAAACAAAAAATGACCGAAGGAAAGGATCTTATCAAGTTTTTTTGTGTGCCAAACAAATCTGGTGAATTTAATGATCCTGTAGACCACCTTGAAAAATGGTCAGCTTTCAAGAACTATAATAAGCGTGATGTTGAGGTTGAACTGCAAATACAGCAACGACTAATCCGTTATCCTGTCCCGGAATTCCTATGGGGAGAGTTCTATCGAAGTGAGGAAATAAATGATAGAGGAATTCTTATAGATCGCACGCTGGTAAAAAATGCTTTAACAATGGCTGAGAAGTCAAACGCAGAGCTTATCGACAAGTTGAAGGAATTAACCGGACTTGAAAACCCAAACAGTGTACCGCAGATTAAAGGTTGGTTGTCTCAACAGGGACTTACTATGGATTCGCTCGGCAAAAAAGAAGTTGCCAAAGCTGTTAAAAGCACAGAGGGAACGCTCAAAGAAGTGCTTGCCTTAAGGCAGAAAAGTTCCAAATCATCTGTAAAAAAGTATGTGGCGATGGAGAATTGTATGTGCTCAGATGACCGTGCCAGAGGAATGTTTGGCTTTTATTCTGCAAACCGAACTGGACGCTGGTCTGGGAAATATATACAGCTGCAAAATCTCCCTCAGAACCATATGCCGGATTTAGAACAGGCGCGAGGTCTGGTGGAGTCCGGCAATTATGATGCGATAGAGCTTCTATATGATGATATCCCGGATACCCTGTCACAGCTTATCCGCACAGCCTTTGTGCCAAGAGCTGGGATGAAGTTTGTGGTGGCGGACTTTTCTGCCATCGAAGCAAGGGTGCTTTCCTATCTTGCCAAGGAAAGCTGGCGAACAGCTGTCTTTGCAGATAACGGGGACATCTATTGTGCATCAGCATCCGCTATGTTTGGTGTTCCTGTGGAAAAGCACGGTGTTAATGGATATCTCCGTCAAAAGGGTAAAATCGCTGAATTGGCTCTCGGCTACGGCGGTTCTGTCGGTGCTCTAAAAGCGATGGGTGCTTTGGATATGGGACTTGAGGAAGAAGAACTTCAGCCACTTGTGGATTCATGGAGAGCCGCCAACCCAAACATTGTGCGTTTTTGGTGGGATGTTGACCGCTGTGTAAAGAATACGGTCAAAAACAGAGTGACCACGGAAACACATGGCATTCGCTTTTTCTACCAGAGCGGAATGCTGTTCATTCAGCTGCCAAGCGGCAGATGGCTTTCCTATGTGAAACCACGTATGGGAGAGAACCGTTTCGGCGGTGAGGCTGTGACCTATGAAGGTGTGGGTGGTACAAAGAAATGGGAACGCATCGAAAGCTATGGACCCAAGTTTGTGGAAAATATCGTGCAGGCAATCAGCAGGGATATTTTGGCTCATTCCATGCGAACGCTGTCGCACTTTTTTGTTTGCGGTCATGTTCATGATGAACTGATTATCGAGTGCAGCATGGGAGTTTCCCTTTATGCTGTGTGTGAACAAATGGGCAGGACTCCGCATTGGATTTCCGGGCTTCTTCTCCGTGCGGATGGATACGAATGCAGCTTCTATAAAAAAGATTAGGAAACCGTCAGATTGCACCTCCTGCCAAGGCTATAAGGTAGGAGGTGCTTTTCTAATGAATGATGAGAATAAAACAGTAACGAAAATTACAGAGCCGGACAGTTTACCTGTCCTTATGAAATCACGCATGACGGAGGAACAGCTGTGCGGTGATTATAAATATTGTATGGCACAGAAAATGACAAAAGCATTGCTTGATAAGGACCTGATTTCTGTGGATGAATTCAACAAAATCAGCGAAAGAAACCGCCAAGCTTTCTCTCCATATTTAGCTGAAATTATGCCATAAAAGACTTGATATATATCGATTAGTACGGGAATATGTCCATACCGAAAGCGAGGTGAGTTGATGAAAAGGATAACAAAAATTGAAGAAAATAATGCCTTATCGGTTAAGACGAAAACCCGTGTTGCTGCCTATTGCAGAGTGTCCACGGCAAGCGATGAACAGCTTATCAGCCTTGATACGCAGAAAGCACATTATGAGGATTATATCAAATCCAATAGCGAGTGGGAGTACGCAGGGGTATTTTTTGATGAAGGTATTACTGGCACCAAAAAGGAGTGTCGTGACGGTCTGAATTCCCTGATTGATTCCTGCGAAAAAGGTCTTGTGGACTTGGTCATTACAAAGTCCATCAGCCGATTCAGCAGAAATACAACAGACTGTTTGGAACTGGTAAGAAAGCTGATGGCGCTAAATGTGACCGTGATTTTCGAGAAAGAAAATATTAACACGGATACGATGGAAAGTGAATTGATGCTTTCCATATTAAGCAGTCTTGCGGAAAGCGAGTCGGTGTCCATTTCTGAAAACAATAAATGGTCAATACAAAAACGCTTTCAGAATGGCACCTACATTATTTCCTATCCGCCTTATGGTTATGAAAATGCCGGCGGAGAAATGATTGTTGTGCCGGAGCAGGCAGAGGTTGTCAAAAAGATATTTGAAGATACGCTTGCCGGGAAAAGTACCCATGCCGTTGCAAAGGAACTGAATGACAGCGGTGTGAGAAGCAAGAAAGGCGGAAAATGGACTCCCGGAGCAATCAATGCGATTATTCGCAATGAGAAGTTTACGGGAGATGTTATTTTTCAAAAGACCTACACCGACAGTCAGTTTAGCCGCCACACCAATGATGGCGAGTTAAATAAATATCTGTGTGAAAATCATCATGAGCCGATTGTAAGCCACGAAATTTTTGAAAAGGCAAATGAGGTCCTGAATCAGCGTGGCAAGGAAAAAGGCAATGGAGAGCGAACCGAACGCTATCAGAATCGTTATGGCTTCTCAGGCAGAATCAAGTGCGGAGAGTGCGGCGGAGTCTTTAAAAGAAGAATCCACTATAAGCCCAGCGGAAGTTACATTGCTTGGTGCTGCACCCATCATATCGAGGACAGGAACTCCTGTTCCATGAAGTACATTACGGATGATGGCATAAAGACGGCGTTCCTTACTATGATGAATAAACTGATATTTGCCCATCAGATGATATTAAAGCCACTGCTTCACAGCCTGCAGGGATTTGATGATAAGGATAGGCTTCTACAGATACAGGAATATGAAACTAAACTGGAAAAGAATATGGAGAAAAGGCAGGTGCTGACGAGCCTTATGGCAGGCGGACTATTAGAGCCAGCACTTTTTAGCAAGGAAAACAATGCTTTGATTTTGGAAGAAAAGCATTTGCAGGAAGAAAAGAAACAAATGATAAATTCCGTCAGCGGTGACAGGACAAAGATTGAAGCCTTGGAGACACTTATAAAATTTGCATCCGGCAGTGAGATGCTGACGGAATATTCGGATGAGATATTCCTTTCCTATGTAGAAGGGATTATCGTGCTTTCAAGAGAAAAAATCGTCTTTGAACTGAAGTGTGGACTGAAATTAAAGGAAAGGTTGGTGGGATAATGGCACATATACCCTACGGATACAAAATTGTGAATGGAAAAGCAGAAGTCGATGAAAAACAGGCGGAAGCAGTCAGAAAGCTGTTTGACGGCTACATTGCAGGACTTGGATTAAAGCCTGCGGCGGAGAATGCAGGCTTTGAGATTTATCATGGCAGTGCAGGCAGAATGCTGCGAAACACGCATTACCTTGGAGATGAATATTATCCTGCCGTCATCGACAGAGAGCGTTTTGACAAGGCAGAAGAAATTAGAATGTCGAGGGCATCCTCTTTGGGCAGGGTCAGAGAACTGCAGGATGCACCAAAACCAATGGCAGATACAATGTTTACCATGCCGTTTGTTGAGAGAAAATTTGCAGATCCATTTGAACAGGCAGAATATGCCTACAGCTTAATTGAAAGTGAGGTGGCGATAGTTGAATAAGAGTATCACAGTTATCCCGGCACGAAGACGTGTGGGAAACACAGTAAATAAAGAAGTAAAGCCGAAGCTCAGAGTCGCAGCGTACTGCCGTGTCAGTACCGACAGCGATGAGCAGGCTACCAGTTATGATACACAGGTGGAACATTACTCTAATTTTATACAGAAAAATGAGGAATGGGAATTTGCCGGAATATTCGCAGATGATGGTATCTCAGGCACCAATACCAAAAAGCGTGAGGAGTTTAACCGCATGATTTCCGAGTGTATGGAAGGCCATATTGATATGATTATTACCAAGTCCATCAGCCGATTTGCCCGTAATACCTTGGACTGCCTTCGCTACATAAGACAGCTGAAGGAAAAGAACATCCCCGTGTTTTTTGAAAAGGAAAACATCAATACAATGGATTCCAAGGGCGAGGTTCTGCTGACCATCATGGCCAGCCTTGCACAGCAGGAATCGGAATCCTTAAGCAAAAATGTAAAGATGGGGATGCAGTTTCGATTTCAGAAGGGAGAGGTGCAGGTCAACCATAATCGCTTTATGGGATATACAAAAGACGAAGATGGACACCTCATCATTGAGCCTGCCGAGGCAGAAATCGTCAAACGAATCTACCGAGAATACCTGCAGGGTGCAAGCCTAAAGCAAATCGGAGACGGCTTGATGGAGGATGGTATTTTAACGGGTGCCAGAAAACCAAAGTGGCGTCCTGAATCAGTGAAGAAAATACTTCGAAATGAAAAGTACATTGGTGATGCCCTTTTGCAAAAGACTTATACCGTGGATGTACTAACAAAAAAGCGAGTGAAAAATAACGGCATCGTTCCGCAGTATTATGTAGAAAACAGTCATGAACCGATTATCCCCCGCGACCTTTATATGCAGGTGCAAGAAGAAATGCTCAGAAGGTCCAATCTTCATAGCGGTGCGAACCGAAAGAAACGAGTCTACAGCAGCAAATATGCACTTTCCAGTATTGTCTATTGCTCGAAATGCGGGGAGATTTACCGCAGGGTTGCTTGGAACAATCATGGAAAACGCTCTACGGTATGGCGATGCGTAAACCGAGTGGAGCATGGTCCCGACTGCTGTGATGCACCAACTGTGAAGGAAGAAGAATTACAGAGCGTTGTGGTAAAGGCAATTAATATGGCACTCGGTGGCAAGGAGGATATGCTTGCCGACTTAGAAGAAAATATAGCGATGGTGCTTGCTTTGGAAGATGAGACTTCAATAGAAAGCCTTGATGCCAAGCTGGAAGACCTGCAGCAGGAACTTCTGAAACGAGCCAATGCCAGACAGGATTATGAATACCTTGCTGATGAGATTGACCACTTGCGTGAGAGAAAGCAAAAGGTAATGGCGGATAATGCCGAGCGAGACGGAACAAAACAGCGAATTGCCGAAATGCAGCAGTTCCTTGCCGGGCAGACGGAACAGATTGAGGAATACGATGAAAACTTGGTCAGAAGAATGGTGGAGAAGATAACGGTTTACGAGGAAAAGTTCACTATCGAGTTTAAGTCTGGCATGAGCGTGGATGTAGGGAGATAAGGATAATTTCATGCATAAAAACTGGGGATTCTCATTCAGACCCTTGAGGAGCATGGAGAGTCTATTACGGAATTCGATGCCGGGATGTGGGGCGGCATGGTAGATTTCATCACGGTGGATAAGGATAAAAAAATGACCGTCACATTTAAGGACGGATCGGAGATACATGGACACCTTGCAGAGATGCAGGGTGTATTCTTTTGAATTGAAAAAAGTGATAATATCCATTCGAAAGTCAAGTTGTATATATTGACTTTCGAATGGATATACAGTATAATACCGTATGAAAGTCAACGATGGAGGTGAAGCAATGAATATCAATCAGACGATTTATGATCAGATTAAAAAGAACAATAATATGATAACCACATCTCAAGTGCTTTCATTAGGATATTCAAAACAACTGCTGACGAATTATGTAAAAGAAGGATTGCTTGAACGATGCAGACATGGTGTCTATACGCTTCCAAATGCGGTGCATGATGATATGTACACTTTGATGCTTCGTTCTGAAAAAATTGTTTTTTCGCATGATACAGCATTGTTTTTGAATGGATTATCAGAACGAACACCATTTATGCATACAGTTACGATTCCAAGCAATGCGGCACTGCCCAATTCTCTGAAAGGCGAATGCGCCTGCTTTTATGTGAAACCGGAGCTGCATGATATTGGGATTATAGAAAAAAATACTACATTCGGAAATATTGTCAGGTGCTATAATGTGGAGAGAACGATTTGTGATTTTCTAAGATGCCGTAATCGCTGTGATGAAGAAACGGTTATCAGTGCTATCAAGAATTATGCTTTGTATGATAAGAAGGATTTGAATCTCCTGTCGGTATATGCGAAGCAGTTCAAGGTGGCAAAAGACTTGAAAAAATATCTAGAGGTGCTGCTATGAGTTCCAAAGCAATGAGTCTGAAAGCAAAAATAAAAAACTATGCCAAGAGCAGTAATATCGCTGCACAAGTGGTTCTTCAGAATTATATGTTTGAGCGGTTCTTGGCAAGAATGTCTGAGTCAGAATACAGCGAGAAATTTGTTATAAAGGGCGGTATGTTGATTGCAGCTATTGTAGGCTTGGATACCAGATCGACAATGGATTTGGACACCACATTAAAAAACCTTCCGCTGACGGAAGAAAAAGTTGTGGAAGCAGTAACGAACATATGCAGTATTGACCTTGGAGATGATGTGAATTTTGAAACGGTATCCATCGCACCGATTCGCAAAGATGACAAATATGGTGGATTCTGTGTGAGACTTAATGCGGTATATGATACGATAGTTACCCCACTTTCGATAGATGTGTCTACTGGTGATGTGATTACTCCGTCTGCAGTACAGTATGAATTTGGCGGGATTTTTGATGATAATGTCCGTATCAAACTGTGGGGTTATAATATTGAAACGGTAATGGCGGAAAAAGTAGAAACCGTTTTAAGCCGTGGTATATTTAACACAAGACCGAGAGATTATTATGATATTTACATTCTTTGTACAACGCAAGCATATGATAAGAAACTGTTCCAAGAAGCACTCGCAGCCACGGCATCACATAGAGGAAGTACAGAGAATATTGCAGATACAAAAGCCATACTGACATTAATATCTAGCAGTGAAGAATTGCAGGATATGTGGTCGAAGTACCGGAAAAAGTTTGCTTATGCACAGGATATCACTTATGAACAAATCATTAAAGTGCTGGAGCAGATGATGCAGAGTTGAATAGAAACAGAGGTGGCAACAGATGCTGACAATAACGAAAAAGCAATTAGAGGATTATGAGCAGCTTTGCCGTGACAGGAACAATGGCTGTCTGCTGACATCGGACGGACTGAGGTTCATCTGTGAAGCGTGTTACTATGATGCGGAAAAAATAGGACAGCATTTCTTGGAGGAACTGCCGAGGATATGTCCGAAGAAAGATGATTAATAGAGGATGGTGTATAAATGAAAGTCGGTATTAAAAAAGAAGTAGATTCAAACACGGTTCAATATTATGAGTCATTTTATGATGTGGTGCGTACGCCAGATTTTGATGAAAAGTCAAGATTATTAATACCAAATCATGGAATGAACACAATAGGATGTTCAAAAAACAAAATATGTAGGTTTTGCGGTAAAGGCGAAGATGAAGTGAATTTTAAGAAAATTGCACACGTGTTTCCAGAATCTATTGGTAATAATGCTTTAGCATCAAATTATGAGTGTGATGTTTGCAATCAATTTTTTGGTAATATTATTGAAAACGATTATGCTAATTTCTTTAGTCTCTATCATAGCATAATGCAGGTAGATGGCAAGAGTGGAATACCAAAATGTAGTTTTAAAATACCTTGCTTGATACGTACTAATGAATGTGCCAAGTATTGTGTGGATATTGATTTTAAAGATAGTATACCTTCTATTCGCAAATGTAGGGAAGTAAATGATCAGTATATAAAATGCATGAATAATTCAATGACTATTTCAAAACCAGTAGGAAAGCATTGTCCAATTGCGGTATTTAAAGCCATCGTTAAAATGGCAATTACAGTTATGCCAATTGAAGAAATACCGATTTTCTCTGATACAATAAAGTGGATTCTTAATCCAGAACATTCTAATCTGTATAACAATAAAAAATTACTTGTTAGATATAAAATGATTCCCGGATTCAATGTAACAAAATATCCGCATTATGTGTTGTTTAAACGAAAAAAGACTGTTTGGGATAAGCCATATATGCTCTTTAATTTGACATACGGATGTTTTTCATTATTTGTAGAAATACCAAGAAACAGTGATAACTGTCCGAATTCTGAATTTATAAACATTCCATTTCCAGAAATCCCTTTCTATACATCAACAGAAGGAACCTGGGATTTGTCGAAGAAAGATGGAGACAAGAACTTTAAACATAGTATAACTTTGTCTTTCGACAATATGAATGAATGCACCGAGGATGTCGAAATAAGGCAAGAAAAAGGGAAAAAACGAATAATGTTTAAATCAGAGTCATGATTATTGGAATACTAAAAAATTTTAACATAGGATGGATTTTGCACCCAATCGTTAACAGGGGTGTGCATTTGCACCCATTATCGTTAAATAATGCACCCCCTAAAGCCTTGGTGGGTGCATCGTTAAAAGGTTATTCGTTACATTGTATCATTTTGGGAACGGCAACAGAGCCTGCTATGGAATGACAACTTTGTGGAATACTGTTGACATATTCCCACAAAGCGATAAAATATCGTGGATATATTTCCACGGACGAGGGGTGTCGAAAATGTGGATTTGACATTCATTCACTCCTCTCGTTTCACGTCGAGAGTGTCTGCTTGATGTCAAGGGTTCAAAAGTAATGTCTAAAAAAGCCTTGAAATAAAGGTATTTCCGAGAATTGGAGGTCAAACTTCAGCTCTCGAATTTTTAGCTATACGCTAGGAACTAAACATATCCACTGACAAAATACCGTAGGGTTGAGTTGACAGGATTGTTAACGGTAAAGGACTATATCCTAGGGGAATCATTGCAAATGTTATGGAATGACTGTGTATAAATTACTTCATATGGTAGAAAGTGAGGAGATTTTTAAATGCCGACTTTGGGGAAACTGAGCGAGATAAAAGACTTGAGAACAGTATGGCCGCATGAGGCTTTAGATTTCACACCGTGGCTTGCTGATGAAGAAAACCTAGCTATGCTATCAGATACAGTGGGCTTGGAAATAACTCTGGATGAAACTGAGTCAAACGTGGGCGATTTTAATGTTGATATATACGCTACTGAAACAGGAACTGATAGAAAGATAATTATTGAAAATCAGCTTGAGGATACCGACCATGACCATCTTGGCAAGCTGATTACTTATGCTTCTGGCAAGTCTGCCGATGTCGTGATATGGGTTGTGAAACGTGCAAGAGAAGAACATCGTTCAGCTATTGAATGGCTGAATAATCACACAGATGAAAATATCGCATTCTTCCTTTTGGAAATTAAACTGTATCAAATTGGGAATTCAGATATCGCCGTAAAATTTGAGGTAATTGAAAAACCAAACGATTGGACGAAGGAAATCAAACGTCAAACAAGTAGTTCTGCTACACTTCAGGCCAGGTATGATTATTGGGTTGCGTTTAATGAACACGCATTTAATGATGAAGCGTTTGCAAGGGCATTTAACAGGAGAAAAGCTAGCACTGACCATTGGATGACACTAAGCGTTGGTTCTTCGGCTTGCCATATTAGCCTATTGCAAGTCAGGAAAGACAATACTCTTACGGTAGAATGGTATATTACTGACGACAAGGAATTATACCAGAAATTTTATGCACATAAGGCAGAAATTGAAACAGAAATGGGAATAGCCCTTGATTGGCGAGAACTGCCAGATAAAAAGGCAAGTAGGGTTATTATTACACATCCAGCTGAGTTTGATAACAAAGACAAGTGGTCAGAACAGTTTGAATGGGCGATGGATGTTGCAATGAAGATGAAAAAGGCCTTTAAGAAATATCTGTGATATTTTTAGAAAATCCGAGTGGAAGTCAAAATCTGATCGGCTTTTTTTGACCATATTCTTTGACCATATTCTTTGAATCAGCTGTATCATCAAATATTATAAAATATCATATAAAGAGGAGAAAGATAATAAAAATTATCGCGAATCAAAGTCGCTGGTGTTATAATAAAAAATATATATTTGTGTCTACATACATAAAGTGAGCGGCGATGAGAATGAGTAAAGACAACAGTATGGATGATAACTATATTAGTATCGATGAAGCTTGGTGTTGTGAATGCAAAGGTAATAAAGTTAGTGAGCGGAGGATAACTAAGTGGACAATCATGGAGATATTATTATTTATCAAACCGAAGATGGTCTGACAAAAATAGATGTAAATATGCAGGATGAAACTGTGTGGTTGACACAAGAGCAAATGGCGGAGTTGTTTCAAAGGGACAAATCTACGATTTCTCGGCATATAAAGAATATTTTTTCTGAAGGAGAGTTGGATGAAAAAGTGGTTGTTGCAGAATTTGCAACAACCAGTCAACATGGTGCTATAGAGGGGAAGACACAGAATAACATTACAAGGTTTTACAATCTCGATGTCATCATCTCCGTTGGCTATCGTGTAAAATCACAGCGTGGTGTGCAGTTCCGTATATGGGCAACAAATATACTGAAAGAGTACATAAAAAAAGGCTTTGCAATGGATGATGACCGTTTAAAAGAATTGGGCGGTGGTGGATACTTTAAGGAACTGCTGGAAAGAATCCGTGACATCCGAGCTTCTGAAAAGGTATTCTATCGGCAGGTGCTCGAAATTTATGCGACCAGTATCGATTACAATCCTACAGCAGCAGTTTCTATGCAGTTCTTCAAGCGAGTGCAAAACAAAATCCATTATTCTGTTTCAGGTGAAACTGCAGCGGAGGTCATCTATCATCGGGCGGATGCAGAGAAGGATTTCATGGGCTTGATGACTTTTTCAGGAGATGAGCCTACTTTGCGTGAGGCAAAGATTGCTAAGAACTATTTGGATGAAAAGGAACTAAGATCGATGGGACAGCTCGTCTCAGGTTATCTTGATTTTGCAGAGAGACAGGCTGAGCGTGAAATCAAGATGACCATGGAGGATTGGTCGAAGCATCTGGATGGAATTTTAACATCTACCGGTGAAAAACTTTTAACTGGAAACGGAAGTATTAGCCATAATCAGGCTATGAATAAAGCGCAGACGGAATACAAAAAATATGAAGCCAAAACACTTAGCAGTGTGGAGCGGGACTATTTTGATAGCATAAAACAGCTGGAGAAAAAGGCAAGTGGTAGAAGATAAAGAAGGTGATTTTTAGTGGTTGAAAAAAATAACAAGCTTCAAATCCGTAATAGTACCGTAGATTTCCTTGTGTTCACTATGGATGCGAAGGAAGACGGAATAGAAGTACGTGTACAGGATAATGATGTGTGGCTGACCCAAAAAGCAATTGGACAGCTTTTTAATGTGGATAGAAGTGTTGCAACAAAGCATTTAAAAAATATTTTTGACAGTGGGGAACTTGACGAAAATGGATGCAAGGCTCTGGACTGAGTTTTATTATAGTAAAGGCAATTGAATATAAGCAACAACATCCATCCACTGGCGTTATGTTTAAGGGAAAGATTATCCCTTATGATAATTCATTGCAACACCGCAATATTGTTATTGCTGAAACATTGGGTGTAATTGAAAACATAATTTTATTTAGTATTTCTAATTATTTTTTACGATTTACAAATGAATATAAAAAATACCATCAAATACAAACGTTACAGAATGATTGGTATGAATATGTGGAATATGGTACAACTAATCCATTAACAATTGTGTTGCAACGGAGTGGCTTTTCTCGTGAAACATCCACTTACATAAAGAAAAATAGGGATGAATATGTATTTACTATGAAAAACGGTGAGAAAAAAATAAGAAAATCAATTTTAGAATGCCATAATCAAAGTTTGAAAAGAGAAGCATTGGAAATTCAATATAATATGCCAGAATTATTTATAAGTTAAAGGTTATAAGTTAAATCAAGTTCATAAAAATTAATTTATATATAAGCAGAACCCAGAAATTAGAAAATTTGTTTGTAGAATGAATACCTAAAGGGTGTATCATAAATAATTTAGAAATTAGACAGCAAGTTCGTCAATGGCGTTAAAATCATATGAGTAATAAAAGAGATTCCCAAAACTATTATAATAGGAGTGGTACTAATGAGAAACTTTAGAGATTTTACCCCTCATGAACGACGTAATTATATAACTCTTTCTACAGGCGAGTATTATCCAGATATTTTAGAAGATGCTTGCAGGTTATATTCACCTGTATTAGAGATGTTTTCTAATATGTTAAGACGCTCAGAAAGTTCCTCAGCATTGCTTATGAATATATCTGAAGCGCCAAATCAATGGATGCGTATTCAGCTTTGTCGGGTGTTTAGGAAGTATGTTTCGCCAGAAACACCTGTTGAAATGTTAAAGAAAAAATCTCAGGCAGAGAAGATTTGTAAAGATTTTGGTGATGGATTTAGAGCAATACATATAGTGCAAGAACGCTTTGATATGCGGCCGCTTCCGGATGAGGCATTATGTGCTATTTTATGGGAATATAAAGATCGAGGCAAAAAAGGATACGACCTTACAGGTAAGTTTTTTGACTTGATTCAAAGCGAATTTCCACATTTGATTATTGAAGGACCACGTGGTGCTGGAGCAGATATTCAAGCAACATCTATTTGGAATGATTATCCTAATAAGAGTAGACCTTTGGACTTTGTTATTTATTCGAAAGATAAAAAATATATATATGCTGTTGGACTTGCTAGATATGATGGTGATAGAGGCGGGGCTCAGGAAGATGATAGAACCGGTGGATACAAAAATTGTGCTGATGAGATATTGGGATATGTACATACACATGATTTAAAAACAAAGGTAATTTTTTTAAATGATGGACCTGGATTACTGTTAGGTTCAATGTGGGATGATTATTCTAGTATAGAGGAACGTTTTCCGAATGAAGTTATAGTTATTACCTTACGCATGATAAACGAACGCTTGACAAAAGAGTGGTTGACAGGAGGAGAGTAAATGGCTACAGGCATACCGCCTAAAAAATATTTAAAACATAAGAAGATTTCCGTTTCCCTTACATATGAAGGAAAGGAGGATGTTAAAAGAATTTTATCATATCATAATAAGCCTTTTGATATACAAATACCTGTAAACGGTGATGGGGATAATCGCTTATTTTATGGGGATAATCTTGATGCTTTAAGCTATTTATTAAATAATGGATATCGAAAAAAAATAAAATTAATATATATAGATCCGCCATTTGCTACCTCTTCAAACTTTGTTAATCGCAAGCAAGAGCATGCGTATAGCGACGTACTTGATGGTGGAGAATATGTTGAGTTCTTGCGTAAGAGGATTGTATTTCTATATGAATTATTATCAGATGATGGATCGATTTATCTTCACTTAGACAATAAAATGGTTTTTACTATGAAATTAGTCATGGATGAAGTTTTTGGAGAAAGTAATTGTCGGGCATTTATTACGAGGAAGAAGTGCAGTACAAAAAATTATACTAAAAATACTTATGGAAATATTTCTGATTATATATTATTTTATTCTAAATCCAATAAGTATACATGGAATCGTCCATACGATCCATGGGAGTATGAAAAAATGATTGAACAATATCCTTATGTTGATGAAAGGACAGGGAGACGATACAAAAAGGTTCCAGTTCATGCACCTGGTATCAGAAATGGAGAAACAGGAAAAGAATGGCGTGGTAAGATGCCACCACCTGGTAAACATTGGCAATATACACCTGATAAATTAGATAAATTTGATGCTGCAGGAGAAATTTATTGGAGTCCAACAGGAAATCCAAGGCGGATGGTTTTTTGTGATCCACAAAAAGGTATTCCAGTACAAGATATTTGGTTAAATTATCGTGACTCAATTAATCAGGCACAAAAAACGACGGGATATCCGACAGAGAAAAACTTAAATATGCTCAAGTTAATAGTGCTGGCTTCATCTGATCCTGGAGATTTAGTTCTTGATTGCTTTGCTGGCAGTGGAACAACTTTAGGGGCAGCTTTTGAAAATAATCGATATTGGATTGGTGTAGATAATAGTATTGAAAGCATAAAAGCGATTATGAAACGTTTTACAGATGGATTAGATATTTATGGTAATTATGTTAATAATCAAGAATATGTAAAGTCTACTTTAGATTTTATGGGCAAATGTTCGTTTAGTATTATAACATCGAAGGAAAATGAAAAAAACATTAGTGATTTATGCATATAAAAAATGAGCTAAATAAAATCCATTTTAAAGAATATATCTGTATATCTTATATGGAGTAGAAAATTGAGTTTTAAAATTATCTGATTGATGATTTTTTGAAAGAATTCTAAATCTGTCGATCTCTTAGTGCTAAAGGATATCCTTATGATAACGTGGTAACAGAAGCTAAATTTAAAATTATATAAAGTAAAAATTCGATGATAGTATAGATTTATGTCTGCACCCCTTTATATGCTACATTCATGAAAACTTAAATGAAAATCCTAATCTTCCAGCTATGCTGGGGAGAATGGAATAAATCGTAATGTTACATCCGTGGAATTTGGAAACCCAATGATACGTGGTGCTTGTGAGTTAGTAGAAATTATATATGATTGTATCAAATACTGTTAATAAATGGAAAAATTTATAGTAATAAAAAACTGATTTTTATTGAATTTGTTAGTGATATTCTAGCATTATAAGGAGGCGGCATGGATGGATATTATTGAGAAAAAGTTTCAGAATAATTTGTTTGCAGGAATACAATCTAATGGTGTATATTTACAACCTGAACAGATTGTTGGAACATGGGGGAATGGCATTCATGATGGTAAATTACGTCCTGCGCAAATTGGGGCTGTGTGTGCTATAAAGTCTCGTTGGACAATAAAAGGGAATAATTCAACAATCGTCATGCCAACTGGAACTGGGAAAACAGAGACCATGTTAGCAGTAATAGTTGCTGGAAAAATTTTAAGATCTCTTGTTGTTGTACCGTCTGATTTATTGCGCTCACAGCTATACGAAAAATTTAAAAATTTTGGCATTCTTTATCAGATTGGTGTATTAGATGATGATATTAAGACGCCGAATGTTTTGAAGTTAGAACATTCTACGAAAAATTTTGATGAATTTAAGCAGGCGATACTTCAATCGAATGTTATTATATCAACCATGTCGTTATTACAGCATTTATCATCACAGCAGGTGAATTTTTTAGCAGATAATGTTAATTTATTTATGGTGGATGAAGCGCACCATATTGCTTCTAGAACATGGGCTAATACAAAAAAATGGTTTTTAACAAATAAAATTCTACAATTTACAGCTACGCCTTTTCGTGAAGACGGAGAAAAAGTAGATGGAACAATTATATACAATTTCCCATTATCTCTTGCTCAGGAGCAAGGATATTTTAAAAAAATCCAATTTGTATCAGTTGAAGAATATGATGACAGAAAAAGTGATCTGGCGATAGCAACAAAAGCGGTTTCACTTTTGAAAAAAGATATACAAGCAGAATATAAGCATATTTTGCTTGTAAGAGGAAATACGATTACTAGAGCCAATGAACTTTTTAAAATATACAACAAGAAGTTTTCACAGTATCATCCTGTCTTAATTACAAATAAACAATCCAAAAAGGAGCAACAAGAAAATCTGTTGCTATTAAAATCATTAAAATCTAAAATTCTGGTTTGTGTTGATATGTTTGGGGAAGGAATTGATATTCCAAATTTAAAAATTGCAGCTATTCATGATAAATATAAATCAATGCCAATAACATTGCAATTTATAGGACGTTTTGCAAGAGCGGCAGATGGGGTTGGTAGTGCTAAAATTGTAGCTAATATTGCTGACGATAATATCGTGGAGGCAATAGAGGATCTTTATTCGCAGGATGCTGATTGGAATAAGTTATTGCCACTTAAGGCCGATGAATTTATTGATAGCGAGATATCTTTACAAAAAATGGTTAGTGGTTTTCAAGGTAATGGGATAGACAAACTAAATATTTCCCAAATAAGAACGAAGGTTAGCATGATTGCTTATAAGACTGTTGGTAAACAATGGCATCCTGATAATTGGATTCATATATTTAGTAGCGACAGTTGTAGACGCTTTATTAATCAAAAAGAAAAAATAATGATTATCGTAGAACCAACGGAAATTGGTGTAAAATGGACTAATCAGAAAGATTTTAATGATTTGGAATGGCATTTGTATATTATATATTGGAATTGTGAGAAAAATGTAGTTTTTCTTAATGCAACAGATAAGTCTAAAGGATATCGTTTAATCAAGGCTATTTTTGATGTAGAGCCGAAAACAATTAAATCTGATATAGTTTTCCGTAGCTTTAGCGGTATCAAACGATTGATGTTAGGAACAGTTGGCCTTAATTCAGCTATTGATGGACCTGTACGGTATAAAATGTTTGCAGGGATAGATGTTGCGGAAGGAATATCTGAATCACAAAAAGCTAATTGTGTTAAGTCCAATCTATTTGGGAACGGATATAATGGTAAAGGACGCATTAGCATAGGGGCATCATATAAAGGTACAATTTGGTCACGTTGGATAGAAAGCATTGATTTTTGGAAAAATTGGTGTAATCAGATTATTGATAAGGTACTTGATGTAAATATCGATGTTAAGGATATATTAAAAGGAGTTCTTACACGACAAATAATAAAAAAGTTACCTTCAAGACCACCTTATCGGATTGATTGGCCATTTAGATTAGAGAACGAATGTAATGAAAATTTGTGGTTATCTAATACAGTAATAGATATTCCATTTTATGAAAGTAGTATTGAGTTGTGTTATAACGAAATTACTGATGAAAAAATAGTATTCAAAGTTTATACAGACGCGTTTGAGGAAAAAATTTCTTTTGTGATAGAACCTGATGGTGAAAAATTATCTAGTATTTCTAACACAAAATTATTAATAAAAAACCGTCGTGAAAGCAAATCTTTGCTGGAGTTTTTTCGGGAGAATTATCCGATAATTTGGTTTACTGATGGTTCATCACTACAAGGAAATAGTTATGTAAAAGTGCCAACCGATCAGCGTATACGTTTTCCTAAAAGTAATATTATTCAGAGAAGTTGGCCTAGCACGATGGATATTACAGTGGAATCTCAATTGGATAAGGCAACTCATGCTAAGAAACCGGAATCTATACAATATTGTATGATTGATATACTGAAAAATATGAATAAATATGAAATCATTTTTGATGATGATGGAGCAGGAGAAATAGCAGATATCGTTGCGATATATGAGGATCAGGGAAATCATATGGTAGTATTTGATTTATTTCATTGTAAATATGCTCATGCTAAAAAAACAGGAGCACGAGTTAGTGATTTATATGAGGTTTGTGGGCAGGCTGAAAAATCTATAACATGGGCACAGCAATTAACTATGCTATTGGAGCGTATGAAATATCGAGAAAGGCAACGTAGCACTACAGCTAATCCGTCAAGATTTGAGGTCGGTAATTTGCATGAATTATCTATAATGCATAAAAAAGCATTAAGGAAAAAAATGAAAATGAACATTTATATTGTTCAACCAGGAGTGCAAGCAGATAAAATAACACAAGATATGGATTATATCTTATCTACAGCTCATTCATATTGTATGGATACATTTGGAATTGATTTGAAATTAATATGTTAGGTTAGTAATATTAAATACAACATAAGTAGTGCCATTTCAGGGTTAAACTGGACATATTCCCAAGAACGGATAAAAGCACAAAATGCCGTGGACTTGTTTCCGAGGACGAATGGGTGTTAAAAACACACTGAAAATACATCCGAAACATCAAAATGAGCTCTTGGAACCACGTCGAGGCTGTAGCATTGATACAACGCCGTACTATGTAGAAATCCTTAATTTCCGGTACTTCTACCGCCATTGCATATTTGTAAAAAAAGATGGTTTTGAACGCAAAAAGGTCATTAAGGACTACATCAATGTCTCGGTAGTTATCAACCTAGTATGAGTAGACACAAGAAATCACCTATTTTGTCGGAAGCAAAGATTTTCATTCTACAATAAATAATGAGTTTATTAATTATTAGACGTTCAATATTCGTATTGGGCGTCTTTTTGTATATGAGAAGTAAGCGCTTAATAAAACAATGGAATCGAGTAGGAGGTCACTCATTAATTGAATGACCGACCTCTCACACCACCGTACTTACTGTTCAGTATACGGCGGTTCAATAATTTAACGTGAATGAAACATCTCATATTTCTTGGCTATATTCATATAACCAAGCGACTCAAGATATTTATCTGTTAGTGTTTTGCCTAATATTGGACTGTTTGCGATGCGCCAGTACCCCAGTCTTGTATTGGCATACTCCCACGCCTTGCCTTTGTACAATCCTAATCGATTCAGATTTTTAAATCTCGCGGAAATTTTCTTCCACTGTTTCCACAGATACATTCTCAATCTACGCCTAATCCACTGGTTTAAATCTTGTATTCTGCTGCGCATATCGCTTATGGAAAAGTAATTAAGCCAGCCTATTGTATAATTTTTTAATTCAAGCAAGATGCTTTCTATTGACCGGCCGCGACTGCGGCCGGTTATTTCTTTCACCTTTTGCTTGAATTTCCGGATTACATTTTGGTGTGGCCTGATTCCTATTTTCCCTACTACTTTGTGCAGAGAAAATCCTAAAAACTTTTCCCGCAATGGGCTGCCTATTTTACTTTTCTTCCGGTTGACTTTTAGTTTCAGTTTTCCTTCAAGATAGTTTATACAGCTCTCCATTACACGTTTTGCCGCTCTTGGCGTTTTTACATAGATGTTACAGTCATCGGCGTATCTTACAAATTTATGTCCCCTGCTTTCTAGCAGTTTGTCAAATTTTGTAAGATAGATGTTAGACAGTAATGGTGACAGGTTTCCTCCCTGCGGCGTTCCTGCCATTGTCGGGCTTATTATTCCGCCTTCCATTACTCCGCTCTTTAAATATTTTCGGATGAGTGCTATTGCGCGCTCATCCTGTATTTCTTCTCGGAGCATGTTTATGAGCATGTCATGATTTACCGTGTCAAAGTACTGTGCAAGGTCAAGGTCCACTATTTTAGTGTATCCTTCTTTATAATAGGCTTCCGCCTGTTTTATGGCCAGGTGCGCACTCTTTCCCGGTCTGAATCCATAACTGTTGTCTGAGAATGTCTGTTCGAAAATTGGCTGTAGTACCTGCATTATTGCTTGTTGTATTACTCTGTCCAGTACTGTTGGTATGCCAAGCTTTCTTTTCCCTCCGTCTGGCTTAGGTATTTCTACCCGCCGTACCGGCTGTGGTTTATATTTCCCGTTCTTTAGCGATTCAAGGAATTCTTCCTTATGTTCTTTTAACCATCCGTACATTTCGTCAACTTTCATGCCATCTACTCCGGCTGCGCCTTTCTTTCGCTTTACCCTGAGATAGGCTTCATTGAGATTTGCCGGACTTAGGATTATTTCTAACAGGTTCACACGGTTCTTTGTTGCAGTTCCCAGCGATGTCATGCTCTGCGCTCCCTTGCTACTATCTGTTTCCAACATACCCTTACAAGGGCAGTCCATTTTATTGGTTTTCTGCTTTCTTTGCATGACTTCTCCTCCCTCTGCCCAAGAACGCTATTATTGTTCGGTCCTTCCTGGATTTCTTCCAGTACTATGACCTCAGCTGACTTCTCACGATAAATCTTATTTCAACCATGTTTCAATTTTATTTCTGCATGTCCGCGAGACCTCCCCGGGTAAGAACGCAGTCTTTCTCTCCATCCATCTGCCACATTTACAGGATTGGCCTCGAATAGTTTTGGGCTTTGGTTTGTCTAGCAACCTTACCCGGTTACTCCTGCCTTATATGTGATTTCTGTTCGTCAGACCAGAGATTTGCCGCTGGCTTCCTTTAGATTCCACCTCGCGATGGACACCCTTGCCTTAAGCTATGTGCTTGGCACTATTAACCTGCACTCGGGACTTTCACCCGTTAGACTGCGCCCATGCCGGGCACACTAGCAGAAAGACCGGTAAATTCATAGCAATTTATGAATTTACCGGTCATATACAATTTTTAGCGGTTATTTTCTTTACAGCTTTAGGCTGGTTTATGCATAAACCTTCCAGCAGCCAGCGTAATTGCTGCCGGCTTAAATCCAGTACTTCTTCAGGTGTATCCGGCCACTGGAATTTGCCATTTTCCAGCCGTTTATATAAAAGGACAAAACCGTCACCTTCAAATAATAATGCTTTAAGCCGGTCGTGTTTCCTGCCGCTGAATAAAAACAAACTCTTGTCAAACGGATCCATCTTGAATTTTTGCTGTACTAAACAGCAAAGACCATCTATTGACTTTCTCATATCCGTATGACCACAGGCTATATAAATATGTTCTACTGAAGATATGTCACCGAGCATACTTCTGTTCCATTTTTATAAATAACGCCAGCGTTTCTTCCAGATATTGAGGGCGTATATTATCCCGTGTTTCCAAGCAAAAATCACCATAGCGAATGATGATTTTTGCTGGAACAGCTGCTGATTTTAACGAGCAGGCACCCGAAATATTAACAGGAACAATAGCACCTACTAAAGACTTAGCTGCTTCATTACGGATTATTTTCTGCCAATAATAATAACTTTTTACGTTTAAACCATACTTTTCACAAAAAGATTTTACTGTAAGATTGCTGCCCGCTCGCTCTTTCAAATACTTCCGCCATTGCTGCAAACGATATTGTCTTGTTAATTCTTTAGTACTTATGAGAAAATCCCCCTTTAGACTTTTTCGAGTTTTTCGAGTTTTTCGACCTGCTTTGAAAACTCTAAAGAAATTATCTCATGTTTGAGGTATGTTTTATAGCCACTGCTTTATTTTGCGGTTACTATGAGAAAACCACGCGATGTGTCCTGCTTTGGTTTAATTATCTTTTTATGGTAACCATTTTTCACTGTTTGCTTCTGGATTGATACGAGAGCCTGGCGGGACGGTTTTACTTCTGGAAAATGTTTTGGACGACAAATTCTTGCTCGTTTTCATGAACAAAAGCTTGGATGCGTTCTATTTCTTTTTGTTGCAGTCCCTTTGAAAAATTGATAAGTCCCGCTAAGTTTTCCGTATTGAGATAGTTGATGTATTTTTTCTTTTCTTCTACAGGAATGACAATGGGCGGCACTTTCATCTGAAGGCAGCTATAGACCATTAAAGCCCGTCCAACGCGCCCGTTTCCGTCTGGAAAAGGATGAATGTGTTCAAACTGGATATGCTGCCGACAGATTCCCTCTACCATTTCATCATTGCTTTTGGCCTGTTCTAATTGATACTTCAAATTTTGCCGCCAATTTTCTAGCTCGGTTGGTACAAGGTAAGGAGGTATTGTCTCAAAGTTAGCTCCAACAATCATGTTCTGGCGAACTTTAAATTTACCCGGAACGGATTCAATTGCTTCATGACAAAGAATCGCATGTATAGATTGAATATATTCCAGAGAGATTTCTGTTTTAAGCCTTAAATCTTCCAGCATTTTAGGGACATACGTTTTGTAATTTAATACCTCATGGAGTTCACGCATATCCATAGGCCGTGGCACGTAGCCATCAATCAGAATGCTTTTCGTTTCACCCTGGGTAAGGCTGTTTCCTTCAATGGCAGTACTGTGGTGAGCCATTCTTACCATAAGGTCATTAAAATAATCTTGCGATAAATACAACATTTGATCGTCTCCTTTCCCAATTATTTAGAATCAGATTTCTTTAGCGATTTGGCATACAGCTCAAGCCATTGACGGCAAAAACGTAATTCTTCATAGGAAAGAGAACCCAAAATTTTATTGATTTGAATTTTTTCCCAGTTTAACGCAGTATTGGTCACCGTTATTTCTGATAGTTCTTTTTTAGGTGTTTCCCCATAAAGCAACCAATAGAGATCAAAGCCCATTTTCCCGATTTTTTGTATGATATCGGCCGACGGCATGCCTCTATCAAGTTCAATGGCCGAAAGAGCAGATTGACTGATGCCTAATTCTTTGGCAAATTCCGTTTGTGATTTATCATAGTAGCCGCGCACCACACGGATTCGCTGCGCTAGGGTTTCTTTATTCATTTGTTTTAGATCATCTATCTTTTTTTGCGGACGATTCATCAAAGACTACCTCACAATTATCAGATATGTGGTAAACATAAATATATTTTACCACATATAGAGTAAAAAGGAAGTGTATACTTTGAAAAAACTCTTTATTGCCAAAAACCCGGATATAAGGAAGGCACTGGATTGTCAACACTTTGTCGAACACTTTTTATAAGGTCAATTTTCTAAATTCCACCGGAGTCATATAATTTAATGATCCATGAATTCTATTATTGTTAAACCATTTCACATAACTCTTTAATTCGTACCGCAACTGGCTCAAACTGTCAAAATTGCGTCCATAAACAAATTCCGTTTTAAATATTTTTAACGTCGCCTCGGCAACAGCATTGTCATACGGACACCCCTTCATACTCAAAGATCGTTTAATTTCAAATGTAGTGATTACTTTTTCAAGCAGTTCATTTTTAAATTCACTGCCTCTGTCTGAGTGAAATATTTGGATTTTTCGCAAATCTGTTTTTACTGTTGCAAAGGCATCATATACCAATTGAGCATTTTTATGCACGCCAGCACTATAACCAATAATTTCCCGGTTAAATAAATCTACCAGCACACACGCGTAATTTCATTTGTAGTTTACTCTAACATATATCAAATCACTTACAACTACAGATAAGGCCTCTGACCGTTAAATTCCCGGTTCAATTCATTCTTTACAGGATCTTCATTGTATTTTTGAATTTGGAAAGTTGTGCTATTTACTGCGTTGTGGACAGGCAATCTTCTCGTTGATGTTGAATTGAAGAGTAAAAATCAATTTTACTTGATAAAAATTAATACATCTGGTTATACTGAAAGTGTGGAGGTGATATAGATGATTAACTATTCGAAATATGTGGAAGAGCTAATTCTGAAGCAGGAAGAAAATAAAATCATAGAAGCTGGAACTTTTTACCGCGAGTCTGTAATGGATGTTCCGGCACAAACATATTATAAAATAATTACGCGATTGGTAAAGCATGGGAAACTTGTGCATTTGACAAAGGGAGTGTATTATCGTCCCAAGCAATCTAGATTTGGTCTGGTGACAATCAGTGATAATGAAATTTCAAAACATTATGTAGCCAATAATAGCGGTATGGTAATAGGATATCAGCTGTATCATCAAAAAGGATTGACCACGCAAATTGCAAAAAAACTGGAGATATTATCCACTGCATTGAATGAAGAAAAGAAAAATATTCGTAATGTCATAATACGTAAGCTGAATATGACATTAAATTCAGAGGTCATTTCTATAATTGAAATGCTAGAAATTCTTCAAAATTACGATAAAATAGAAGAAATAAATTATCGTAGGCTGCTTGAATACATGAAGGAATTTGCTAATGAATATTCTGAGCAAGCAGTGGAGTACGTTTTAGCACATCGAAAATATAAAAAATCGACGTTGGCATTTTTGGAAAGAGTTCTAAGTAATTTTCATGTAAAAAATAACATACGAAAATTTCTATCTCCTGTATCTAAGTATGCCATTCCAAGCATGAAGGAAATATATGGAGGAAAATAATTTATATGATGCTGTTGCAGAATTTGAATTGGAACCAATTTCTATAAATACACTAGCCATAGAGCGGACTTTTCTTGATAAGGTGATGGCTGTAAAAAGGCATGCGATTTGTGGAACATTGGTTAATAAAGTTCGTCACATCTATGATGTAACAGCACTTTTTAAACGAGAGGATATTCAGCGCTTTTTGAGTAATGCGCCAGAGTTAAAAAGGCTGCTTGAGCTTACAAAGACTACGGACGGATTTTACCTGCAGAAGCGCAATATTGATAAAGATTATAACCCAGTTGGTAAATATGATTTTTCTTCGTGGAAGCACTGTTTTGATGATGCTATTCACCGCAGATATGAATCGTTGCATGAGGATTTACTCTATACAAATCAAAATCAGGAATTTAATCAGGCAGTTAATACGTTTGAACAGTTAGACCATATCTTTGAAGGTATCGGTGAATGATGAGAAAGATTGTAGCATAAAGATTATAGCTCGAGACGTTATCCGTGGACATGTTGCACCGATTAAGACAAAACGAACTGATTTTCCTGCTTCTAATGAAAAATTTCTAGTTTATTATAAAAAAGTCTATTCTAAATAATAACCTTTTTTATATAAATCAAACCATTCAATTGCCTGTTTTTCATTCTCTAACATATTCATTTTGATTAATATTTCTCGTACAAATTCCAAAGCTGCGGTTCCATTGGCAGTTATTATATTATGATCGGTTACTGCTTGTTTCTCTTTAAAATACCCGGTCCCTTTGTATAATGGAGCTTTTTCCTGTAGATATTCAACTGTATTACCAGTGTGAACAATACTATCTAAATAGCCGTTATCTGCTAAAAATGTAACCCCGTCGCAAATTGCTGCAACTAAGATGTCAGATGATAAACACTTGTTTATAAAGTCATTGATCTTGTTGCTCATATCAGAATCGTATCGTCCCAGGTTGTATCCTCTTATTAAGTTTCTGTTGCCCCAGCCAATACCACCAATTAATATAAATGCAGACAGCGTGCTAAAATCGTGAAAAGAGTCTAGAGAATAATCTATATTAGTAGAGATATTACCTTGTGAAATAACCGGTGAATCGTTTAAGGAAATTGTTTGAACGCAATATCCTAATTCAGCTTTATTTAACTTAGCACTTGCATATTCCGATTCCCAATCCGCATAACCTTCTAATAAAAAAAGCAAAATTTTTTTCATCAAAGATCTCTCCTCCACATTGTGTAGTTATAATAAGAACTATTTATATCCGACATTTTTCTTGGAACAAGATCAGGGCTGGCGTGAATATGGGTGTCAATAGCTCCTTGAAGAAGAGCTTCAACAATATCATCCGTCACTGGTGTACGTTTGGCATTCGTTTTCATAGGATATGTTCCTCACTTTCATGATTCATTGTTTTTATTCTCATTTTGGTACACTACCAATACTTTCCCATAACATATCAAATTCCTGGATTTTATGCATCTTGCAGGCACTAATAAACGAAATGCGTGATCCTGCGATAGTGACCAAAATTCCTAAGCTATGAGGTTATTCCTTATTAGTTCAATAATATTTTCATCTTATCTACCGTATCCGTTGCTTTTTCCGGTGTATTAATATATATTTTAAAATTATTTTCCGGTGTTAAAAATACCGTATGCTCAAATGATAATTTACCGACCTGCGGATGATTGATTATTTTACGTATTTCTTTTTCCGCTGCCACATCATACAATTGCCACCACTTAGCAAACGCCGTACTTTTTACTTCTAAATCACCGATAAACTTTTTAAGCCAGATGTCGTTTACAGTATCAGCACATTCAGCGCGAAAAACAGCCAGCATTCTTTTGGCCTTTTTTTCCCAATTAGCAAAACGACTTTGATATTCTTCGTTGGTAAACATCAATTTTAATATATTTCTTTCGACAATATCAATGTCCGCAAAATTAATAAATACAGTTTCTGCCGCCTTATTCCAAGCTATTACATTCCAATATTTATCAATCATTGTTGCCGGTGAATAATTAAGGCTGTCTAGAAAATTTTGGTACATAGTATCGGCTTTTACAACCGCTTCTAATTTTTTTTCCTGTTTTAACTGCGCTAATTCAAAAATATACGCTGTTTCATGACTATCAAGCAATAATGCTCGGGCTACACTTGCCAATACACTATCAGATACACTTATCTGCCGCCCCTGTTCCAGCCATGTATACCATGTAGTCCCTATTCCCGCCAGCACAGCGACTTCTTCCCGCCGCAGTCCCGGTGTGCGCCGTCGTCCGTTATCGGGCAATCCTACCTGCGATGGACGTATTTTTTCCCGCCGTGATTTTAAAAAATTTCCTAATTCTTTATTTTTACCAATATTATTACTCATAACGCTCCTAAAAATATGCTGTTAGTATTTATACTATGATAATTAAACATCTTGTACTATGATAAATTTATTGTATATTTATATAAAGAAAATAGCAATAGCAAAGGAGTTTTTATGAATACTACTAATTACATTTCGGTCCCAGCAACAGCCGAAAAAAACAGCCTTACTAATTTATTATTAATAATAATGTCAATTGCTGCCGGTATTTCTGCAGCCAGCCTTTATTATATGCAGCCCTTACTGGCACAAATAGCCGCCTATTACAATATCAATCCGGCTAATGCCGGTCTCATCGTAACCTTAACCCAAATAGGTTTTGCTCTAGGTATACTGTTACTGCTTCCCTTAGCTGACATTTTAGAAAAACGGCGTTTTATTGTTATAATGTCAACTTTAGCTGGCATAGCTTTATTAACTTTATATATTTCGCCTAATCTGTATTTAATGACCGTTGCCGCTTTATTTATCGGTTTTACTTCTGTTATTCCTCAGCTTTTAATTCCACTTGGTGCCCAACTGGCCAAGCCACAAAAACGTGGCAGCGCTATCGGCTCTATTATGAGCGGTATATTGATCGGCATACTATTATCACGTGTTTTCAGTGGCTATATCGCTCAATTCTATAATTGGAAAACCATTTATATAATAGCTTCTTTTATCATGTTTATTCTAGCAGTAATACTGCGTTTCACTCTGCCCCGTTCACCTGCCCTTAACAAAATTAAATATTCACAATCGTTATTATCAATATTTACTGTTATAAAAAATTATCCAGCCCTGCGACAGGCTTCTATTATTGGTGCTATGGCTTTTTTTGCCTTTAGTATTTTTTGGACTACACTTACATTTCAATTACATGATTATTATCAACTTAATTCCAGTTATGCCGGTTTATTTGGTCTTATTGGTGTCATTGGCGCCGCCTCAGCTCCATTTTTTGGTCGTATTGCCGATAAAAAAGGCACCCGTTTTACTGTTGGAAGCAGCATTTTAGTCATTATTATTTCCTATCTTATTTTTCTGCTGTGCGGCTACACTTTATGGGGATTAATCATCGGCTTAATTTTACTCGATATCGGTGTTCAGTGCTGCAATGTCAGCAATCAAACCCGCATTCACCAATTAAATGAAAATGCCCGCAGCCGTATTACGGCAGTATATATGATTACCTTTTTTGTCGGCGGTGCACTTGGTTCCTTCAGCGGTGCCTGGGCTTATCAGCATTATAGCTGGACAGGCAGCTGCCTATTGGCATTACTTACACAAATAATTGCTCTAATTCGTTTTATTAAATAAAAAGCATCTACTATTAAAGTAGACGCTGATAATTCATTATGATATACTAATTTTCACGGATAGTTGATGTTTCGGTTCTTCCTCTATGGAGGAGGTGGTGCTGTGAATACATTTCAAGTCTTATCTCTAATGATAAGTTTTGGTATTCTTATAGTTGCCATTATTTCATATACTAAAATGAAATAGACCGACTCACATATGTAAGCCGGCTTTCTTCCAAACATATTCATTATATGAGGAAAGCCGAGCTTGCAGGCATCAACTATCCTTTTATTATTTTTTATACTATCATAATTTATTTAATAATGCAATGGGGAGTGTAAAATAGTTTGTGTAAAAAGAACTTTACCTTAATCTACTCAATCCTTCATAATAGGGTAAATATCATTTAATGAAGGTATCCACCATGACTAAAAAAACTCCCGGTGAACAGATATTAGCAAATTCTCTCAAACTATGATTTACAAACTGCTGAAGATGTTCAAGGTGCATTAAAACAAATCTTTGGCTCCATCTTTGAATCGATGTTAAAAGGTGAAATGGAATAATTTTATGTGAGGTGAGCATCTTTGAAAACAGGTCGATTAGCCAGCATACTTTATGTACTTGCAAATACTGATAAAACTACAGTCAGGGAACTTGCTGACCGTTTCGAAACATCAAAAAGAACAATTCAAAGAGATTTAGCTGCCTTAAGTTGCGCTGGAATCAAAATTGAATCTATTTCTGGCCATGATGGTGGCATACATATTTTAGAAAAACATAAATTTAACAAGAATATCCTTTCAACTGGCGAAATTAAACAAATATTTACAGGACTAAATGCTCTTAAAAGTATTGACAGTGATACTTCTATAACAAATTTAATTGCAAAGCTTATTCCTGAAAAAGAAGGAACTGCTTTTTCTAAAAGTGAGTATGCCATCGATTTTTCAGCATGGTACCCGAATGATATCACTGCTAAAAAAATGTCTGACCTGCATCAGGCCATTACTGACCAGCATTGCATTCGTTTAGAATACATATCTACAGATTCCCGAATAGAGAGGATAATAGAACCGTACAAATTAGTTTTTAAACAGTCAAACTGGTATCTGTATGCTTTTTGCCGGAAGCGAAAAGATTTCCGGCTATTTAAAATCAGCCGGATTGCCTCATATAAGGTGCTGGAGGAAACATTTCAAGTTCAGCCTATTGAAAAAATTAAAATGCTGCAAAATAATGAAGCAGACATTTTCAATTCCAAGGATAAAACTAAACTTTTTGAAGTTGTCCTTGAATATAATAAAGCAGATGAATTTTATTTGACAAATAAAATCGATGCTTGTTTCTTGAAACGTTCGATTAAAAAACGTGATACCAAAGGACAAATCTGTTTTAATGTTTATAATTTAAACTGGGCAGCAGATTTTGTATTTAGTATCCTGGACAAAGTTAAGATTATTTCTCCTGTAGAGTTGAAAGCAGAAATTGAGCAGAAATTAAATAAAATATATTCTTTTTATAAAGGTGACATATAGTTGTCACCTTTATTGCTGTATAATAAGCAGAAAAGGTTTTTTGATTTCTCCTAAGAAGGTAATAAAATGGATATTGATTTTCACTTTTTGGCCATGTATATTCTATCACGTTGGGCAGGATTTGATGAATATTCAACTATTATTCTCTCAATGGAGGACAAGTAACAAGTGCTCAAGGACTAGAAGTCAATACATCACCAATAGCGCAGGCTAATCCGTCCGGTGTTTTGGTTATCCCTGGTAAAATGGGGACCAGAAAATTGATTTCAGATACTATATTTTTAAAAGCTTTATATGCTATGGCGTCAACAGCCACATATTGTTTATCTATTTGTACCGGGTCAGCAGTACTTGCTAAAGCAGGCGTATTAGACGGTAAAAAAGCAACATTTAATAAAAAAGCTTTTAATTGGGTCATGACAAGTTCAGATAAAGTATTATGGTAAAAATCTGCCAGATGGGTAGTAGATGGTAAATTTTATACAGCATCAGGAGTTTCTGCCGGCATTGATATGGCATTAGGATTCATTAAGGATATTTATGGAACATACATTGCGCGTCAGTATGCTGATGATATTGAATATATCTGGCCTGAGGATAAAGGACAGGATCCATTTGATGTCTAAAGATTTAATCTCTGAAAGCATACATATAATAAAATAAAAGGATGGTTAGAAAATTTATGAAAAAACTTCTTCTAGTAGTTATATTGCCAGAATTTGCTGATTGGGAGGCAGCCTTTTTAACTTCAACAATAAAAAGCATCGATCCTGATTATCAAGTCAAATATGTAAGTAGTGAAAAAGGGATATGTACTTCTATCGGAGGATTACAGGTCAATGTCGACTGTACAGTACAGGATGCTCCAGAAGAATTCTCCGGATTAGTGTTGGTTGGCGGCCTTTCTTGGAGAACAAAAGGAGCAGAAAAGGTAATGACATTAGTCAATACAGCTTTAGCAAAAAAAATCCCTATAGGTGCAATTTGCGATGCCACAGTATTTTTAGGAGCTAACGGGGTTTTAAACAATGTAAAACATACCAGCAATGCTTTAACTGAATTAAAATCGTATGCTAAAGATAAGTATACCAATGAAGAAAATTATATAAATGAGCAGGCTGTAGTCGATGGTAATATAGTCACCGCCAATGGAGCAGCAACATTAGAATTTACAAAATTGATGTTATCCATATTAGGTATTATACAGGGGAAACAGCTTGATGATTACTACTATTTTATGAAAAATGGGCTATATAAATCCATTCAGCAGGGAATAGACATACCATTTAGATGATGGACAATATATACTACCCAAATAGAGTGTAATAAAAACGGAAGGGAAATATGATTTTTGATTTTAAAAAGCAATACAAAGAACTTTATATGCCAAAAAAGAAACCGGAAATTATAACTATTCCAGCAATGAATTATATTGCTGTGCGTGGTAAGGGTAATCCAAATGAAAAAGATGGTATATATCAACAGGCGATCAGTGTATTATATGCAGTATCCTATACATTAAAAATGAGCTATAAAGGAGAATACAAGATTGATGGATTTTTTGAATATGTAGTACCACCGCTTGAAGGTTTTTGGTGGCAGAATAATGTTGAAGGTGTTGACTATAGCAATAAGGATAATTTTCATTGGATCTCCGTTATCAGACTGCCGGATTTTGTAAAAGAAGTCGATTTTAACTGGGCAGTTGAAACAGCAGCGAAGAAAAAGAAGATAGATTGTTCTTCTGCTGAATTTATTACAATTAACGAAGGTTTGTGTGTGCAAATGATGCATATTGGTCCATTTGATGACGAACTGGCTACTGTTGCAATCATAGATGAATATATTAAGAACAACGGATTTAAAAATGATATTACGGATGAGCGATTACATCATGAAATATATCTTTCTGATCCCAGAAAGACCATATCTGCTAAAATGAAAACGGTTATTCGTCATCCGATTAGAAAAATAAAGTGATGGATATAAAATAAAACGCTGTTATTTATGGGGGAAAATCAAATAAAGTTTATTTATCTATAGTCAAGACAGCAATAAGGAAGACGCTGAAATTCTTGCGAAATAGTGTCGTTAAGATTATTTCCGGCTTTAAGGTCTGAAGCAAAGAGAATAAGGTTTAGTATTAGAATAAAAATAGTACAAGCCAAAATGAGAAAATCCTATACATGAAACCATGATACAATAGAAGTATCAGTAATAGGAGAAATTTATTATGGCAAAACATTTTAAGCTGGATGCCGTTCACTACTATCATGATCATCGAGATCTGGGGTTGGTCGGTTGTGCTAAAAATCTCAACATAAGCCAGCAAACATTGAGACCAACCATTGGTTATTCATTCAGACCGCGGCAGTGCTTACGTATCACAGGAGTACATACGTGCTACGAAAAACATGCAGCGCAGTTACTCAAAAAAAGCTTTTCCGTGGGATATAATGCCTGTATCGAGTCCTTTCATTCGCTGATTAAACGGGAATGGCTAAATCGATTCCGTATCCGTGTTAAGTGATATAATAGCATAAATGAAATAATATTTTCCAAGGGGTATTTCTTTATTATATATCCCCAGAAATTAGAAACTAGATTTATACAATTAATACTATCTGTGTTTTACTTTTAGATAAAAATGCATAAAACATAGAGAATAGGGAGAAAATATCCATGACACACAAAAACAAAAAAATTATCTACTCATAATATTGAAATAAATACTATCAGTCTTATATAATATACATAAGGGAGATGATTAATATGATTCTTTGTATTGCAAAAGCTTCATACAAAGCTGGTACAGCGACGATTGTATGAAGTAAAAAAGTTGCTGGCTGCCGGCTTTGCATCATAATTTAATAAAAAATTAAGGCAAAGAAGGCAAAATACATGAATTACAAAATTATTAATATGGATAAATATTATCGGCGCGGTGTATTCCGCCATTTTTCTGAGGACTGCAAATGCTCTATATCAATGACCAGCCACCTAGATGTAACAGTATTAAAAAAGTATTCGCAGGACACGAAAACAAAGTTTTATATAAATTTTCTTTATATACTGGCAAAAACACTAAACTCGCGGGAAGATTACCGAATGGGATATTTCTGGCAGACACAACAGGTTGTTATATATGATAAAATAAATCCTACACACTATATTTTTCATAAAGATACAGAAACCTGCACCCCGGTTTATAGCCAATACCAGAATGACTATGTATATTTTTATGCCGCATGTGCAAAAGACATAGTAAAAGCAAAACAGTCGCAAAAATACGCACTGGATATAGAAAACCACCCCAACTGGTTCGATGCATCATATATTTCCTGGTTATCCTATGACTCAATGCACGTGGAATTACCAGATGGATATCTTTATTTTATGCCAATTGTAAATTGGGGACGTTATCACGAAGAAAATAATCGACTGATAATGCCAGTAAGTGTACGCTTAAATCACGCAGCAGCTGATGGATATCTATTAGCTAAAGTATTCTTGCTATTACAAGAGGAAATCCTGAAATTCACTCAGCAAAAATAATATAATACACGTAATATATTAACTAATAAGGGAGGAACCACACATGAAAACAATTACTGCATTTTATCTAGCAGACTGTCCATATTGTCATAAAGCAAAAAAAGCCATTAAGGAATTAATAATGGAAAATCAAGCTTATTCGGCTATTTCTATCCAGTGGCATGAAGAAAATGAAGACCCAAGTGCCATAAAAGGTTACGAATATTATTATGTGCCTTCTTTATTCATCGGCAGGGAAAAATTATATGAAGCTCAACCAGGACAAAGTTACGAAGAAATAAAAAGTTACGTAAAAGCAGCACTTGACAAAGCATTAGCTTGATTTTAAATAATTTTAGAAAAGTCCTCATGTAATGATTATTTTAAAACAACCATTACATGAGTCTTTTTTTACGTAATTTTAAAAAGGTGTATTTGTCTTGCTAAGAATAGCAGCTGCAGCTGTACAAGCAGGGCAATCACAATATTTCGCCCCGGCAGATTGAATCTGTCTGCCATGTGCTGCAATATTTTTGGCTGTATCAACACCAAAAAGCTGTATGCCCTTATCTGATTCAGCAAAATCAACCAGCATCCCAACGGGCATGATATCGGCCTTCAATTCTGCAATATATTTTTGGGTTTCAGCAACTTCCTGCTTTGTATTAACAGCAGCCAGCCAGGCCTGGGCTGCTGCCTTTGCTTCATCACAACACGATGCAGCATTTATCAAGTCATGTGTCTTTTCCGTTATATAGTCCAACCATTCTTTATCCATAACTTAACATCTCCATTTTTATTATTTGCTCGTATTTTAGCATAACTAATGTACTTATACAAATCATTATCTAAAAATTATTTTGCCAAAGCACCTATCATCCCCAGTTTATTTTCTTACTCGTAGCTGCCAAAATGCTACAGCACTTGCAGCAGCTACGTTAAGTGAATCCACTTGATGTGACATAGGAATTTTTACTACATAATCGCAGGCAGTGATAATATTTGATGGTAAACCATAACCTTCACTGCCAAATATTAAAGCCAGACGTTTTTCCGCAGACAATTTTTTATCTTCAATGCTTATGGAATTAGTATTCAATGCCATTGCAACTGTTTTAAATCCCCAGTTTCTCAATATAGAGACATCACTACCCATTCTGGTCCATGGTAGTTGAAAAATAGTTCGGGAGCATAAAGATCATGTATTTCTATAACATTGACCAAAATGATATCATCATCCTCATATAATATTCAATTACTAATGCTTATATAATACTATAAGATTTCCTGAACTCTACCAATTAGTCCACTTTCAAGCCGTACTTTTATGCCTCTGTGATGCACAGCACTATTTGTCAATATATCTTTTACAATTCCTTCAGTTAGCTGTCCAGTTTTTTGATGTTGTTTCCGTACTATTTTTACCTTGATCCCTGGTTGAATATTTTTCCGTTCAGTTCCGCTAATCATATATTTTATTTCTCCTTTTATAATAACCGTACTATCCCTGATTTCAAATATACTGTCCTTATTATACTCAAAATTTTTCTTTAAAATTTTCTAAATATTTTACAATAAATCAGGACAGCAGCGCAGTTCCAGATATTAAGCTTATTATCCGTGACAGCGCAATTGCCCTAGAACTATTATATTAGAAGCACAGCAGCAAGGAATAGGGATCTGTACCAATAAATTTTGCTACCAATTTAATAAATATGATTGTAACATTATTATTTTGTCTATACTTGAATTAGTTCAACATTTGCTACACTTTTTTAAAGTCAAATACTTAGAAGAATAGCCTGTTGAACCTTTTTTGTAATTTAACTTTATTTATAATCCTAATATTGTTAATCATCTACATTCTTGTATGTGACATTATTAAATATACCATTTTTTAAATAACTAATTTTATTTGTTTTCGTATTAAAAAAATGAACATTATAAAAAGTAATATTTTCATGTGGCATCTCTGCCAATCCGTCAACTTCTATTGCTGGCCCTCCTGTCCCATCAACATTACAATCTTCTATTCTAATATCACGAAATTGTCCTGGTTTGGCTGATTTATAATCAGTAACAAAATTTTCATCAATATATTTTGTTGTAAAAATAAATCCCTGCCGCTTCATTTTTTTCATGACATTATTCCGAAAAACAATATTACGCGCCCCACCGCCGATATTTTTACCTGTTTTACAACGAAGCCCTGTATCTGTCTTTTCCATTACATTATCTTCTGCCAAAATATTTTGAATCCATGCTCCAGTGTGACTACCACATACAATAGCCCCATGTCCATGTGCAAAATAATTATTGAATATCTATATTCCACTAACTGGTAATTTATTGGCAGCCTGATTTCCTATGCCAGCACTAAAATCAATACAATCATCACCAGTCTGAACCTCCCACGACTAAAGTCGCGGGGTTCCTGCTTCATAGATAGTTGCGCCAAAAGCACGTCTTACATTATCTCCACAGGCTATCCCCGTAGTTCCTACGGTTCTTATATATGTTATTATGCTGTTATGTTTAATATTCTTAGTCCTTCATTGCGAATGTTTATGGCGGCATTTATATCTCTGTCATGCTGGGCTTTACAGTTAGGACATTCCCATTTCCTTATAGTAAGGTCTTTTATTTCTTTGTTCTGGTAACCACAATTATGGCACAGCTGGCTTGATGGATAGAATTTGTCTATTTGTACTATTTCTTTGCTATACCACTGAGCTTTATATTTTAGCTGGCGGGTAAATTCTGACCAGCTGGCATCTATAATACTTCGGGCAAGTTTGTGGTTTTTCAGCATGTTATTTATTTGTAAGTCTTCTAAGCAGATAACATCGTAGTTTTCTATAAGTTTATGAGATAGTTTATGCAGCATATCTTTTCGCTGATTTGCAATACGTGCCTGCAGCCTTGCTACTTTGATTCTTGCTTTGTTCCTGTTTATACTTCCCTTTGTTTTTCGGGACAAGCTTTTTTGCAGTTTGGCAAGTTTTCGTAATGACTGTTTCAGGTATTTGTGATGGGGATGTTTATCGCCATCGGAAGTAATTGCAAATTCTTTTAGGCCAAGGTCGATACCGACATAGTTGTCAGTACGATTAAAAACAGGTTTTTCTATTTCTGTACAGCATAGGGATACAAAGTATTTACCATCAGGGGTTTGTGATATTACTGCGTTTAAGATTCTGCCCTGCGGTACTTGCTTATCTCTTATTTTTACTTTACCTAGTTTGGGAAGTTTTATTTTTGTTCCCAGAAATTCAATGTTGCTATTGGTAAAGTTTGTCTTGTAGGATTTATGCCTGTTTTTTTTGGTCTTGAATTTAGGAAAGCCAACTTTTTTGTGTTTAAAGAAGTTCTGGTAAGCTGTATCGAGGTCTTTTAACGCGTTTTGTAAGGAACATTTATCTGGTTCTTTTAACCAGGTGTTTTCTTTTTTCAACTGCGTTAAATTACTGGAACATTTGGTATAGGTAAGTGTGGTTTTATCATTATTGTATGCTTTGATTCGCATGTCGAGATAGTGATTAAAAACATATCTTACGCAGCCAAATGTTTTTTGCAGCAGTAGTTCTTGTGTTTTGTTGGGGTATATCCTAAATTTGAAGGCTTTTTCCATGATTGCTCACTTTTCTTTTTATCTTTACAAGATTATTGCCTGATTATTTTAAACTTAACATGCAGGCTTTAGAAAAGCAAGTTCTTTGCAGTAACATATATAAGAATCGTAAGTTCTTTTTTAGTCGTATGGGGGAGGTGTCGTTCACACGGGCTCGCTGCTTCCTATGCGGTTCTCTTATGAACTCCTTTATGTTTCCATAAAGCACAGACTATATCTTGTCCTTCGGCATTATCCGTTAAGGTCTGCCCACTTCCAGCCGCTTGGCTGTACTTCCCTCAAGAGGAATAGTCGTTGGGGATTCTCCTGTTCGGAGCTTTCCTGCTGATTGTCCATTTTCTTAGTGTTTAGGGTTTAACCTTGCACCATACAGCATATTTTTTTTACTTTCGTCGCCGTCACGTTTGAGCTTGTTTCATCTTAGCGTTGTGGCTATGCTGTCTTTAGGAGTTTCCAGCATTTCAGGCAGTATTGGATTGGTCTTTGCCAATCTCTATATGCATATTTCTATACATACTGACTAGTTTAGTCGCCTAACTCTGACTGAAGTCACGAGTGTGCGGCTCCCATTTAATCAAAATAAGAATTTGCTATAAGCAGATCAGTTCCGGAAAAATCAATACCATCCCCATTATTACAATTATATGTCATGACTTTTACATTATTTAAACGCATATTATTACAATTATTTGCAACAATCATATGCATAGATGGATTGGTTAATGTAATTCCCGCCAAATATATATTATGGACATTATGAAAAACCAATACACTGGAACGACTGTTATAAGCAGTTTTAAAATCATATTTTTTATTAAGCAATGATTCTGTCTGCGCTTTAGCCAATATTCCTATATTTAATACATTTTCATCACTTTTATTATTTGCCTTCAGATAATAGTGCCCTGTATTATCCTTTCTCCAACCATTCCCACTAATAGTCCCCTTGCCAATGATACGGATATTACTTATACTATCAGCATTTAGCATTCCAGTATAATGATTATTTTTTTTCAATATATAATCACTTGCTTTTCCAGATCCTATAAGAACGGCTCCTTGATCAAGCTGTAACGTCATATCACTTTTGAGATTTACTGATCCTGTAACAAAACTTCCTCTAGGTATTTCCAAAGTACCTGCAAACGGACAGGCATTGATTGCTTTTTGCAAAGCAGTAGTATTTACCGTAATTCCATCCCCTATTGCCCCAAAATCTGTTATCTTAATTACATTTTTCTCATTGGATGGAGTATGTCCCTTCACAGCAACACTAACCACAGATTCCCTACCATTAATATCTACAGCAGACACCTTAAAATAATAATCCGTATCTGGTTGCAAATTTTCTACATTAAAGCTATGAAAAGAAATTAAATTTTTCGCTAATTTTCTATTTTCACTTTGAAATTTTTGGATATGTTTTATACCAATTTCAGCGGACAAGTTTTTAGTATTACCTACCTTTTTATTATCAACATAAATATTATAATATGCAATCTGTGAATTATCAGACCGGTTCCAAATAAGCCAAATACTATGACTACTACAACTTAGAACAGGTATTTTTAATCCCGTCGGTGACGGAATTTTTCCGTATGCTTTACAATTAACCAAAACAAAAACAATGCTAATTACAGTAGTGAACAGCAACAGCCCGCATATAACTTTTTTCATAACTCACTCTCCAAATAATATTACGCATTTAATTAAACTGTTCTCCTCAATTTTATTTGCAATTTAACTAATGATTTTCCAAATCACTTTATTCATATGCTTTTAGAAAACTTGTGTTTTGCCAGCTATGCAGCACTTTAACTTGGGAAAAATACCATATTATTTAGTAAACATAGCACCGAGAATCCGCATACCTGTTTCTATTTCCTGCAGAGAAAGTGTAGCAAAACTTATACGTATATGCCGTGTATCCATATGCTGTGGATAAAAATTGGTTCCATCAGTAATCAGTAGATTATTTTCTTTAGCTTTCCGGCAAAACTCCTTTGACTTAAACCGCTCTGGTAATTTAAGCCAAAACGATAGCCCCCCTTCTGGATTATGCCAGGTAACATCACACGGAAAATACTGCCTTGCTGTTTTATAGGCAAATTCGAACTGAGTCTTATAGATACGCCTAATATCCTTAATGTGCTTTTCCCAATAACCTTCCCGCAAATAAAGATCAAATATACGCTGGGTAAAACCAGAAGTAGATATATCCGTTATATACTTAACGTTGAGTAGTTTGGCTGCTAAATATTCCGGCATGGTCAAAAAACCTAATCGCAATCCCGGCATAAAAATCTTTGATAAGCTTTTCAAATAGATAACATTATCATGCCGATCAATTGATTTTAACGGTGCCAATAATTTTGTTCTGTAAGAAAGCTCACTTATATAATCATCCTCTAAAATTATTACGTTATGTTTCTGCGCTAATTTTATTATTTTATCACGCTTGGCTAGACTATATGAACAGCCTGAAGGATTTTGCAATACAGGCATGAGATATATCAGTTTAGGATGAAACTGCTGTAAATTTTTTTCCAAAACATTCATATCAAGACCATCTTGTTCCAACGGAATGTCAATTATTTTAGCTCCATTGGCAAGAAATGATGCAATTGCCCCAGGGTAAGTGGGAGATTCCGTGAATACGTAATCTCCATGTTTCAAAAGAGCACGTGCCACTATATCTATCCCTTGCTGGGCACCAGAAATTATCTGTAAATTTTTAGCACTTGTATGTATATTAATACTACGCAGATTAGCTGCTATTGACTCCCGCAGTGGAAGGAATCCCTGGCTGTCCTGATAACTAAACGCACGTCCTTGATCACGATCAAGAACTTCTATGAAAATTTTTTTCAATTGCTCAACAGAAATTACATCAGGGTTAAGTGAAATACTGCTCATATTCACTGCCTGACTATTTTTTTGCGGTTTTAATACTTCATCCATATAAATATTATCTGTCGCAAATTCATAATCAGCAGCACTGTGCTGTCGCAAAGTTTGGCTGGAAACATAGCTGCCACTCCCAGCTGACGAAAAAATAAAACCATTTTTTTCCAATTCCTTATAGGCATTGACTATCGTCCCGGGATTGATAGATAAATACCTTGCCAATTTTCTTACAGGAGGAAGTTTACAGCCTGAACCAAGCCGTCCAGTATGAATCATGGTCAATAACTGATCATAAAGTTGTACATATAATGGCTCTTTATCTTTCTTTGATAATTGTATCGATACAAAAATATTTATTTCTTCTTTAATCTTGCATTCCTCCTGTTTTATTGGTAAAATAAGAAAATTTATTAAAAAACATATATAATTGTGCTGATACAATTATATATGTTTTAATGATTTTTTACAATTTGTCAACTATAAGGAGATACTAACATGGAAAAAAGAACTCAATTAAACAAGAATCTAGCACAAATGTTAAAAGGCGGTGTCATTATGGATGTCACCAATGTTGAACAGGCAAAAATTGCCGAAAATGCCGGTGCTGTAGCAGTAATGGCATTAGAACGCGTACCAGCTGATATAAGACGTGAAGGCGGCGTAGCCAGAATGTCTGATCCCAAAATGATCCGCGAAATACAAAATGCCGTATCTATTCCAGTCATGGCAAAAGTAAGAATAGGCCATTTTGTAGAAGCACAAATCCTTGAAGCTATTGGCATTGATTATATTGATGAGTCAGAAGTTCTGACTCCGGCTGATGATGTAAACCACATTGATAAGGCTTCTTTTAAAATTCCCTTTGTCTGCGGAGCCAGAAATCTGGGCGAAGCATTGCGGAGAATAGGTGAAGGTGCCTCTATGGTCAGGACAAAAGGAGAAGCAGGTACCGGCAATGTCATTGAAGCTGTACGCCATATGCGCACAATGAAAAATGACATGAGGAGAGTACAAACAGCATCAGCTATGGAACTTATGCATATTGCCAAGGAATTTGGTGCCCCGTTTGAGTTAATAAAATATGTCCATGAAAACGGTAAGCTTCCTGTCGTTAACTTTGCTGCCGGTGGAATAGCAACACCTGCCGATGCAGCACTTATGATGCAGCTTGGTGTTGACGGTGTTTTTGTCGGTTCAGGTATATTCAAATCAGGTGATCCGGCCAAAAGAGCTAAAGCCATTGTTGAAGCAACTACATATTATAACGACCCGAAAAAATTAGCTGCTATTTCAGAAGATCTGGGAGAAGCCATGGTCGGTATCAACATCGAAACGCTACCGGAAGAAGAAAAATTAGCAAACAGAGGCTGGTAAAATGAAAACTATTGGGGTACTGGCTCTACAGGGAGCTGTTGCTGAACATTTAAACAAATTAGAACAACTCGGCGCAGGTCATAAGGAAATCCGCAATATTAATGAATTAAAAGAAATAGATGGTATTATTATACCCGGCGGAGAATCTACAGCCATCGGCAAACTGCTTACTGATTTTAAACTAATGGAACCTTTAAATAAAGCTATACAAAATGGATTACCCGTATGGGGTACTTGTGCCGGAATGATTTTACTGGCTAAAAAAATCTGCGGACAAAAAAACACCTATCTTAATACTATGGATATTACTGTGCGGCGTAATGCATACGGAAGTCAGCTGGATAGTTTTATAACCCAAAAATTAATTTCCAGTATAGCACCATATGAATTACCATTAGTGTTTATCCGGGCTCCGTATATCGAGTCAGTTACTGATAGTGTGAGCATTCTGGCAAAAGTAAACAGTAACATAGTTGCTGCCCGACAGAAAAATATGCTGGCAACATCATTTCATCCTGAACTTACAGATGATACCAGCTTTCATAAATACTTTTTGTCAATGTGCTGATAAAAACTTAAGGGAGCTGCCGCATTAATGACATTAATTTCATAAAATGCTAAACATCTCAAAACTCTTATAAGCAGACTGGGATAATATACTGCATATTTATGACTAAAAATGTTCGTGGGCGACAGCTCCCTGGTTTTTACTGCCTATTAATTAAACAAGATACATACTCTGTTCTGATATCTCCCATTAGTGGCCATGGTATATCTTTATTAGTGTGGTGATAAATCAATCGTGCTGTTTTTAGAACCACATTATTTTCTCCATATTTTTTAATACATATAACTTTACTGCTTAGTAAGCGTAAACTGACCAATACTTTTAGGAAGCAAAAACACTTCACATACAGGTGGAATCATTAATAATCCAAGAAATATAAATCCTAATTTATAAGCTACACTGATAGAAACAATTATCTGTAAAAGATTAATAACCACAGTGATAAGGGATATCCCCAAGCCTTGTGATAATGTCTGGATAACAGCATTCAGGGTGTTAGCACTATTTCTGTCTTCTGGACTAACTTCAGAAAAACATAAGCCACTGTAATTAGTTAAAGCCAATGAACGACCTGCCCCTGAAATCACTGCAAGTACTATTATATACCCGGCAATAGTATCATTAGTGATAAATGCCAAAGCTATCGAAGTAATAAATATCATTCCAAATGAAACTAACAGGGAACTCCGATAACCAATCCTACGAATAATAAAGTTTGTAAAAGGTTTTATGCCTATATTTCCGATAAAAATAAACAAAACATAACTGCCTGCTTTTATGGCAGACCAATGAAAGATCGTCTGCAAAAAAATAGTAAGAATATATGGCAGTGCTCCGACACACAGCCATAAAACAGAGCCACTCGTCTGGCAAATCCTAAAAGAAGTTATCTTCAGTGCATTGACAGAAAACAAGGGAACAGATGTTTTTTGCAAGTGCCTGTAAACAATAAAGCCCAATACTATACCTGCTATAACCAGGCCTAAAGCTGCATACCAATAATTTCTGCCATGTGTAGCCAGCTCTGCCCCTAATAATATTATACCAGATGAAACAGCAATTTCTATAAAACCTAAAAGGTCAAAACCAGTTTGGGAATTTACTTCATCAGCATCAATTAATACAATTCCCAGCAAAATTATCACCAATCCTATAGGAATATTAATAAGGAATATCCACTGCCAACTCCAGTATGTAATAATGAAGCCTCCTACCAGAGGTGCTATTACCGGTGCTATCAACGCCGGCCATATAAGATAACTCACCATTTCCAATAATCTTGCTGTCGGTGCTTTTTCTAATACTATCAATCGCGCTGTTGGCAGCATAAGCGAGCTGGATATTCCCTGGATAATTCTAGTCAGCAATAAAAAACAAAAATTGGGAGCCACAGCATTAGCCAGTGAACTTAAAGTAAAAATAAACACAGCAGCAAGCCAGATCTTTTTCTTGCCAAATTGGCTTACCATCCATGCACTTAGTGGAATAAAAATAGCCGATGTAATTAAATAAGCACTTATAAGCAACGAAACCGTAGCCATACTCATATTAAAATACTGTGCCATTCTCGGCAGGGCAGTAATCACTATTGTTCCATCCAGCATTGCCATAAAAAGACTGGCCGCCATCAATAAAGCTGTTTTTATTTCTTTCGGAATCATATTTAACAAATTAAGAACCTCCTGATAATAATTATTGATTTCTAGGGGGAGGGTTAAAAAAACGCACTCTCCACCCTATGGGTTAGAAAGTGCGTTGATTATTGTTAACGCGTACTGTGCAATTTGTTATATTATATGTTTTTTTTACTTCAAAGTCAATAAAACATAATTTCTATAATCACTGCTATATAATATATTATATATTGTTACAGCATAACAAAGTAATTTATTAATTTTTTCTGTTTTATTTATGTCGACCAGCATCGCTATTTAATCATCTACCTTTTAAGGCTAGACAAAAGCAGCATTTTTTGCATGTTTACGTTTGACAAACTCTTTTTATAACTTCTATTTAACTATAGTTATCCTGACTAGCAGATACCAACTTACATTTACTAAAAGTGCCGAAAAATTTTAAATCAATAAGCTGTCACGTTCTTTATAGCGTGTTAAAAGCAGTTCTGTTTCCACTGAAACAATTCCTTCCGTTTTTTTCAGCGTCTGCATAAACTTTGCTGCATGTTCCTGAGTATCCAATAATGCATGTACATGCAGATGCGGTTTTCCACTCATCGCATAAACATTTGTAACTTCTTCCGTTGCTAGAAGTTTCTCCGCTACACTATCAAGATAACTCCATTCTACTGCAATATCAAAAAATAATGACAACTGTTTACCCGCTTTTAATGGATTGACTACAATCGTAAAATGTTCAATGATCCCACGTTTGACAAGTTGATTGACTCGTTCTCGTACAGCAGCTCTTGTAAGTCCTACACTGCGGCCAAGTTCAGCATTAGTCATACGTCCATTTTCAGAAAGATATTGTAAAATTTTTTCATCTATTTCATCCAAGTTTTTAAATTTCATAAATAACTCTTTATTCTCCTTGCAACTTTGTAAAAAATATTTTATACTTATGGCAAATATATTAGTCAAATATATTATACATGTATATAATATATTTGACAATTGTAAAACAATATTTTAATTCTACATTAAAAACAGGAATGGAGTCTTATTATGATCACTAAAAAATTTGCTAATAAAAAACCTGATCTGCATTTTTATTGGCAGCTATTTAAATCCACTTTTCTGATCAGTGCCTTTACTGTCGGTGGCGGATATGTAATTATCCCGCTGCTAAAAGCAAAATACGTTGACGAATACGGCTGGCTCGATGACAAAGAAACGCTCAGTCTTGTTGCCGTCAGTCAATCCATGCCAGGAGTCGTAGCAGTCAATGCATCAATTATTCTAGGTTATCGCATGGCAGGCATCAAAGGGACACTAACGGCTCTATTGGCCACAGTTTTACCTCCATTAGTAACATTATCCATTATTGCATATTTTTATAATTTTTTTGCAGCCAACCGATATATACAGTATATATTAAAAGGAATGCAATGCGGTGCAACAGCTCTGATAGTTAATGTAGCTATTAACATGATAAAAAAAGAAATAGAGAAAAAACTGCTAATTCCCTTACTGATTTTGACGGGTACTTTTATCGCCGCATTATTTTTTAATATAAATATTATGTATTTAGTCTTTATAGACGGACTTATCGGCTTATTTTTTTTACGGGCAAAAAAATATAATTGACAGGAGCTTTTATAATGATCTATTTAGAACTTTTTACAGAATTTGTTAAAGTAGGCCTTTTTTGTGTTGGCGGCGGCTATGCATCAATGCCTCTTATTCAGGCACAGGTAGTTGATATTCATCACTGGCTGAGTATGAGCGAATTCGTTAATATATTCACCATCTCCCAAATGACACCGGGACCAATTGGTATAAATGCCTCAACATTTGCAGGCATGAAAATTGCCGGGATCAGCGGAGCAATAGCTGCTACAGCCGGCTTTGTCACTCCATCATTGATTATCGGCATCATACTGGCACGACTTTTCTTAAAATACGGCGATATCGGTATAGTAAAAGGTGCTTTGAATGGACTGCGCCCTGCTGTAATTGCGCTGATCTGCGCAGCCGGTATAAGTTTTATTGTGCTGGCACTCTGGAATACTGAAGGTATACCAAATAAGCTCCTGGCTTTTGACTTCAGCGGACTAATAATCCTAACCATATCCATTATCGCAGTAAAGAAAAATATTGGTGTAATACTTGTCCTGATCGGTTCGGGTATTTTAGGTCTCTTCATGGGAATAGGAGAAACAATGTTCTTTCATTAATTAAAAGGGGAAATATACTAATAATATTTATTATAGATAAGCTTTTCTATTTTACTGATTTCCATAAAATTCTCCATACACGATGGTTATTAATAGTTGATAACCATTATCATATACAATAAAAGAAAAATATGCAATAACCATATTACTTATTTAATGCCCACCAAATTTGTTCCAGCAGCTGTTTTTCATTTGTATTTCCAATTAATATATATTTTTTCCCATGTTTTTTAGCATAATTTTTTGCCTTGAGTGTCTGACTATGTCCAGCATGTTTAACATTTATGACTACTATATCGGCATTATCCAGCAAATTCATGTCAAACGCAACATCAGTTGCACTTATAAATACAAATTCAGGGTTTTTGACTTTTATCCTTTGCTGCCATTCTAAAAACCCTGCTATAATAACTATTTTCTTTTTTGTTAATTCTTTTCTTATTTTCTCTATACCAAGCCTATCTATAAATGGTATCTGTACTTGTTTTATTACCCTGCATTGTTTCAATTTCCATTGCAAAGAAGAAATTTTTTTTCGCAGTGACACAATTATTTTATCTGAATCCTTTAACTGCTGTTTATATGAAAAAATCAGCTTATCTGCATCAGCATTTCTCACAGCAAACTTTCTTTTTGCAGTAAAAAGTTCTTTTTCTAATGCATGTAATTTTTTTTCTCTTAAATCTGGATCGGTTTTTTCCTTTATTTTGGGCTGGGATTTCTCTGCTTTTTGCATAATATCTTTTTTTATATATTTTATACTGCTGCTGCGCAAAGCAGCATATTCCTTGGCGCAGGCCCTGCTAAAAAATCCAATATATATAAACTTCATTATAAAATCTTCATACTGTGGTGTTATTTCTACTTTTTCAGGATAATATATATCACATACTAATAATTTCAGCATTTCCTGTATATAACTCTGACTTATTAAAATATTACTAATACTTCCAAAAGGAAATTCACTGAAATATTTTTTATAATAAAGACGTAGTATATTATCAGGTTTCATAGTATTATGAGAAAAAAGCTCATCCAGATTATGTGGTATATATTGCAGTTTATCTTTAAGAACCAATTGTATTTTTTTTAATAATTCTTTTTGTTTTGCATTAAGCTCTATCGATTCAAACGTACTTACCTTTTTTGTTTCATCAAGTTTTCCATGATATAGTGATAAGAAACCTTCACTATATCTTCCAGGTGGTTTAAATTTCTTTCCCAATAAATTTGTTATTAGCAAAAATACACTAAACGATACTTTATTTATGTTCATAACTCGACATGCTATACAATGAAAATCCTGAGGTATATTTGCTGGATAGTCTTTTCTATCCAAGTTAAAAGAATGGGTTAATTCCTCATAAAAAAATTCATCAAAAGATACATACTCATCTGCAGCAGCAATGTAATTATAGATATTTTTATAGCATTTTTTTAAGACTTTTTTCATACATTCCATGATATCCGGCTTTTTCGTTTCAATTACAGAAAAAATAAGTGCTATTTTGTAACAATATATTTCCGTCCAAAGAGTATTATCTTTAAAAAATATTTTATACTCTTTAGGTAAAGAAAACATTTTTTTATTTAACTGCGGATTTTTTTGCAAAATTTTATCAATTTCACGACAAAATTTTTTATTCTTAGCTAATTCATTGATAGTAAGCCCTTTAAGATTATGCACCATAGCAATAACCCTCTTTATAATTATTTATAATAATATAATAACACATAATTATTCGATTATAAATTACTTGTATTTTTATGCCGCCCTGCTATAAAATTAATCTAATAGGAGGCATTATGAAAGAAATTATAAAAAATATCAATTTACTGGGCCAATTCTGCGGCGAACGTAATTTAAAAGCTTTAACTGCATCTGAATTAAATGATAAATACGGTTTACTGCAAGCTGATATAATGGTTCTTTTTGGCGGCAGCATTATATCAGGCGGTGACATAATGGCGGCCGCCATAAAAAATAAAATTGCCAAGAAATACATCATTGTCGGTGGTGCCGGCCATACAACAAATAATTTGCGCCATCAGGCAGAGATAGTCTGCCCTGGTATACAAACAGCAGAGCTATCGGAAGCCGAAATCTTTACGTTATATTTAAAATATAAATATAACGTAACACCCGATTTATTAGAATGCAGATCAACAAATTGTGGTAATAATATAACTTACCTATTGTCATTACTCCAAACCCACAAAATCCCGTTTAATAATATGATCATTACACAGGATGCTACTATGCAAAAACGCATGGAAGCGGGTCTTAGAAAATATTTAAAAACCGATATAACCATTATCAATTTTGCTGCTTATACAGCAAATATCACTATAAAAAACGGCCAGCCTGCTTTTGAACACAATATTCCTGGTATGTGGTCCATAGAACAATATATTACCTTATTGATGGGCGAAATTCCCCGACTATCTGATAACAAAACAGGTTATGGTCCAAGGGGAAAAAACTATATTGCCCATGTAGATATCCCATTGGAAGTAGCCACCGCTTTTACTCAATTAAAAAAAACATATGGCTCTATGATCAGAAAAGCAAATCCATTATACTCATCGTGACAAGATAAAAAACAGGGACAAGAATATTTAAAATTCTGCCCCTGTTTTTTATTAAACAGCCATTTACAAAATACTTTTTGGCATCTATATAAAGAAATGACACAATAATGTTTCACTTCCATGCGGCATAGTAAAATATAGTTTTTGGTAGTCTATTGTTTTATCTATGTCGCTGAAAACCTTCGGCCATAAATTATACTTTTTACTTTTCACAAAAAAGTCATATGCTGTTTCCCAGTCACCATATTCAGCAGGCATTTCCCGCCACGGTAAATTACTACTGGCAACCCATACAATACCGCTTACAATTCTGTAGACATCTCTAGAATTACTGAATTCATTTGTTGTCAGCTCCGTAGGAAAATATTTACTTATCTTACGCCATTTTGCTTTTGTTAATTTATAAATCTTCTTAGAACTATTCACTTCTATCCTCCCGAATATCTATGTAATTACAATACATTTTCATTTCGGAAAGTTTTACGCATAAAAGCCACCTTCTTTTAAATCAAAAAATCATTATTACTTTTAATTTATCTTGGCAAGCATATCGTCAAAAAATTTATTGGCATGTTTTATATAAACTTCATCGGGTATAAATTTCTTTGATAATTTCTGCTTTGTTTCCTCAGAAATTTCTCCTCTGGTTACAGCTTCTTCCCCTGCTTTTGCCATATTTTTAAAATAGCGGTATAGTATAGGTTTTAACATGAATGTATGGTTCTGTAATAGGCTCCCCTGTGAAGTATAAAATTCTCCCAAAATTTCAGCTTTCATATTTAAAGCTGCCCTTTTTATCCAAAGTGAAACTGCCTGAAAATGAGACCGTTCCGGAAAACCACAATTAGACATAAAAATAAGCTTTGGTGCCTTATAGTTCGCTCTCTTAAAATGACGGCACTCGCCATTATTATCTTTGTTAAAATGAGGGTCAGCATTCATTACCCGGCGATCTATAAAATCTTTCATTAGTCCCGTTATATTATCAACATAAAGTGGGGATGCCAGTAATAAAATATCCGCATCAGCACACACAGCATTTATTTCTTCCATATCATCTTTTATGATACATTTTCCTGGTGTCTTAAACCAGCAGTTAAAACAACCCCGGCAATGTCCAATCTTTTTTTCAGCTAAAAATATATGTGTCACCTGGGCACCAGCTTTTTCTGCCCCAGCTGAAAAAGCTTTCACCATTTGGTGGGTATTTCCTTTTTCTCCTCTGGGACTGCCGTTAATAGTTAGAATTTTCATATTATTTTTCTCCTTTTTTTCCTAATATATATTCTTTTATTTTGTTTAGACAATCTTCTGCCCACAAAATATCAGCTTCAGCAGATTTAATACCACGCTGTAAAGTCATATTCCCAAATAAATATAATTTATCATCACATTTTCCTTTGATACATTCTTCTATATCACTATATCCTTTTAATTCATTTTGCTTGTCCTTGATAAATCGTTTAAATTCATATTTCAATTGTTCCATTTCCATATTTTCAGCAAAAAATATCTTTGTCAATAATTCACTTTTAATAGTTTCTTCTGGTCTATTGGAAAAATCCCGGATCCACTGTATAAATTCTTCTTTTCCCGAAGAAGTTATAGAATAAATTTTTTTATCAGGTTTTCCTGACTGGGGTTCAATTATAAATGATACCCAATGTTTTTTTTCCATCTTATTAAGTTCTCTATAGATCTGGCTTATATGTGCATTCCAAAAAAATATAATTGATGACTCAAATTTCTGCTTGAGCTGATAACCAGTCATCGATTTACGCATCAACATTCCCAGTAGAGCATAATGTAAAGACATAATATAAGTTTCTCCTTAAAGTGTAATCAAATTATTTATATATTATCATATTTATATATGCAAAGTCAAATATAAATATGATAATATATAAAAGTTTATTTTTTTTTATTTGCAAATAACATAAATAGTATTAGAATAGTATTATATAATGAGATTATTATTATAAATAAATCTAAAAATCAAGGAGATACTTATGAATGAATTGTCCCTTTTTAAAGTAGATAATGCTATTGGCGGCAATCAAGACTGGTTTACAGACTATTGGATGAAACTCGGCGGCTGCGGTGCAGTAACAGCCTGCGATATTTGTATATACTTTGCCATGTTTTTTCAAAAAAAAATTTTATATCCTTATAACACAGACAATATCACTCAAAAAGATTATATACATTTCTCCAACATAATGAAGCCATATTTATCACCACGTATCCGCGGTATAGATACTTTAGAAATATTTATCAATGGCTTTAAAGAATATCTTCACGATAACCACGAAGAAAATATAAAATTTCAAGGCATTTACGCTAATTGCCCTTTGGAAAAATATAAAGCATTGGTGCGTCAGCAGATTGATAAAAAAATGCCTGTTCCGTATTTAAATCTCAAGCATAAGAACCCTGTTCTCAGTGATTATGTATGGCATTGGTTCTGGCTGGCCGGTTACAAAGAACTGGGGAATATACTCATGGTAAAAGCAGTAAGCTACGGTAATTACCGCTGGTTGTCTTTAGATCAACTCTGGGACACAGGCTACACAAAAAAAGGCGGTATTATCTTGATAGGGTAGTTACCATAAAATATATCAAAGGAAGTTTACAATGACTGACATAATAAATTCTAATGACTCTCTCCCACATAAACGACGCATAAGATATAAAGGAAAATATCCACGCCAGTTTAAGGAAAAATACAAGGAACTTCATCCTGAAAAATACTCCGGCATAGTGGAAAAAGTTATCAATAAGGGCAGTACACCAGCAGGTATGCATATTCCTATAATGGTAAACGAAATATTGGATTTCTTACAAATACATCCTGGAATGATTGGCTTGGATGCTACACTTGGCTACGGCGGACATACACTGCAAATGTTAAAAAAGCTTAATCACCATGGACATATTTATGCCTGCGATGTTGATCCGCTAGAATCAGAAAAAACAAAAAAACGTCTGTACAAAGAAGGATTTGACGAAAATACACTGACTGTTAAATTAATGAATTTTTCATGTATAGATGAGCTTTCCCAATCAGCTGGACTATTTGATTTTGTCCTTGCTGATCTAGGCGTATCTTCTATGCAGATAGATAATCCTGATAGAGGTTTCTCTTATAAAAATGACGGCCCCCTTGATCTGCGATTAAATCCCCAGACAGGAATTTCTGCCGCTGAACGCCTGCAAGACATTACACAACCTGAACTTGAAGGAATGCTCATTGATAATGCCGATGAACCATTTGCCTATGAAATATCCCAAGTCATAACTGAAGATATCCGACAAAATCAAGTTATAGATACAACTAAAAAATTACATAATGAAATAAAAAAAGCTTTGGCTCATCTGCCTTATAAAGACAGAGAACTTGCCATAAAAAAAGCAAGTGCGCGAACTTTTCAGGCTTTACGCATTGACGTAAATCATGAATATGAGGCATTATATGATTTTTTGGCAAAACTTCCCCATGTATTAAAACCAAAAGGACGAGTTGCCATTTTAACTTTTCATTCCGGTGAAGACAGATTAGTAAAAAAAGCTTTTAAAGAATTCTATCATCGTGGAATCTACAACCAAATTGCTAAAGATGTACTCCGCCCGTCTAAAGAAGAATGTATTCGTAACAGTCGCGCCCATTCTACAAAAATGCGCTGGGCCATAAAAGCCTGATATCCAGACCAACATCTAGCAGGAGGAGCCATTTACTTTGCAAGATTTTATCAGCTGAAATTTATACCCAAACAATATATTTCACTAAATAAACATAATTTATAATAGTAACATACAAAATTACTTTATTATTTTTTTACTCTGCAAAAAATAATATATACCTATATTTTATCCTTGCTGACTAATTCAATGATCTTATCGACAAGTAATCTATCGTCTGATTTATATTCTTCTAATATTGGAGATATTTTGTCCAAAGTAAGTTCTGGATCAATCGTCGTTATCTTACTTTGTAACCACTGTGGACTCTTTTCATATCCATTACCCCGTAATGAAATACGATCTTCATATTCTTTTTTAAGTGCTACAGCGACTCTCGTTTTATCGACATATGTTAAATCATTTGACTTAAATACCGCCAGTATTGCCGCGCGAATAACAGCATCACCTGCAGTTTTATCAGTTATGCCTTTTTCAATTGCCATATCAAGCAGTCCATCATATTCGTCAAAATAACGAAAATCATCACGGTGCAGTGCAGCCTCTATGCTGAACAGCATATAATCATATCCTGTAAGCGGCTTAGCCGATGCTGCATCATCACCAAACTGCAACTGTGAATTTTTTACGAACAATTTTTTTGTAGCAAAATTATTTGCATCCGTCCCAATAATTACAAAATAGCCATTTGATAATGATACTCCTCCCAAGCTATCCGTCCCAGAATAAGTATTGTGAAATACCAAACGAACATCCTTATCCCCACCATCAAGCAGATCCTGAATGGCCCGAACTGTACTATCCACCACTTTTAATGTAGTAGATAGTTGTCCAATTGTCAGCAAACTGGAAATACCATTAGCAAGGTTCAGAAAAGATTGCAAATAATCTTTTCTGCAATAGGATAGTAATGCAGCACTTATAGATACAGTACCACCGCGATAGGGTACTAAATTAGTCAGAGGATAATTAAGCTCCACCCCTTTTCCCAATGAATTTTCACTGAGGCTTAACGATAACGGTCCCGCAACATTAGGTAACTGTTGTGCAGCATTAGAACCAAATTGCAATTCTACAACAGAAGAAACAACAGGAACATAGGTACGAAATAGTTTACGATCATCTTTCAGAAACATCTCTGCCAGACGCAAGCGAAAATATTGCTGTCCTTCTTTAAATTCAATTTTTTCCACATCAGAAGGAACTGACGTAAAAACGTAATGCTTAGATTCTCTTACGAACAAACTAGTAAACCAATCGATTAAACTCATATATATCCCTCTCTTTCACCATAACAATTCTATCCATTGTTATTTTGGAAATAAAGCTAACTTGCCTTTAACCGTTTCATATTAGAATAACCAAAACCAGTCATCAGGTTTAAGTTTATTTGCAATTTCTGTTGTACCAATTATAATTTAAAACTAATTTTTATAAAGAAATTCCCCGTTCATCGAACACTTTTTTTGCTGTAAACACTGCATTAAGAACTTTAGGAAATCCTGTATATGGTATACATTGCAAAAAAGTTTCAATTATTTTTGATCTCACAAAGATAAATCTTGCAATTTCTATATTTGTGATAAATAATTATATTTGTGAATATATCAATGAATTGCAAATATAATGTCAATATAATCATTATAGCATTTCATTTTATTATATAAAATAACATCTTACACCCGTCGAAACATTAATATAAGGAGTTTTTAAATATGATAAAGCTCATAGCTGCTGATATGGATGGCACTTTAATAAACAGAAAACATATTCTTTCTCCAGAAAATTGTGCTATGATCCATGCTGCACAAAAACATGGCATTCGTTTTGTAGTAGCCACCGGACGATTCTATAAGGAAGTACATACTATTCTCAGTAAGTATAATATTTCGTGTGAATGCATAACCATGAACGGTGCCGAATACTATAACAAAGATGGGCAATGTATCAATGGTATTTATTTTTCTAAGGAAAAAGCCAGAGAAATCCTTGATTTTATGAAAGCGGATGGTAAATTTGCTATTGAAATGTATACAAATAGAGGTTGCTATACCGCTGATTCGCGCTTGAAGTTTTTTTTCGGTTTTATGAAACGGGCACATGTCTATCATGCTGATTACAGTTTATTGCAAAGGATTTTTTATACTCTCTGCAATACTCATTTTCATCAAATACACTATATAAAAGATATGAATGACTTAATAATGCAGAATATTAATATAGCAAAATTTATCAGCTACAGTGATAATCCTTTGTCTATCCATAACTTAAAAGAAAAACTCAAAATTATTGACGATATTGCTGTTTCTGGCAGTTTTACAACTAATGTAGAAATTAATGAAAAAACAGCAACCAAAGGAAATATTCTTCACAAAATTGCAGAACAGGATAATATCCAGGAAAATGAAGTCATGGTTATTGGTGACGGACTCAACGATTTGAGTATGTTTCAAGAGTTTCCTACCAATTCTGCTGCTATGGGAAATGCTGCTCCCGAAGTAAAAAATATTGCATCATTTATAACAACAGATTGTGATCACTCTGGCGTAGCAAAGGCAATCAACAATGTTCTTACCTGTTGACAATTTGTGATTGTACTGTTATATTGCAGAATATATAGTATTACAATTTCTGTAACGTTAGTATTGCATAAACTTTACATGCGGTATCCTATAATATAAAGCTTTCAGTACATAATTATTAATTTCCGATTATCTTGTATATTACTAATATATATCAAAATATATTATACTAACAATACTCTTTCTAAACACTATGCTGCAGTTACATAATCGGAACAATTTATCTATAAGCGAGGTGAGAACAGCTAACATCCGACAGAGATGTTCTGCTGTAAATATGGCTAAAAATATTATAAAAATCAAGGGACAGGAAAATCCCCATATACAAATGCAGCTTTCATGTCAGGAACAAGTTGTGCTTGAAGAACATGAACGTTTATCCCCACATTTATTATTTGAAATTATCCGCCGCGATGGCGATGAAGAACTGGCAAGACCAACAAAATCATTAGTCTATTCCGGTTTTGCTGCTGGTATCGTAATTTCTTTTTCTTTTTTGTTCAAAGCTGTTTTAACTATGTATCTTCCCCATGCTCCATGGAGTAACTTAATAACCAGTATTGGCTATACAGCAGGTTTTATTATTGTTATCCTAGGCCGCATGCAGCTTTTTACAGAAAATACTATCACAACAGTTATTCCTCTTTTCAAGGATTTTTCTGGCAGAAAAATTGTGCAAATACTTAGGCTATGGGGATTAGTATTCTTGTCAAACCTCTTAGGAACATTACTCGCTGCCTTATTTTTATCCAGTCCTGCTTTCATATCACCGGAACTTACGGCATCGCTTCATTCTATTGCCCTGCATGTTGTTCATATGGCTCCAATGCAAAATATAGTCCAGGGGATACCTGCTGGTATTCTAATTGCTGCTATTGTTTGGATGATGCCTATGTCCCAAAGCTTTAGCTTTTTCCTAATTTTATTTTTCACTTATTTTATTTCTCTCGGCGGATTTGCTCATGTTGTAGTCGGCTCATGTGAATTAGCCTATGAAGTATTGCATGGTGGTGCCAATTTATATGATTATTTTTTCCGGTTCCTCATTCCTACAGGAATAGGTAATATAATTGGAGGAACCATCGTATTTACCCTGCTGGTTTATGCTCAGGTAAGCAGAGAACTTAAATAGAATTATCTTGACCGTATGATATACATCCCGCAGCCACTGCATATTATATATATTGCGTACAACAAATTTTTTATCAACAAAACCATTTTACTATTGATGTTTAGTAAAAAAATTACGTAGTTTTTCAATAAGTTCCAATGATGCCGCCGACATATGGCGGCCTTTTTTATAGACAATTCCAATAGTTCGCTCGATGCTGGTATTTTTGAAAGGAACTGCTTTAATACTGCGCCGGCTGCACATGCTTTGTATATACAGATGTGGCAATACACTGATTCCTATGTTTTGTTCAACCATTTCCCGCAAGTCATCCATTTGACTTAATTCCAGAATGGGTGTAAAAGTACAACCTTTTTTTTGGCATATTTGATCAAAAATCTGCCGTATAATAAAATTTTCCGACATTAATATCAAGGAAGTATCTCCCAATCGTTCAAAATCTATGCTTTTTTCCTTGGCAAAAGGATGATTTTTTGCCACCATCGCTACCATTTTTTCCTGATATAAAGGAATACTTTCCAATTCCCGATCAGCTAATGGCAAAAAAACCACACCAAAATCCAATTCGTTCTGGAGTAATTTATAACGAATCTGTTCTGTAGATAATTGCTCCAGTTCTATATGAATTTTGGGATATTGTTTATGAAAAGCTATCACTGTTTCCATCGCCAGATAAGTACCTAAGCAGGCAACTTTTATCTGACCGCGTTCCAGACCATTGAGCTGGCTTATTTCTGCAAGGGCCTGTTCAACGGTATCAAAAATGCGCATACTATGGCGGAACAATATTTCGCCTGCCGGTGTAAGCAAAACTTTTTTTCCTACCCGGTCAAAAAGCTGCGCGCCTATTTCCTGTTCCAATACGTGTATCTGCTGACTCAGGGTAGGCTGTGCTATATTAAGACTTTCTGCTGCTTTAGTAAAATGCAGATATTTGCAAACTGCAACAAAATATTGTAAGTGCCTTATTTCCATTTATCTTACTCCTGTGTAATCTAATAATATATTAATACTTCTTTGTATATAAGTATATCACTATAATAGTTTATATCTATCATAATAATCGAAAAATGTTAATTGAACAATCATTTTCTACATGTTATATTATATTTATAGAAAAGGTAAAAATCAATTAATAATATTTATAGTTACTTTTCTAAATTTAAGCTGTTTTTTAAGTTTTCTCTGGCCGGAGAAATTTATTCTTAGTCCGCAACACCAAGATATTTCACCATAAGTGATATATTTGTTTTTTTATAAATCAATTCATATTACATTTATAATATATCTATCCAGTACCTGACTTGTTTTTGATCCTTCATTATCACTTTATAGACAATTTCATGGATATTATTGATTTATTAAAAATAGTTTCTTTTAATTGTATCATTTATAGAAATTTTACTATATAAATAACAGGCGATTGCAAAAGAGGGAGATTTTATGAAACCGTTAACTTTAGAATTACAAAAGAAAAAAGCAAATAAAATAAACATTTTGACTGGAGCTGAACTTGTCGTAGACAGTTTAGAAAAACAAGGCGTAAAATATATATTTGGCATCCCCGGAGCAAAAATTGATAAAGTCTTTGATGTTCTGCAAGATCATGGACCTGAGCTTATTGTGTGCCGTCATGAACAAAATGCTGCATTTATGGCTGCTATGGTTGGCCGTCTAACTTGTAAACCGGGTGTTTGTCTTGTAACATCAGGTCCCGGGGCAACTAATTTAGCCACGGGGATTGCTACTGCAAATGTTGAAAATGATCCAATTGTTGCTATTGTTGGCAATGTAAGCCGCGATGATAAATTAAAAAAAACGCATCAAGCTTTAGATAATGTAGCCGTTTTTAGACCCATAACTAAGTTTAGTGCCGAAGTTATTGATGCTAATACTATTCCTGAAGTTATGACAAATGCTTTCCGGTCAGCACAATCTTCTAAGCAAGGTGCCGCTGTCGTAAGCTTTCCCCAGGATGTATTATCCGATACGGTATCAGTAAAACCTCTTAATCCGCTGTCAAACACTGAATTAGGGACTGCTTCAATCAGTTCCATTGAAAAAGCTGTCGATTCTTTGAAACATGCTAAAATGCCTGTAATTCTGGCTGGTATTCGTGCCAGCAGGTTTTCTGTAGTAAACGCAGTAAGAACTTTACTGCGAAAATGCAGTATTCCTGTTGTCGAAACATTTCAGGCATCCGGACTAATTTCACGTGATTTAGAAAAAAACTTTCTCGGACGCGTCGGTTTATTCCGTAACCAGCCAGGTGACCATGTACTGGAAAAAGCCGATGTACTACTTACTATAGGCTATGACCCAGTAGAATATGATCCTAAATTCTGGAATCAGGACAGCAACCGTACCATAATCCATCTTGATGAAAGCTCTCCTGATATAGATAACTGCTATCAGCCTGATATTGAATTAATCGGCAATATAGAATCAACTATAAATGAATTGGAAAAGCGTTTGGACAATTTATCTGCCAGTCCAGAAAATATTATATTTTTGGATGATATGCGAAAACAGCTGTCCAGCAATGACACTTTAATAAAATTACGCCATGACAATCTGGTACATCCATTAGAATTTATCCATACACTACGCAGAATGATTACTGATAACACCACTGTCACCTGTGATGTGGGTTCACATTATATTTGGATGGCACGTCATTTCCGCACTTATGAACCAAAAACACTTTTATTCAGCAATGGCATGCAGACACTAGGAGTTGCTCTTCCCTGGGCTATGGCAGCCAGCTTGGTAAATAATCGTGCTAAAACAATTTCCATTTCTGGTGACGGTGGTTTCTTATTCTCTGCTATGGAACTAGAAACAGCTGTACGCTTAAAACTGCCAATCGTCCATTTTGTTTGGAGAGATGGCTCATATAATATGGTAGCTTTTCAACAGATGATGAAATATAACCGTACTTCCGGCGTAGATTTTGGTGCTATAGACATTGTTAAGTATGCTGAAGCTTTTGGTGCCAAGGGACTGCGCGTTGATTCACCTGATAAGTTAAAATATATTATCTCAGAAGCCCTCGCTTATAAGGACGGCCCCGTAGTAGTAGATATTCCTATTGACTACAGTGATAATATTGAACTTGGTCAGAAGATGCTACCAAATCAGTTAAATTAGTTTTTACTACTATGTTTAAACAATTTTGAAAGAGGTGCTATAAATGAATGAAAAGTCCTGCTCCAAAAATTATGGAGAAATTTATCAGGTTTCAACAATGAGTGCATTATTAGACGGCGTCTATGACGGGGTGTTAACATATAATCAAATAAAGCAACATGGTGATTTCGGTATAGGTACATTTGATCATCTTGATGGTGAATTACTTGCTTTTGATGGTAAATTTTATCGTCTGCGCGGCGGTTCGGCAATTCCTTTGACAGAAAAAGACAGTACACCCTTTTGTACCGTAACTTATTTTAACCCGCAGACAAAGTATAACATTGACCAGCCTATGGGAAAGGAATCATTTGAAACACTTTTAAAAGATCTTGTTCCCAGCGAAAATCTATATTATGCGTTTCGCATCGAAGGAACTTTTAAAAAGATAAGCACCCGCACTGTAAGTTATCAGGAACATTATGTTCCTATGACACAAGCAGTAGCTGAACAGCAGTCAATTGAATTTGAAAATACTAAGGGAACTATTGTCGGATTCTGGACTCCCCCCTATGCTCAGGGTATAGCAGTTGCTGGTTATCATTTCCATTTCATTGATGCTAATCAACAAAAAGGCGGCCATGTATTTGATTATGTAATAGATTCCGCTGCTGTATTTATTGACCAAAAGTCACATATGAATTTATATACTCCGACTACAAAGGCGTTTCTTAATGCCCGGCTCTCACGTAAAAATTTAATAAAAGAAATTAATCTTACTGAAGGCTGATAAAAATATACAAATTCCTATTAAACTGCCCCCCATGAGTCGGACTTTAATTAGTCGATTTATGGGGGGCAATTTATATATTTACCATACTGAAACACAATTTATAAAATTTTTTATTCATCTTGAATATAGCAACAAAAACAGTTATATTTTGATCACAATAATACAAATTATAATTTGATAGGATTTTTGTTTTTTTTCTTGAAGTGATATAAATATATATAATTTTTTTTAAATAAAAGAGGCTTTTTTTATGAAAATCGCAATAATTACCGGTGCTTCAAGCGGTTTAGGACAAGAACTTGCCTATCTGCTTGATAAAAAGGAAACACTGGATGAAATCTGGCTTATAGCACGGTCAGAAGAAACTATGAAAAAAATGCAGTCATCCATGAAAACATCTGTGAGAGTTCTTGCTTACGACCTTACTAAAGATGTATCACTTCATATCCTTCAAAATATTATTCAAACGGAAAATCCTGCCATAAAGTTTTTTATCAACGCCGCAGGATTCGCTAAAATAGGACGATATAACAATATATCTTTAACTGCCTGTGCGGCTATGATTGACTTAAATTGCCGCAGCTCAGTACTACTTACCCAAATAGTCATTCCTTATATGCCGCCAAACAGTCATATAATGGAAGTTTGTTCCACTGCTGCCTTTCAGCCTCTGCCATATATAAATATATATGCTGCCAGTAAAACTTTTCTCTACCATTACAGCCGTGCTCTGAACAACGAGCTCCATAGTTGTAATATTTCTGTAACAGCAGTATGTCCCTATTGGATAAAAGATACCAATTTCATAAAAACTGCTGTTAAAACTCCCAATAGCAGTTATATAAAAAATTTTTACTTTGCCTCACACAAAAAAACTATTGCCAAAAAAGCGTTAAAAGATATGATAAATAACAAAGCAGTATCCACTCCTGGAATTATATGCACCCTGCACCATTTTGCTGCCAAATTTATTCCATATGAAATTATGATGTGTTTATGGAACTTCATCCGTAAATTTTAATATGATGTTTTTTCTTTTTTCTGTTAATATTTAATAATATATAATATATTTTTATAGGATTTTCTTTATTTTATGTTATTATAATCTTATTCAGCTAAATAAACATAATATGGAAGTGATTCTCTATGAAAGAAAAAAATCTAATTATTCCGTATGATACAATTAAGGAATGGCAGAAAATTTTAAATCTTGTTGTCCATATAACAAAAGTAAAAGCAGCTCTTATTATGCATTTAAACAGTGATGATTATCTCGAAGTATTTTTGCGCAGTGAAAACAAGAGCAATCCTTATACTGTCGGCAATAAAAATTATTGTCCGGATTCTGGTTTATATTGTGAAAATGTAATAAAAAATCAGAAAATGCTTTTAGTTCCCAACGCTACAAAATCAGAACTATGGAAAAATAATCCCGACATAGAACTAAACATGATATCTTACCTAGGTCTTCCTATAAGATCAGCTAATGGTGCTCCTTTCGGTACAATCTGCCTGCTTGACGATAAAGAAAACCAATTTTCGCCTGATTTTATTCAGCTTATGGAAAAAATGCGCGATCTTATTGAAAATAGCCTCGTAATAGAAGAAAAATTTTGGAATCAGCAATATCTTACAAGTAAATCGTTTTTACGCCGGGTTCTTGATAACATTCCTACAGCTATCGGACTAGGAATTTTTGCTCCCAATTATAGACTCATATATGTAAATGATTATTTTACTAAAATGTTTGGCTATGTACTCAAAGATATCAATGTTTTAGCTCATTTATTTACTTCAACCAATAGTCTTTATGACGCTAAAAATAATTTATATGCATGGAATGAATTAGTAAAAACGGCTAAACATCAGCGCGGTATATCCACTGAGCCAGCAGAATTCAAAATAAAGTGCAAAAACGGCCAAATAAAATATATATTAGTCACTACAGTAGTTCTCGAAGATATGCTTCTGACATCTTTAATAGATATTACAAAAATGAAATATTCAGAAAAAAAACTACGTATAAGTGAAAGAAGACATCGTTTGCTTGCCGATAACATTTCTGACATTATATGGACTTTAAATATAGAAAATAATAAGCTAACTTATATTAGCCCATCTATTAATAAATGTACTGGCTATACTCCTGATGAATATCTCAAACTTCCTCTGGAAAAAATGTTTACTCCCGACTCTTTTTCCCAAATAAAATCCTATTTACTAGATGTGCATAACTGCGTAAAATCCAATCTTCCTATAAACACATATCGGAGCGAACTGCAAGGAATACGTAAAGATGGCTCAAAAGGCTGGGCCGAGATAACAATAAATGGCATCTACAATAAAGAAAATAAATTGATCGAATTAGTCGGTATAACACGTGATATAACAAGCCGTAAACAGATGGAGAAAAAAATCTTTCACCTGGCTACGCACGATCCCTTGACAAATCTTCCTAATGTACGCCTGATTACTAACCATTTGCAAAAATCAATACAAAAAACAAATTGCACTAAGGGATTACTAATTGCTGCCATATTTATTGATTTAAATGGGTTTAAAAAAATTAATGATACCTATGGTCATGCCATTGGTGAGCTTGTTCTGCGCCACTCCGCAGATAAAATAAAACAATGCTTGTCTGCAAATGATATGGCTTCACGCATAGGCGGTGATGAATTTTTAATAGTAGCAGCTAATTTAACTGCTAAGAGCGATGCCGCAGAATTAGCAAAAAAAATTATTACAAATCTAACACGCCCTTTTTGCCTGCAAAAAAAATATATATCTGTGGGTGCCAGCTTAGGTATTTCTTTTTATCCCCATGACAGTAAAAATATGGAAGAACTCATAAAAATGGCTGATAAGGCTATGTATTATGTAAAAAAGACACACTGTAGTGATTATAATTTTTTCAGTAACTGCTAACAGTATTGAGTAAAATTTATTCTATCCCAAATAGGAAAATAATTTATTTTAAGCTTTTCATATTTTTTTATGTTATTAATACAAAAAATTCATATTATATGGTAAAATAATAGTGTATATATTACTCGAGAATAATATTCTCTTAGTTTATCTAATAAGATAAGCTATACAACCATTGCACAAATATTTTTTCTAGTATTTATTATCCATTATTCTACGGCAATTTATATTAATAGACTAAAATGATTTTAATCTGAGGTGTGAATGCTAATGAAAGCTTACCAAGTACGAATTAAATTGCTCGATTTTCACCATGATATCTGGCGCGAAGTAATAATTCCTGCAGATATTAATTTTAAATTACTTCATAATACTATCCAAACTTCAATGGGATGGTATAACAGCCATTTATACGAATTTAATTTACCTGATGAAAAACTACGGATAACCAATGATGAAGAAAGCTTTAGTAATTTTAAAACAGCCAGGAAAAAATATACTAAAATTTCCCCTGCTGACAATAATAACAAACTAATCTATGAATTATTAAAAACTACTATAAAACGGCCCCAGGACCTAAAAATAGAAAATTACATGGAAAAATATAAATTTCTTAATTATATTTATGATTTTGGGGACAACTGGGTTCATAGAATATTTCTCAGAGAAATATTAACTGACTATCAATATTCTTATCCCACAATTATTTCTGGAATTGGTGCATGTCCACCAGAAGATGTTGGTGGAACAGCTTGTTATGATGAGTTTCTTACTGCATGGAGCGATCCCAATCACCCTGAACATAATGATACTGTAAAATGGGGAAACACTCAGCATTATCATAGTTTCAATCAAAAAACTGCTAACAATCAATTAAAAAATTGCTTCAAATAAAATAATAAGGTATTATAATGCGAATAAAAATAAAGCAGCTTTTATATGAAAAAATTGATCCTGATTACAAAAATTTTATTTCTAAATTACTGCCTAACATTAATGATAATATTTTAGGCATACGTATTCCGTTGCTTCGTAAAACAGCCAGGAATATTATTAAAAAAAATGATTTTAGAAAATATTTAAGATCAGCTTGTAATGATTCTTTTGAGGAAATTTTATTACAAGGCCTTGTTATCGGTTATGCTGACTGTTCATTTGCAGAAAAGATTTTTTATATAAAAAGCTTTATTCCTAAAATAAACAATTGGTCTACATGTGACAGTTTCTGCACTAGCTTAAAATTTACTAAAAATCACCTAGAGGAAACATGGCAATTCCTCCAGCCTTATTTTTCCAGCGATTCTGAATTTAAAGTAAGATTTGCGCTCGTTATGCTAAAAACATATTATATAAAAACTACCTACGTTGACAAAATTTTTACTATACTAAATAATATTAACCATAATGGATATTATGTAAAAATGGCCACAGCCTGGACAATTTCAGAATGTTATATAAAACTGCCTGTCCAGACTATGCCTTTTCTACATAATAACAATCTGGACAAATTTACTTATAATAAGGCTCTGCAAAAAATTATTGAATCATATCGTATAAATAAACAGGAAAAAATATTATTAAAAAAAATGAAAAAATAATAATATTTTTACAGCTACTAATAAAAATAAAAGCCTTGTAAAAATAATCTATATAATTTAAAATATAACATATGATTGCATATATATACAATCATATGTTATATTTTATTTACATTAATTTATTTTTTAATATATTAAATATTTCTTATAACTACAATACATTTCAAATCAAGGGAGAAATAATTTGAAAAATATTGCATTTGTTTGTATTCATAACTCATGTCGTTCTCAAATAGCAGAGGCTTTCACCAGAATCATAGGTTTAGGAGTTTGCCGAGCCTATTCTGCGGGTACAGAAAAAAGAGATAATATAAATCCTGCAGCTGTAAAAATAATGAAAGAATTAGGCATAGATATGGAAATCCTACAAAAACCAAAACTACTCAATACCCTGCCTCCTATAGACATTTTGATAACAATGGGCTGTAACGTAAACTGTCCTTATATTCCTTGTCAACACCGCGAAGACTGGGGAATTGAAGACCCATCGGGCAAATCTGATGTTGAATTCCGTAAAACACGTGATTTAATAAAAAGTAAAGTAGAAATATTGGTAAATCAACTAAAAAAAGAGTAATTATTTATGCATAATATATTATATTATTTTAGTAATATATCTAAACAAATCTCCCACAGAAATAAACTGTGGGAGATTTTATAACATAAATTCTCATAAAAACATCTGTACTGCTAAAAATCATCAAAATTTTCAGTTTTTATATTCACATTTTGGCTGCCAATATACGGCTTCGATAATCTTTATAAGTCTTTGCCGTTCCTGAAATGGTATCACCCTCCCATGTATCGTATACTCATCTTCTGCAATAATTTTAGTCAACTCCTTAGTCTTGGAAAAATTCATGGCAACATCATCACAACGACCCAATAAATAATCTATTGTTACTTCAAAATAATTTGCCAATTTTTTCAGCATTTGTGGATCTGGTTGGTATCTCTCAGTTTCATAACCGGATAAGGCACCTTGTGATATGTTTAATATTTTTGCTAAGTCTTTTTGGTATAAACCTTTTTTCCTACGTAATTCTTTTAGTCTATTCAAAATTGTGCCCCCTAATAATAGGCTAACTAATATGTATTAAAAATATCATAGCAATTTTATCAATATTTTTCTATTAAGTTATTGACATATTAGATATCCTATTATATTATGATATATAATATTAGTTTAGCTAATTTATGTATCTTATTGTTTAGGAGAGGTTTATTATGAACATAAAAAAATATCGAGAAAAGCTAAAAATTACTCAGGCAAATTTAGCCAAACGAATGAATGTGACACAAGGTGCTGTAGTTCAATGGGAGGCAGGGATTTGTCTACCTCGAGCTGATAAGCTGCCTATGCTTGCTAAAATATTGAATTGTACTATTGATGAGCTTATTATTTCTAATAATCGTCCTTCTCGCAAGAAAAAACCAACAAGTAAAAAGTGCTAATATAATATTAGCAAACATAATATTATATCAGTTACTATATTTACATAAGTAGTAACTAAGCTTATAAACACTTTACTAAAATTTAACTATGATATAATATTTAAATTAAATATTTTTATCGAAATTCTATGGCGTATTGAGTATTTTATTATGTTTTATTTCATTTTTTATGATAATTGTTTTTAGCATGAGCAGAATTATTGCAAACACATTTTATCAATAACAAGGAGATTTATTATGCCGGGCAGAAAAAAATTCATAGTAATTCCTGATTCATTTAAAGGAACACTTTCTTCCTATGAAATATGTGCCATTATGAGTAAAAAAATTACTGCTTATTTTCCTTGTGCCAACATAGTGACTATCCCTATAGCTGACGGTGGTGAAGGGACAACAGACGCTTTTATAGCCGCACTGGGAGGTCAAAAAATAATAACAGAAGTAAATGGTCCTTATCAGAAAAGGATCACTTCATTTTTTGGTATTCTGCCTGACAAAACAGCTGTTATTGAAATGGCAGCAGCAGCAGGACTGCCCTTAGTAAAAGATAATCTGCATGTCGAATATGCCAGCACTTTTGGCGTAGGTCAATTAATAAAAAAAGCTGTTGACTGCGGCTGTAAAAAAATTATTCTGGGACTAGGAGGCAGCTGTACTAATGATGGAGGCTGTGGTATGGCCGCGGCTTTAGGCGGTATTTTTAAAGATATTGCTGGCAATGCTTTTCTTCCAGTCGGTAATACGTTAAAGGATATTGCCACCATAAATTTATCTTCCATAAAAAGCAATTATTCTAATATTAAATTTTATGCTATGTGCGATATTGATAACAAATTATATGGAAAAAATGGTGCAGCTTTTATCTTCGCCCCGCAAAAGGGTGCTGATGACGCAACTGTAGAATTACTCGATAAAGGACTTATGCATCTATCAAGCGTTATAAAAGCGTCCTTGGGTATGGACATAGCTGATTTAAAAGGCGGTGGAGCTGCCGGCGGTATGGGAGCCGGTGTTGCCGCATTTTTAAATGGTTCACTATCCAGTGGTATAAATACAATTCTTGATTGTGTAAATTTTGATAAAATTTGTCGCGATACTGATTTCATTTTTTCCGGTGAAGGAAAACTTGACCACCAATCACTACAAGGAAAAGTATTAGACGGAATATGCCAGCACGCCAGGCAATTTTCTGTACCAGTAATTGCCGTGGTCGGCGCAGTTGAAGGTGATATAAGTGAGATGTACAATAGAGGTATTACCGCTATTTTTAGTATAAACCAAAATCCTTTGCCTTTTTCGCAAAGTGCCCCATTAACTGCTAAAAATTTACAAATAACTATGGATAATATTCTGCGATTACTGATTTGTTCTGCAAAATAATGCTATTATATAATAAATTTATCTAAAATAGGATTTTTTTTCGTAAAAATTAATATATTTTACTTTTTTTCTTATATTCTTATGAATTTTTAATAAATACCTGTAAAATATATTATAAACTACTAGACAAAAGTACGCAGATATGCTAAGATATGAAACGTAAAGATGTTAACAAGGCAATGGAGCCATATGATTACCTGATTTCTGCATATTATCGTAGGGGTTAGTTCATTCATATGGTTTTTTTATTGCTTAATTTCTAAAATATAAAGGTGGTTTTCTTATGGACGATTTACTTTTCGTTATCCCTGCGAATTCTAAAAAAGAAGATATTCTGTGCAAATTGAAAGAACACCCTGAAATTAAATTTGTTTCATTAGTCGGTATTGACCTTGCTGGTAATGATACTGATGAAAAAATACCTATGCAGATTTTTCTGGATGATATAGACAAATTTTATGAGGGATCAGCAGTTCAGACAGATGGTTCTTCTGTAGTTTTAACTAATATTGCTACCTTAAATAATGCCAAAGTTGATATGCCAGTAGATCCATCTGTTAATTGGTTTATTGATTATAATATGGAACATTATGATGCTGAATTAGATAAACCTATTGGTACACTCCGCATCCCAGCATTTCTTATTCATGAAGGTAAGCGTGTTGATTCTCGTGCTGTTCTTACTGATACTCTTTCTTATGTCAAAAAAGAACTTCTTGGCCTATTTGCACAAAACGAAACAGTTTCTGGCCTTGAACATATTAAAAGCAGTGATGTGGAAGATATTCTCTTTACTTCTGCCACTGAACTTGAATTTTGGGTAAAAACACCATTAAGTGAAGCTGACATTTCCGAAATGAGTGCATCCCAGGTCATGCAGGAACAATATTGGCAGCGTACCCGTGGGGCAGTTCGTTCCGCGCTGGAAGAAACAATTCTAGCCATGGAAGACTACGGTTTGGAACCAGAAATGGGTCATAAAGAAGTTGGCGGCATGAAAGGACACATGGATTCATCAGGTCATATGAACCATGTTTGTGAACAAATCGAAATTGACTGGAAATTTGCTAATGCTGTACAAGCCGCAGATAATGAATTACTCGTCCGTACCATTGCTAAAGAAGTATTTCGCGCTAATGGACTTGAAGTTAACTTTAAGGCAAAACCCATGATTGGTCTGGCTGGTAATGGAGAACATACTCATATAGGTATGGCTGCTAAACTAAAAAGTGGTAAAATAATAAACTTATTCTCGCCCAAGGAAATGACAAAAGATTTCATGAGTTCCATAGGTTATGGTGCAATAATGGGACTTTTGAAAAATTATGAAGTAATCAATCCATTCGTTTCTTCTACAAATGATTCACTCAATCGTCTTAAGCCAGGATTTGAAGCACCTGTATGTATAGTTACATCACTTGGGCATGATCCTAAAATTCCTTCACGTAACCGTACTATACTAGCCGGCCTTGTTCGTGATATAAACAGCCCTATGGCTACGCGTTTTGAATTACGCGCCTGCAACCCATATACAAATACATATATCGCATTGTCAGCTATTTATTCAGCTATTTTAGATGGTGTTAAATATTCTATTACAAAAACTACCACTGAACTTGTTTCTGAACTTTCAAAAGAAGCTGGTTCATCTGCTGGTTATTTAGAAAAAGACCGCGCATATCGCAGTGAAAACGATGTATTTGAAGATTATACCCAAGAAGAGCGTGATCATCTCTTCTCTGTACCACCTGCTACTGTATGGGAAAACATGCAGGCATTGAAAAATTATCCGGAAAAACGTTCTGTTATTACTGCTAGCGGTGCTTTGCGTGACCAAATAATTGATGCTTTTGTTGCTGGCGAACTCATTCGCTGGAAAACAGAACTTATCAGTCGTATAATTCCAGAAAATCGCGCTATAGTAAGCGCATGCCAGGAAATAAAATCTAATTATGTTACTGACCAGGATTCTTATAATTGGAACAAAATTAACAGTATGCGTTGTTATCTTGCTAAAGACAGTATTGACGAAAAATCTTTATTTACCTTATTGATAAAAGCTCTGAATGAAAATGATTTTGCTACAGCTTCTGGTCTGCAGATCGAAATGTATGATAAAGTTGAAGAATTAAAAACCCTTTATGCTGCTTATAAAATGAATATGATTTAGTATTAGTAATTGTTACTAAAATATTGAGGCGAATAGAATTATTTTGCCTCAATATTTTTTTATCTAAAATTAATATAAAATAAACTACATTATTATTGCTATTTTTCTCTTTTTAATTTATAATCATTTATGGAATTGGTTCCATAAATGATTATAATATAAACAATTTTCTATTTTTAGAAAGGATTTGCACAATATGAAAAACTTATCTTTTATGCTGCCAATAAAAGGCAGTATTATTAATCTAAGTGATGTTGAAGATCCCGGATTCAGCAGTGGCTCCATGGGACCTGGTATTGCTATAAAACCACTTGAAGGCAAAGTTTACGCACCATTTGATGCAACAATAAGTGTACTTTTTGCTACTAAGCATGCTATAGGTTTGACAGGAAAGAACAATGATGCTGAACTCTTGATTCATATCGGAATTGACACGGTTAATACGAAGGGAGAAGGATTCAAAACTTACGTTAAGCAGGGAGATAACATAAAAAAGGGGGATCTTCTGCTTGAATTCGATATTGATTTATTGAAAAAGAATGGTTATGATGTGACAACACCAGTTATAATTACTAATGCTGATAAATTTTCTCATATTTCTGTAAAAGATGAGGAAAATTCTGTTATAATAAAAGATGATATTAATACTATTATTCCTTCTCCACCTAATAATATTGTATCTTCTGCAAAACATGCTGAACTTTCAGCTGACGAACGTGTTGCCGGGGAAATTCTCGCTAATATTGGTGGAAAAGAAAATATCCGGTCCGTAGAACACTGTGCAACACGTCTTAGACTAATATTAAAAGACAAAACAAAAATAAATGAAAAGGCTATAGAAAATATCGACGGCATAAAAGGACAGTTCTTTGCTGCAGCCCAATACCAGATAATTCTGGGAACCGGCTTTGTTAATAAGGTCTATGCAGTAATAATCCGCGGTTCTGACTCATTATCCCAAAGCAACAATAAAGACACTGCCTATGCTGATATGACTTTACTTCAAAAAGCTTCACGTATTTTAGGTGATATTTTTGTGCCAATAATCCCTGTACTAGTGGCTACAGGACTATTTATGGGACTACGCGGTACCCTTATCAGCCTAGGCGTTAAATTCAGTCCTCATTTTATGCTGATGTCACAAATTTTGACTGATACGGCATTTGCTTTTCTGCCAGCTCTCGTAACATGGTCGGCCATGAAAAAATTTGGTGGTACCCCAGTTATAGGTATTGTTTTAGGGCTTATGCTAGTTGCCCCGCAGCTACCGAATTCTTATTTAGTAGCTAATGGCTCCAGCCAACCATTAATGCTCAATATATTTGGAGCATCTATTCCGGTAATTGGTTATCAAGGTTCTGTACTTCCTGCATTGATATTAGGAATTTTTGCATCTAAACTGCAGCTTGGTCTGAAAAAAATCATTCCTGATGTTCTCGACCTTATTCTTACACCCTTTTTAACATTGTTTATTTCCATGATTTTAGGTATACTTATTATTGGGCCTGTGATGCACCATATTGAATTATTTATTTTTAACGCTGTACGCATGTTTCTAGAATTGCCTTATGGCATAGGTGGTTTTGTTGTAGGCGGTTTACAGCAGGTAATAGTTGTAAGCGGCGTGCATCAAATTTTTAATGCATTGGAAATAGAATTATTGAGTTCTACTGGCAAGGATATGTTCAACGCAATAATAACCGGTGCTGTAATTGCTCAGGGTGGTGCGGCTCTAGCAGTAGCCATACGTACTAAAAATCCTAAAAAGCGTTCTTTATATATTTCTTCAGTAATTCCCGCCTTTTTGGGCATTACTGAACCAGCTATTTTTGGCATAAATCTACGTTTCATCAAACCTTTTATCTGTGGTCTGGCAGGCGGAGCTTTATCTGGAATGGCTGCAAGTTGGATGCATCTTGCAGGAACAGGGATGGGTATTACAGTTATTCCTGGAACTCTTTTATATATGCACCAGCTGCCCCAATATTTATTAGTTAATGCTATAGGCCTTATAGTTGGATTTGGCCTTACTATTATATTTTTTAAACCAGAGGAATAGATTTACAAATTATGGCAAAAAAGGTAACTATCAGTGATATTGCTAAAATGGCCGGTGTTTCTAAAAGTACTGTCTCCCGCTACTTAAATAACGGTTATATAAGTGAGAAAAAGTCGGCTATTATCAGCCAGTTAATAAGAGATACTGGTTTCAAGTCAAACTTTTTTGCTTCACGCCTAAAAACAAAATACAGCCGGCTTATTGGTATTGTCCTGCCGCGTATTGATTCTTATGCTGTAGGACAAATGCTGGCCGGTATAACACAAATATTAAATGAACAATCCTATCAGGCTATTATTATAACCAGTGATCTTGATCATGAAAAAGAAATTCGTGCGATCCATCAATTTAATGAACAAGGTGTAGATGCCATCATTGTGATTTCTATTGGAATTACAGAAAAACAAATAGAAATAGTCCATCAATATTCTACACCTATAGTTTTTGCTGGACAGTATGATAAAAGATTGTCTTGTATAAAATTCAACGACAAAAAGGCCGGCAGCATCTTGGGAGAATATCTTCGGCAAAAAGGCTTTAAAACATGTGTATATCTTGGTGTTCCTGATTCCGATAAAGCTGTAGGAATTGAGCGCCGCAACGGTTTTATCAAGGCCTTTAAAAATAAAGTTATTCTTATTCACACTGATTTCAGTTTTGAACAAGCTTATGCACAGGGTGACAAAATAATGAGCTATACTCCGTCAGTTGTTGTCGGAGCAACGGATAATATTGCTTTAGGTTTTTTAAAATATCTGCATCAAAATAAAATAAACGTCCCGCAAAAAATCGCCTTAGCAGGCTTTGGCGGTTATTCCATGGGAGAAGTTTCCTCACCATCACTTACCAGTATCTTCTTTAATTTTAAAGCTCTAGGCAGAAAAATAGCTTTTTTTACATTCAAAAGACTTTCCGGAGAAACATTTTCTTCTTATTTTGAAGATGATTTCAAATTATTAATAAGAGAAAGTACATAATTATTCTGTTATCTGACTAAAAAACATCGCAGTAAAATGAATTCAGGTGATTTTATGAAAACAATAAATAATAATGACCTATTAACAATTTGGCAAAAAAGTAGAGCTAAAAATGACATCTGGAGAAATAATTTCCACATTGAAATGCCATTTGGCCTTGTAAATGATCCCAACGGACTATGTTTTTTCAATAATGAATATCATATATTTTATCAATGGAATCCCTTCAACTGCGAACATAAATTTAAGCATTGGGGATATATTCGCACAAGGGATTTCTTAAACTACAGTATTCCCCAATTAGCTTTAGCTCCCATTGATTCATTTGACAAAGATGGCTGTTATTCCGGCAGTGCTTATGTAAAAAATGATAATTTATATTTAATTTACACTGGTAATGTAAAAAATCGACGTAATGCCCGTTCCTCCTGTCAGATATTAGTCAAAAAAAATTCTGATGGCACTTTTTCTAAAGAAAAAATTATAATTCCTCATCAACCACCAAATTATACTGCTCATTTTCGCGATCCATATATATTTAAAAAACGTAATAAAAACTACATTATCCTAGGAGCACAGCGCAGTAATTTGACAGGCTGTACTTTGATCTACCGGGAACAGCTTACAGGAGAGTGGACCTTCACCGGAGAATTACAAACTAATTATGACAATTTTGGTTATATGTGGGAATGTCCTAATTTAATAACACTAAACGGCAATGATATTTTATTGTTTTGTCCACAAGGTTTAAAAAGCAGCGGTCATCAATATAATAATCTTTATCAAAGTGGCTATATTGCTGGTAAGCTCAATAATAATGTCAGCACACTGTCACATGGGAAATTTACGGAGCTTGATAATGGCTTTGATTTTTATGCTCCGCAAGTTCTATCAGAAGAAAAAAGATCTATATTATTCGGCTGGGTCGGTATGCCTGAGCAGGAAAAAGACTATCCTAGCAGCGAAAATGGCTGGCTGTTTTCGCTTACTCTTCCCCGCCAGCTTCATTATAAAAACAATCGTTTATATCAATATCCTGTGGTAGAACTACAAAAACTTCGCAAAAAGAAAATAACTTATCAGGGAAAAACAAACAATTTTTCCGGTATTTTACCAGCAGCCTGTGAAATACATTTTGAAATACTGCCAACTGATACTGATACTTTTTCATTAACTCTGGGTTTTGGTAATGAAGCTATCATAATTTCCTATAAAAAAGACACCCAGGAAATATGCATAGACCGCAGCAATATGCTGCTGGGCGGCAAAGGAAAGCGTTATTTGCCTGTTCATAAAACCAGTGGTCTTGTTATTGATTTATTTATTGACAAATCAATAATGGAATTATATGCCCAAAAAGGATATTCTGCCGCTACATGGACTTATTATCCCCAGCATGAATCAACTCCTATTCTTCAAATATTCATGGAGAAAAAAGTTGATTTAAATTTAACTATTTACGAACTGGGATCTATAAAATATTCCTAAAAAAATAATTATGTATGTATAATAAAACAAGGTTATTGATAAAATGAAATATAGTTTTATCAATAACCTTGTTTTAAATTTTAACTTTTCAATTAAACGGACCTTTTATTTTAACAAATCCTGGGGATCTGCTCTCCAGATGGCATATCAATTATCCGTATGCCGCCTATTATTGTATGCAGCCCTACTTCTCCTGGTGACTGGCTGTTAGTTTTACCTATTACACAAGCATCTCTGCCATATTTATCTTCATGCATTATTTTCAATATTTTATCCGTATCTTTTTTAGCAGCAAAAACAACAAACTTTCCCTCATTTGCCAAATACAACGGATCAAATCCCAATATATCACAAAATCCTGCTACTTCTTTTCTTACGGGAAGTTCAGCTTCATCAATAATAATGCCTGTCGCAGATTGAGCCGCTATCTCATTTAATACTGCTGCCGTCCCACCCCGGGTAGCATCTCGCATTACTGCTATATCCGGAACAGCGTGCAGTATTTTATAAATAAGCTTATTTAACGGTGCACAATCACTTTTCAGTGTATCCGGCAGAGCAAGGCTATGCCTTGCTGCCATAATACAGGCGGCATGATCACCTATATTACCACTTATTATTACATCCATATCCTCTTTTACATTTTGCGGCGCAATATTACTGCCCGTTATTATTTCTCCTATTCCCGCTGTATTGATAAAAATACCATCGCCATGGTTTTTATCAACTACTTTTGTATCTCCAGTAACAATATATATTTCAGCTTCCTGCGCTGCATCATGCATCGTATTAACGATTTTCTGTAAATCCTTTACAGGAAATCCTTCTTCTAGTGTGCCCGGCATGGGCGCAGTCTAACGGGTGAAAGTCCCGAGTGCAGGTTAATAGTGCCAAGCACATAGCTTAAGGCAAGGGTGTCCATCGCGAGGTGGAATCTAAAGGAAGCCAGCGGCAAATCTCTGGTCTGACGAACAGAAATCACATATAAGGCAGGAGTAACCGGGTAAGGTTGCTAGACAAACCAAAGCCCAAAACTATTCGAGGCCAATCCTGTAAATGTGGCAGATGGATGGAGAGAAAGACTGCGTTCTTACCCGGGGAGGTCTCGCGGACATGCAGAAATAAAATTGAAACATGGTTGAAATAAGATTTATCGTGAGAAGTCAGCTGAGGTCATAGTACTGGAAGAAATCCAGGAAGGACCGAACAATAATAGCGTTCTTGGGCAGAGGGAGGAGAAGTCATGCAAAGAAAGCAGAAAACCAATAAAATGGACTGCCCTTGTAAGGGTATGTTGGAAACAGATAGTAGCAAGGGAGCGCAGAGCATGACATCGCTGGGAACTGCAACAAAGAACCGTGTGAACCTGTTAGAAATAATCCTAAGTCCGGCAAATCTCAATGAAGCCTATCTCAGGGTAAAGCGAAAGAAAGGCGCAGCCGGAGTAGATGGCATGAAAGTTGACGAAATGTACGGATGGTTAAAAGAACATAAGGAAGAATTCCTTGAATCGCTAAAGAACGGGAAATATAAACCACAGCCGGTACGGCGGGTAGAAATACCTAAGCCAGACGGAGGGAAAAGAAAGCTTGGCATACCAACAGTACTGGACAGAGTAATACAACAAGCAATAATGCAGGTACTACAGCCAATTTTCGAACAGACATTCTCAGACAACAGTTATGGATTCAGACCGGGAAAGAGTGCGCACCTGGCCATAAAACAGGCGGAAGCCTATTATAAAGAAGGATACACTAAAATAGTGGACCTTGACCTTGCACAGTACTTTGACACGGTAAATCATGACATGCTCATAAACATGCTCCGAGAAGAAATACAGGATGAGCGCGCAATAGCACTCATCCGAAAATATTTAAAGAGCGGAGTAATGGAAGGCGGAATAATAAGCCCGACAATGGCAGGAACGCCGCAGGGAGGAAACCTGTCACCATTACTGTCTAACATCTATCTTACAAAATTTGACAAACTGCTAGAAAGCAGGGGACATAAATTTGTAAGATACGCCGATGACTGTAACATCTATGTAAAAACGCCAAGAGCGGCAAAACGTGTAATGGAGAGCTGTATAAACTATCTTGAAGGAAAACTGAAACTAAAAGTCAACCGGAAGAAAAGTAAAATAGGCAGCCCATTGCGGGAAAAGTTTTTAGGATTTTCTCTGCACAAAGTAGTAGGGAAAATAGGAATCAGGCCACACCAAAATGTAATCCGGAAATTCAAGCAAAAGGTGAAAGAAATAACCGGCCGCAGTCGCGGCCGGTCAATAGAAAGCATCTTGCTTGAATTAAAAAATTATACAATAGGCTGGCTTAATTACTTTTCCATAAGCGATATGCGCAGCAGAATACAAGATTTAAACCAGTGGATTAGGCGTAGATTGAGAATGTATCTGTGGAAACAGTGGAAGAAAATTTCCGCGAGATTTAAAAATCTGAATCGATTAGGATTGTACAAAGGCAAGGCGTGGGAGTATGCCAATACAAGACTGGGGTACTGGCGCATCGCAAACAGTCCAATATTAGGCAAAACACTAACAGATAAATATCTTGAGTCGCTTGGTTATATGAATATAGCCAAGAAATATGAGATGTTTCATTCACGTTAAATTATTGAACCGCCGTATACTGAACAGTAAGTACGGTGGTGTGAGAGGTCGGTCATTCAATTAATGAGTGACCTCCTACTCGATTTATCATTCCCACGGATATATACTTAGGAACAGCTCCTGTTACCGCTAAATCATTAACAGTACCGCAGACTGCCAATTTTCCTATATTACCACCATTAAAAAACAAGGGCTGTACTACATAAGAATCAGTAGTAAACGCAATATTGTTTTGTATGGTTATTTTTGCTCCGTCATGCATTTGCCGCAAATAATCATTATCAAATGCCGGCAGCATTATATCTTCAACTAATTCGCGGCTTTTTAACCCACCGGCCCCATGTGCCAATGTTATAAACTTATCTTCCATAGTGATATCTCCCCTGCCCATATTTATACCATGCATGGCATGCTCCTTCCACTGAAACCATACATGCTCCTGCTGGTTTATCCGGTGTACAGATTTTTTTAAATAAAGGACACTGCGGTGGTTTTATTATTCCCCGCAATACATCACCACAACAGCAGGCGGGATTTTCTTTTGATATTTCCTTATCCCCTTTTATACATTTTAATGCATCATATTCACTATATTCATCCTTAATAGACATACCCGACTGTTCTATTAAACCAAAACCACGCCAAGTTGCTGCTGTTTTATCAAATACTTCCATTATAGCTTTCTGGGCAATAATATTTCCATTATATTTAACTACACGTTTATAAGCATTTTCTATCTCTGCTCGTTTTTCATGAATTTGTTTTGCCAGCATATATACGGCCTGTAATATATCCAGAGCTTCAAAACCAGTAACAACTGCTGATTTTTTATATTTTTCTGCCACAAAAGAAAATGGACCCTCTCCAGTAATAACACATACATGTCCCGGAAGTAAAAATCCATCCACATTAACTTTATCATCACTAAGTAATGCTTTAACTGGTGCATCGGTCCATTTATGTGAGGTCAAAACAAAAAAATTTTTAATATTCTCCTGTCTTGCTGCCTGTATAGTAGCCGCAGTTAATGGTGCTGTAGTTTCAAAACCTACTCCCAAAAAAATAATATTTCTTGACGGATTATCTCTGGCCATCTGTAAAGCATCAAGTGGCGAATAAATGATTCTTATATCCGCCCCCCGCGTATTTGCTTCAATCAAACTTGATGTTGTCCCAGGAACTTTTAGCATATCCCCGAAAGTAGCAATAATATTATTTTCCTCTTTGGCATAGGCAATAGCCATATCCATATAATCATTCGGTGTAACACATACAGGGCATCCCGGACCACTTACCAACTCTACCTTTTCCGGCAGAAGCTGTCTTATGCCTGAACGAAATATTGCTACTGTATGGGTTCCGCAAACTTCCATAAATCTTACTGGATGATCAATATATTCATCTATCTTCCGCAAAAAAAATTCTGCCGCTTTTCTACTTTCTTCAGGCGTCATCTAAAGATACCTCTTTTAGGAGCTGCGTTGTAATTTCCGCCTCTTGTTTATCTATAAGCTGAATAGCGAACCCTGCATGCATCAGCACAAAATCACCCGTTTGTGCATCAGGCAGAAGCATAAGGCTGATCTGCCTCTTTATTCCCTCAACATCTACTGTTGCCATCATGTTGTTTTTTTCTATTATTTTTGCCGGAACAGCAAGACACATCTTAATCTCTTCTCCCTTTAATATCAAATGTCATTTATTATATTCGCTGCTACTGCTGCCTGTCCAAATGATAAACCGCCATCATTAGCAGGAACTTTCCGATTTATATAAATAATAAACTCTGTTTGCAATAATTCCAATATCAATTCCAATAATACTTTATTCTGACATACACCACCTGATAAAACAATTTTATTTATCCCTGTCAGCTCTTTCAAACGTTCTGTCATTTCTTTAATTGCAACAGCCATAGTCACATGAAAATCAGCTGCCTTTTCTGCAATATTTCTATTATTTTCAACCAGGCACTTAAAAACTGGCAGAAAATCTAATACATACATCCCATTATCATGTTTTATATCATAAGGAAGTATTTTCCCACTGCTTTTTGCAGCTATTTGTTCTAATTCTACTGCGGCCTGTCCCTCATAATTTATTTTGCCTCTTATTCCAAGAATAGCCGCCGCTATATCAAATAAGCGTCCTGCACTAGAAGATAATGGTGAATTAAAATTCTTTCTGGCTATTTGTACTGCCAACTGCCAATTAGCCGGTGTAACACCCCATAAGCCGCATTTTTGCTTCTGGGCATTTTTACCATACAAGGTATCCATAACATATACCGCCGGCCGCCATGGTTCTTTTATTGCCATACTGCCGCCAGGCAATGGGATATAGGAAAAATGGCCGGCCCGTTTATATTCCTTGCAGTCACATATGAAAAATTCACCACCCCATAAGCAGCCGTCATCACCATAGCCTGTTCCATCCAGTGCTATTCCTATTACCTTAGTAGTTATATTATTTTCTGCCAAAACTGAAGCAATGTGGGCATGATGATGCTGTACTTTAACAAGCGGTAAATTCAGCGATTCAGCATATTTAGTAGAAAAATATTCCGGATGCATGTCGCAGGCAACAATCTGCGGTTTTATGGCAAAAATTTTTTCATAATGGATAATAGCCTCTTTATAAGCATCATTAGCTGCTTTATTTTCTAAATCACCTATATGATGACTTAAAAATGCTTTGTCATTTTTAAACAGACAAAAAGTGTTTTTTAACTGGCTTCCTACTGCCAATATTTCTTTGCTGCTGTTTGAAATTTTTATGGGAGATGGTGCAAATCCCCTGCTGCGCCTTATATAAAAAACAGCCTTTTCCATGACGCGTATAACAGAATCGTCAATACGCATATTTATATCACGGTCATGTATTAAAAAATAATCTGCCAAACTACATAATCTTTTCTGCGCATCAGCATTTAAATAAGCTATTGGTTCTTCACTTATATTAGCACTAGTCATTACAAATATATCATCAGATTGCAATAGCAGGCAGTGAATAGGTGCATATGGTTGCATAACACCAAGAAATTGAGTACCTGGGGCTATCACTTCAGGCAAATTATATTTCTTTTTTTTCTTCAATAATACTATGGGTGCTGCCGGGCTAAGCAATAAATTTTTTTCCAGTCTGCTTATTTCACATATTTTCTCCGCTGCCTGTATACTCCCAGCCATTACGGCCAGTGCCTTGTCAAAACGTTTTTTCCTGTGCCGCAGTATATCAACCGCATTTTTATTACAGGCATCACAGACGAGATGATAGCCACCAATTCCTTTTAGTGCAATAATCTGGCCCTGTTTTATAAGCTGGTGTGCCTGCCGAAGCATTGTTTCGTTATCAGCAGTAATCAATCGTCCCGTATTATCCTGCAACTCATAACGTGGTCCGCATTTACCACAGGCATTGGGCTGAGCATGAAAACGTCTGTCAGATGGATCATCATATTCTTTCTGACATTGCTCGCACATAACAAATTTTTTCATTGTCGTATTTTCACGATCATACGGAATATCTTTTACTATCGAGAACCGCGGACCACAATTAGTACAATTAGTAAAAGGATAATGGTATCTTCTGTTGTTTTTATTTCTTATTTCCTGCTGACAATCTGGGCATATTGCCAAATCCGGTGAAATATAAGTTTCATGTTTTTTAGTTGCCGGACTTTTTTTTATAACAAATTCTTCATTGTCTTTTTCTAATTGTGTTTCTCTAATAATAAGCTCATTTATTACTGCCGCTGGTGGCAATTCATTTTTAAGGACAGCCACAAATTGTTCCAATTTGGCGTTTTCTCCCTGTGCTTCAATGAATACTCCCTCGCCATCGTTAAAAACGAATCCATGTATACCATATTTATAAGCCAGTCGATAAATAAAAGGACGAAAACCTACGCCTTGTACTATTCCCTTGACACGTATCGCTAATCTTTTTATCATAATTATTTTCCGTTATATGATTGGCTGTACATGCCATTTTTTTAACTGGATAATTATTTTCTCCACCGTTTCATCAATTTTAGCTTCTATATTTTTCGTCATACTTACACCTAAATCAACTACTGCTGGTTTTACTCCCATGATAATTGTTTCTTTTATTGGTTTATTAGTTATTGATAATGCAGCCAGTAAATCATTCAAACCTAAATCATGTACTGAAATCTTATGGGAAAAATATGCATTAACTTCTTCTCCTGCAAAAGAAAAAAAATCACCGGCCTTACCATCAGCACTTATTGCATCAACTATAAGCAGTCTGGTAGTTCCCTCTAAATATGGCAGAAGCCCCATCCCTAATGTTCCTCCGTCAAGGAATTTTATATTATCAGGCCACTTCATTTCCTGCATTTTTTCTATTACATGCACTCCGAAACCATCGTCCTGCATGATCGTATTTCCTACACCTAGTACTGTTATATCATCCATTATTGTTACATCCATTTTTCTTTGAATTTATTCTTTCCTTAATCCAGCTGCACCATTCATTTATACCCCTGCCAGTCTGACAAGATGTTTCTAATATTGTTACTCCGGGATTTAAACAATTAATATCATGCCGCGCTGAAACCATATCAAAGTTAGTGAACTTTAATATATCAACTTTATTTAATACCGCCACAGCTGCTTCTTTAAATATAAGTGGATATTTAAGCGGTTTATCATCACCTTCAGTAATACTCAATACTACTGCCTTTGTATCTTCTCCGATATTAAACTCTGCCGGGCAGACTAAGTTCCCCACATTTTCAATTATAACAAGATCTAACTCGGATAAATCTAATTGTGGCAGCACTTTTGCTACCATCATGGCATCAAGATGGCAACCGCCGCTCGTGTTTATCTGAATAACTGGCACATTATATTTGGCTATGCGGTCAGCATCCTTATTAGTAAATAAATCTCCCTCAATAACTGCCATTTTTACTTGATCACTTAAAACATCAATAGTTTTTTCTAATAATGAAGTTTTACCTGCTCCAGGAGAACCAATTAAATTCAGCGCAAATATTTTATTTTTAGCAAAAATTTTCTTATTTTCCGCAGCTTTTTTGTCATTGCTGCTTAAAATATTTTCCATTACAGGTACTTCCATCAGTCTACCTCCAAATATTCAACACGTAATTCCCGCCCTGAAATAATATCGACTTTAGCTGAACCGCATTCAGGACAGAAAAAATTATAATTTTCAATATGTCCCTGCCAACCACAGTTGTTACAATGACCTACAAGTGGAACTTTCTTCAATTTTATTTCAGCATCTTCAGCAATAGTCCCTTTTGCTAATGCCGAAAAACAAAATTCCAATGACTCAAAAACTACTCCGGCCATTTCTCCTATGAGCAGTGATATAGTACAGACCTTTTTCGCATTACTCCTATGGGCATAATCTTCTACTATTTCCATGACGCCCTGTGCCATTGCCATTTCATGCATTTTTTCTCCTATTATTTCTAAACAAAAAGCTGTCACACATGAGCATTTTTACTCATAAAACAAACACATCTTTCCTTCAAAAACTGGGAAACCGCATAGCGGTGATAGATTGCATCTTTATGAGGTTAATGTCATTCATGTGACAGCCCCTTTTATTTCACATAGCTGTGCTGACAGATTTCCCTGCAAAACATAAAATCATGTCCTGCCTGATAATAACTTTCACACTTACAATAATCTTCTTTATGGTTCAACCTTTTATTATCCGCCCGCTTTTATCCCTGATATCATTAATATCATCTGGCAAATGTGCTAAAACTTTTGTTCCCGAAATCATGCTTGATATTTCTCCTTCACGTTCCATAAAGTCAGCCCGGACAACCATATATACGTGGATAGCAGCAAATAGGAAAATCCCCCATGCAACAACATGATGGACAACATGTAAGGCCATTTCTCCATAAGGGATTGTCAACCAACCAAAAATAGTTGCCCCTACTCCTGTAGGATTAACTTGAAAATACATAGCAAAACCTGTAAGCATTTCCACAAATATCAAGCCATATATTGCCAGATAAGACATACGTGCCATTGGATTACGCAAAAACTGCTTATGTGAATATTTCAGCAAACAATAATGCAGCATTACTTCAACTAAATCATCCCAAAATTTCATTTTGAAAAAATTTGGTAAAAGTCTATCTCCTTTATTTATTATATAACCATATATTCTGAATAAAAATGCTGCTGTCAAAATAAAACCTGCGAGGAAGTGGAGATTTCTTATCCAATCGACTGACAAATGCCATTCATTGAGCGCAACATACTGTCCCTCCCCCATTGACATAGGTGTCATAATAACTATTCCTGTTGCAAATAAAATAACTATACAAACAACCATTGTCCAATGAAAAATCCGTAAAAATGGACTGAAGATATAATACCGCGACAAATGCACCTGCTTGCCTTCGGGGATATATGTTTCCAAAAAATCTCTTTCCTTAACTGTCATGCTTTACCACTCCCTCCTATATATGGATCAGTATCAACCATGCTAAGCGTTTTCTTCTTACTGTCATACACATGTGCTGCACAAGCCAGACATGGATCAAAAGATCTTATTGCCCTGACAATTTCAAGCGGTTTATCAGGAATCTGCAGTTGCGTATCAATCATTGACATTTCATAAGCACCGTTTCCAGCCTTATCATCACGTGGACATGCATTCCATGTTGTAGGGACAACAGCCTGATAATTTTTTACCTTTTTATTTTTAATGACAATCCAATGTGACAAAGCGCCGCGTGGTGCTTCAAAAAGCCCTACACCTTTAAATTCTCCATCAGTCCATGACGAGGGATCCCATTTCAGGGTATTGGCAATATTAGTATCCCCTGTACCAATATTTTTTACTAATTTATCAAAGAAATATTTCTCCATTATAGCTGCCAGCTGTGCATCAAGAGCACGTGCCATAGTACGACCGGCAGTAGACGGAAGCCATTTTTCCGGCGACAAATTTAAAACATTTGACACTTTAGCAATTTGGTCCATCATGATCTGCTCAGCCCATGTCGGTTTTATAATACCTTTTTTTATCTTAGTATAAACTATTATATATCTTGCCAGTGGACCTACTTCACAAACTTTTCCCCGCCATTTGGGTGTTTTAATCCATGAATACTTTTTATCTTTATCAAGCTCATCCCATTTTTCCTTACTACCATTTTTATCACCTGTATAATCAGGATTTGTTTTTCCCTTCCATGGATGAAGAGCTTCATTATCTTTATACCATGCATGCTTTGCACTTTCAGTTATAACTACACTATCCTCAAGATCTTTACCTGTTAATGGAATATACGCAGCATTGTCTATTCCCTGTGCAAAATTTTCTACAACTCCATCACAGCGGACTAATGCTGCCGATGCAAAATCCCGATGCGACACAAATGGTTCATCTGGATATGAACCAAACCCCAATACACGTACTTTTGATAATCCACCTCCATCTAAGGCACTGCCATGCTGAGCATGAATATGTGCTATAGCCATTACATCAGGCACATAAAACTGATTAGTCATATTAATAGTCGAATCTATTGCTTTTTCTACTCTGGCCAGACGCTGACTATTAATAGGCGCATTCATTTCATTCATGGAGATAGCACATGACATTCCACCAACTACATAATGAGGATGTGGATTTTTTCCGCCAAATACGACATGAGGTGTAACTATTTCGCGTTGTTTGTCAAGCATTTCCAGGTAATGTGCAATTCCCATTAAATGTACTTCTGGCGGTAATATTTTATATGCAGGATGATCCCACCAGTTAGCCGCAAATATTCCCAGCTGATTAGTATCCACCAATTCTTTTATTTTACTTTGAATATTTTTATAATAAGCTGCTGTCCCCTTGGGAGATACCTTGGGATAGGCACTAAAATCAAAACCATCCGGCCCTTTTACCGGTATTGTATAATTATCCAGAACAGCATTTTGCAACGAAGCCGTAGCAACAGGATTAGCTTTTAATGCTTCAATAGGACTAACCCAGTCAAGTGCATGCAGATGATAAAAATGAACTATATGATCATGTACTAATATTGCTCCCGCCATAATATTTCTTACATAGTGTGCATTTTTAGGAATTTTTATTCCCAGGGCATCTTCAACCGCACGTACTGCTACTAATGCATGAGCACTCGTACATACACCGCATATTCTTTGGACAAAAGCCCATGCATCACGGGGATCACGATTTTTTACTACAGTTTCAATACCCCGCCATGCCGTACCGCTTGACAAAGCATCTTTTACCTTCCCTGTTCCTTCATCAACCTCAACTTCTAAACGCAAATGACCTTCTATTCGAGTAACAGGATCAACTATAACTCTTTTCATTTATAAAATCAGTCCTTTCCTCTATTTTCCCGTTCTTTTTCTTCTTCTTTTCTCTTTATTTCTTCTAATTCTTTGTGATCACGTTTTTTCTTTTGGACAGCTGATGTAGCCAAATGAGCTGTTATTCCTATGGCTAAACCACCAGTAACCGCTGCCCCTATTTTATCTATATTTCCCAACCCGAGTCCTGCTACTTCAGGAAGTCTTTGATAAAAAGGATCATTATCCCAAAAATCCTTGCTGGTACAACCAATACAGCCATGACCTGATTGAATAGGATACGATAATCCATTCCACCACCTCATATTACCACATGATGCATATGTTTCTGGGCCTCTACAGCCAAGTTTATATAAGCACCAGCCGGCTTTTGCTCCTGCATCATTAAAATCATTAGCAAACATTCCTGCATCAAAAAATGGTCTACGGTAACAAGTGTCATGTATACGATTACCAAAAAATTGTTTTGGACAATTTCTATTATCAAGCGGCGGTAAATTGCCAAACATTGCATAATGGGCAATAACCCCCGTCATAACTTCTGGAATAGGAGGACAACCTGGAACATTTATAACTGGTTTGTTTTTTATAATTTCATTGACAGATACAGCTTGTGTCGGATTAGGACGAGCTGCCTGGATTCCACCCCATGTGGCACATGTACCATAAGCAATTATTGCAGCTGCCCCTTCAGCTGCTTCTTTAAGCTGATCGACAAACGGTTTTCCACCAACCATACAAAAGCCACCTTTGGGATCAGGCGGAGCAGCCCCTTCTACAGCTAAAATATATTTTCCTTTATAATTCTTCATTACTTCCTGAAGATGATGCTCAAATGGTTCTCCTGAGGCCGCCCCCAACGTATCATCATATTCCAGGGCAATCATATTAAGTATTACATCAGACGCCATTGGTGCCGTAGAACGCAAAAAAGATTCACTGCATCCCGTACATTCATGTCCGTGCAGCCATATAACCACTGGTAGTCTTTTTTCTGCTGCTTCAACTACCTTAGGCAACATCGCCGGTGCCAATCCCAGCAGTGCCGTCATTGCCGTACATGTTTTAATAAAACTGCGGCGACTGATGCCTTTTTTTTGGTACATGTCCCAGATAGAATTATATTTTTCCATATTAGACCTCCTAAACATACTATTAATATAATATAATAATATTGCTTTATATGCGTTTATTATAAGCCCTATTTATTTTGTTAGTCAAGGAAAAGCCTATTTACCTATAATTGTATTATGTTTAATATTCTATGCTTCCAATGATTTAATACTGCAAAAATAAACCTAATTATAAAAAAAGCAATACCCCTTATATCTATATACACGTTCGTTTCATAAACAAGATAATTGTTCTTAAATAAGAAATGTTAGTTTATAAGTCAGCGACCTCACATAACAGTTGGCTATTCATAAGACATTTTAACAGATTAGCTTTAATGCTACATTTTTTAAGCTGCTTAGCTAAATATCTTTTATGTAGCAGTAATGCCAATTTTCTAAGGCTGTTTAAAGTTTTTTGCCCATTTTCAGATATAATAGAGCACTCATCTTCCGAAAAGGTTACATCTAACAGCCAATGCATGCTTTCAATTTTCCAATGTTCACGGCAAATATGTAAAAGCTCTTTGGCATCTGTATCCTTACTTGTTATATAATAACCAGTTTCATTACTGGTTCCACGGTTCGTTGTTGTAATACGCTTAACTGCAAATATTGAACTCAGTCCTGCCCATTCTTTATATCCATTCAGCCATTTAATATCTGAACATTTTTTGCAGATGCGTTTCTCAATTCTTCCTCCATTTTTTTCAACTGTCGTATAAGAATCTAATGTTTTGCTATCGAATTCTTCATCAAAGAAAAATTTAACATCATCGTGCAATGTCTTTTGGTTTTCCTTAAGCCCAAAAACGTAATTGCCATGCTTGGCTATAATTTTCTTGCAGGTTTCTTTTTGACAATGCATCGCATCAGCCGTTACTGTCTTGTCCTTAATGTTTAGATTATCCAATAGCTGCTGGAATACAGGAATCTCGTTCGTCTTTTCATGTATAGATTTTTGCCCTAAAACGATGCCGCTTTGTGTTAAATATACAGTTAATATTTGCAGTGCTGAATGCGGTGTACCTTTTTTAGAGGTACTACGGATTGCCTTCCCGTCTACAGCAATAACATCGCCCAAGTCACAGTATGCTGCATCATGCATTATTTCAATAATTACACTGGCTACTTTATCTGCGTCCATCATATTTAATATACGGCTGAAAGTAGCTTTAGAAGGGATTTTAGTGATATTAAATTTCTTTTTTAAAAATTTTGCATTGCTTTGTGCATAAGTTGTTATATCTGCCAGTTCATCTAATCCACACAATACGGCACACATTATTATAATAAGTATATCTGTTAAACTATGTTCTACATAGCTTGAATGTCTGTTATCTTCTATTATTGCAAATTTTTCTTTGATATAATCCATTTTTTCACCTATACTTTTTTACTTTGGATTATATCATTTATTTCCTTTTTTTGTTAATATTTATTTTCCGGTTTATGAAACGAACGTGTATCTATATACTGATATTATATAAAACATAAGAAATATTACTTAATATATTATCTATTCTTTCCGCTAGTCCATAAGCCATGCAAATTACAGTATGCATAAGCCTTAACATTTGCGATGTCACCAACACAAAAAACAGCTTCCGGTTTATCACCTGGTTCTAATTCTATGCGCTGTATCCTTGAATTATACAAAATTGCTATCCATTTTATATAATGTTCCGGTATCATTGGATGCTCTACACTGCCAACCCTTACTACTATTTTATCTCCTATAAATTCAATAACGGGCACATGCTTTTCATTAGAAGCATCCACTGAATTTGCTTCCAGAAGGCTCATTTCTTTGCCACAGCAGATTAATTTTGCATCAGCTACAGTAAGACTTCTTGTATAACCAGAACCACTTTCAATAAGCTTTCTTTTACCTACATCTATAACTTCTAAAACATAACCGCAAATATTACATTTGTAAACCAATAATTTTTTCATTACACTTTTCCTTCCTAATATATATTGTTATCTACTAATTTTCTTCATAATGATTTATCCATTTTATTTGCATCTTGTGCTGTCTGCAATACTTTCTCACAGGAACTACCTAAAGATGCTTCAACGGCAGCTGCGACTACTCCTTCGACAATGGGTGCATTAGCTAAATATACACGTTTAGCTAATGTAGGATTAAGCATTTCTTTAGCTACTCCTATGCTCATTATTGCACTTCCAAGATCAGCAAAAACTACAATTCCCTCTCCCTGATCAGCTTTTTCAATAGTTTCCTGAATGCGTACAGGATCTGTTCCTATTTCCCCTGTTTCTGTTCCACCGACTGCAAATATAGACTGATCGCCAGCCGCCATTTGAGATGCCAATTCTTTTATTCCTTCAGCAATTTTAATACTATGTGAAACTATTACTATGCCTACCATCCCATCATCCCTTTTTATTTCAAATAATTATAAAGTGCCTCCAACATAATAGCAGATGAAACTGCTCCAGGATCTTCATGTCCTATGCTTCGTTCTGCAAGGTAACTGGCTCTTCCCTTAGTTGCAATAATTGTTTTCGTATATTCTACACCTTTTTGTGCTGCCTTAACAGCATCATTTAAGCATTGAAGTATATTTTTCTTATTCTTAGTACCTGCTGAAAAAGCTTCGGAAGCAGGAATAAGCGCATCCAGCATCGTTTTTTCTCCTTTTTGCGCTTTTCCTCGGTCTTGAATTCCCTTAATAGCTGCATCCAGCATTGCCTGTGCCGTTGCTAAATCAATTTCACTTTTATTTTTACATACAGCCGAAGCGCGTAAAAATGCCGTACCATACAAAGGACCAGCTGCTCCACCAACGCTAGAAATCAAACCCATACCAACAGTTTTTAAAATCAATGCAGCATCCGTATTTTCCTCTAACAAATCAATTTTTTTTAAAACACTTTCAAAACCACGCGCCATATTTATTCCATGATCTCCATCACCAATAGCTTGATCAAGATCCGTCAATAATATTTTCTTAGCAATAACAGCTTTACTTACAACTCTTACAGCTTCCCTTATACTTGCCATCAATATCCACATCCCTTTACTGATTGTCCACACTATCAAGCAATATACCACGTTCGTTTCATAAACCGGAAAATAAATATTAACAAAAAAAGGAAATAAATGATATAATCCAAAGTAAAAAAGTATAGGTGAAAAAATGGATTATATCAAAGAAAAATTTGCAATAATAGAAGATAACAGACATTCAAGCTATGTAGAACATAGTTTAACAGATATACTTATTATAATAATGTGTGCCGTATTGTGTGGATTAGATGAACTGGCAGATATAACAACTTATGCACAAAGCAATGCAAAATTTTTAAAAAAGAAATTTAATATCACTAAAATCCCTTCTAAAGCTACTTTCAGCCGTATATTAAATATGATGGACGCAGATAAAGTAGCCAGTGTAATTATTGAAATAATGCATGATGCAGCATACTGTGACTTGGGCGATGTTATTGCTGTAGACGGGAAGGCAATCCGTAGTACCTCTAAAAAAGGTACACCGCATTCAGCACTGCAAATATTAACTGTATATTTAACACAAAGCGGCATCGTTTTAGGGCAAAAATCTATACATGAAAAGACGAACGAGATTCCTGTATTCCAGCAGCTATTGGATAATCTAAACATTAAGGACAAGACAGTAACGGCTGATGCGATGCATTGTCAAAAAGAAACCTGCAAGAAAATTATAGCCAAGCATGGCAATTACGTTTTTGGGCTTAAGGAAAACCAAAAGACATTGCACGATGATGTTAAATTTTTCTTTGATGAAGAATTCGATAGCAAAACATTAGATTCTTATACGACAGTTGAAAAAAATGGAGGAAGAATTGAGAAACGCATCTGCAAAAAATGTTCAGATATTAAATGGCTGAATGGATATAAAGAATGGGCAGGACTGAGTTCAATATTTGCAGTTAAGCGTATTACAACAACGAACCGTGGAACCAGTAATGAAACTGGTTATTATATAACAAGTAAGGATACAGATGCCAAAGAGCTTTTACATATTTGCCGTGAACATTGGAAAATTGAAAGCATGCATTGGCTGTTAGATGTAACCTTTTCGGAAGATGAGTGCTCTATTATATCTGAAAATGGGCAAAAAACTTTAAACAGCCTTAGAAAATTGGCATTACTGCTACATAAAAGATATTTAGCTAAGCAGCTTAAAAAATGTAGCATTAAAGCTAATCTGTTAAAATGTCTTATGAATAGCCAACTGTTATGTGAGGTCGCTGACTTATAAACTAACATTTCTTATTTAAGAACAATTATCTTGTTTATGAAACGAACGTGGCAATATACTTTCTGCTCTAGCGTTTATTTATTAGGTGGGAATTTTTTATTCTATATGACTATTACCATAAAACTTTATATATTTCACAGTTTTACATTTTCTTCGTGGTGATTACCATTTCATTGCTCTAGAAGCAAGGACATTCTCAGCATAATATATTAAAATTGCACTAATGCTGGTGTATCTGCAGGAGCTAGTAATAACTCTTTCAATTCTTTATCGAGTTTAAGTAGACTTATTGAACATCCTGCCATTTCCAGTGAAGTCATATAATTTCCTACAAAAGTTTTTACAATTCTTATACCTCTTTCTCCTAACATTGCCTGCACTTTGCCACTTAATATATAAAGTTCCATTAATGGTGTAGCACCTAGTCCATTGATAAGAACAGCCACTTGATCCTTATTCCCATAAATATTTTCCGCTAAAATTTTATCCAGAAGCTGTGCTGCTATTTCATCAGCGGTTCTTATTTTTTCACGATGTGTTCCCGGTTCTCCATGTATTCCTATACCAATTTCCATTTCATTTTCTGCCAATGTAAAACTCGGTTTGCCAGCAGCTGGAATAGTACAAGAGGAAAGCGCCATTCCCATAGATCGAACATTACTAATAACTTTTTCGGCAATACTCTTTACTGCCTGAAGAGATTCACCTTGTTCGGCCTTAGCTCCAGCAATTTTGTGAACAAAAATTGTCCCCGCTATTCCTCGTCTGCCAGTTGTCCATGTACTGTTTTCCACTGCAACATCATCGTTAGTTATGACTTTTTCAACGGAAATCCCATCAGCAGCAGCCATTTCAGCAGCCATTTCAAAATTCATAACATCACCACTGTAATTTTTAATTACAAGCAAAACACCTTTTCCTGTATTAACTGTTTTTATTGCTTCATAAATCTGATCGGGTGTAGGTGAGGTAAATACCGCCCCAGCAACTGCTGCATCAAGCATTCCTTTTCCAATAAATCCTGCGTGAGCGGGTTCATGTCCACTACCGCCACCACTTACTACAGCAACTTTACCATCTTTCTTATTTGTTCTTACTAAAACGTCAAAATTTTCAAGTTTTTTCAAATATTGGGGATGTGACAATGCCATGCCTTTCAACATTTCTTCTACTACATTATCCGGATTATTAATAATTTTTTTCATAATTTACTGTCCTCCTATTATTGTAGTTTTATATTGTATATATATTATACTTTACCAGAAAAAATTCCTTTAAAACACTTCCAATTATATTTTTTATTTTATTCCCAATATTTTACGTTCTATCATGGGAGATAAAAAAATGGCACCTTAATATTAAGATGCCATTTTTATCAAAGTAACATGCCATTCTTACAAACCGTATGCACGTCTTAAAACAGTAAGAGGATGTATTGCCTCCACACCACTGCCATTTTCCATTTGCAGACGGCAAGTGCCACACTCAGAAACGCCTAAATCTGCTCCTGAATCTTTAATTCTTGCAAATAACTTAGAACCAACTTTCATCGCTATTTCATGCTTATCAGCTTTAAATCCATAGCTGCCTGAAATACCACAGCAACCAGCATCAGCCTCTTCTATTTTTATACCAGGAATAAGTGGCAACAGCTCCATTGAAGGTCTTCCTATAGCTTGTACCTTTAAATGACAGGGGGCATGATAAATATATTTTTTGTTGATTGGAGTAAAATCCGTATTAAAGCTACCTTCATCATTCAACTTAGCCAAGTACTCGATAGAATCATACATATGCGCTGCATATTCGGACATTCCCGCAAAATCAAATAACTCCTGATATTCCTGCTTAAGCATAAGCCCGCAACTTGTACATGCCGTAACAATATCATATCCTTTATCTACCCATGCTTTTAATATAGCTGTATTTTTGGCTGCATTTACACGGGCATCATCTATATAACCACCTGACACCATTGGCGACCCACAGCAAACAAAATTTTCATCAATAGCAACTTCTATCTTATTTTTCTGATAAACTTTTACCAAATCAACGCCTACTTCCGGTTGATTATAATTAATATAACAACCGGAAAAAAACACTACTTTTCGTGGATACGAAGTCTGCTTAATTTTCTTAAATTTACTGATAAATGACTCACTAGCATAAGAAGGCATTTTAGCGTCCTTAGTTATACCCATAGCTCCCATCATATTAAAAGCCTTACCTATTGACACTCCTAAATTCGCAAAAGTAGACCCTAATGGAAGTGCCGTTATCAATTTTCCCATTTTTTCACTGTGAGCCAGCATATCATCAGCTTTTGACTTACGCGGATGGGTCTTATAATATTCATTCTTGGCCATCATATTAAGTGTCGAAATCGGAACTCCTGATGGGCATACCAAATCGCAGGTTTTACAATTGGAACAGTAATCCAGCATTGGATCATCATCTGATACCAGCTTTCTTAATCGCGTAAGAGCCGGTCCTGTCATTTTAGGTCCCCGAAATTTTCTGGTAGCTGCGGTCACTGGGCATGCAGTAATACATATAGTACAAGCTGTACATTTATCAGGATCTATCGCATGTTGTTTATTTATTGCCATCTTTATGCCTCCCCACAAAATGCGGCAGCTGCTTTATACGCCGTAATAAGCGCTACACCATTGCCGGATTTTTCATAACAAAAATCATATCCAGCAAGACTTCTGCCTACAACTTTTACATTAGATGCTACTTGTTTTCCTTCTGCTGTAAGTGGTATCAAATTCTCATCAACACTGACACCATATTGAGCAAAAATCTGCTTTTTATCAGCAAATAACTGTTTATGTGACCATTCAGTTTGTACCTTAGGAACATCTATAGCAATATTAAAAATAGGTTCTGTAAGTGCCCCTATTTTAGCAATAATACCTCCACCGTATATACCGCCTGTAGCTAAGATGAATTGATCAGCATAAAATTCTCTCTGTCGATCAAATCCCTCGGTTATTACTGATTTACATTTTCCATTAACAACTTTGGCACCAACGACATGTGCTTTTTCAATTACCTGCACACCACGTTTTTTAGCATAGGAATTAAGCATTTTGGTCAAACGTGTTCCCGTAACTGCCGGTGGCAGAGAAGATACTTCTACTAATGAGCATGATAAATCCTTTTCTAATGAATCTAATACCTTATAATTAGGATCAAGACCTAAAACAGGTGGCAATATGATAACTGTATCCTTTTTTATATGTGGTTTTACTTGTTCGACAAAAGATACATGTCCCTGTTCTGTTTCCAGCCATCTAGCAACATCCATCGCTGATATGTCACGTAAATCCTTGCCATATTCAAAATTTAATGTTACCGTAAATTCTTTTATGCTTTTATCACTATCTAAACGTTTTTTCAGATTTTTTGTCACCATATTAGCATAAAAATCCTTCATTGTATCAAAACCTATTACTAATATATTAGAAGTTTTAAATACAACATCAGAATCCATTGTACGTGGTACCAGACAGCTCGGTTTAAAATTGCCTATTGCCGTTGGTATCCATTTATTCTTATTTGGTGAGCCAATATAGGGAAAACCTTCTTCATTTGTTATTTTAAGGAAAGTATTCAAAGCTTTTTTTGCTGTATCACTACCAACTTTAGCATATGGATGAGTGGGATTAACTTGTCCCATAGCTTGTACTGGATCAGTAACCGGTCTGCCTTCATCGGTATACCCTAAAACATCTATTATACCGCCGCCGATAGTCAGCGTACCCGCACCATAGGACAGTATTTGGACCTTTTTACCTCTATCCGCAGCAATACAGGCTGCAAATAAACCAGAGATACCATTTCCTATAATTAAAACATCACTTTTTTTCATTTTATCTCTTCCACCCCGCTTAAATTTAAGGCTGCATCATAAATTGCCCGCGTAAGTTCAATATCACGAAGCATATTACCCCATAATACAGGACGGATGCCCTTCCAGCGCGTTTCCAAAAATTCTTTGAATAAATATACTGTATCTTTCGCCCACGGCATCTCTTCTTTATCGACTGCTCCTACACTGCGGTAGGCACAAAATGTACCCTGGCAGGTTCCCATACCCAGCCGTGTACGTCTTCTTAAATCACTCACAGTATGGCTTGTCGGTTCTGCTGCTATCTCTTCAATTTCCGCTAATGTAACATTTTCACATTCACATACCAGCTCTCGCATCTCCGGCTTGCTTTCAATACGTTCTATTACATGTTCTAATTTTCTATTTCCCAAACGGGATGCTGCAAGCTCGGCACCATAACTCGGAAATACTGCTTTAGCCCGTCCCATTAACTCAGGTGAAGGATCTTCAACCAAATTTTCATCAGCAGTATGGCACTTTTCATTTACGCCTAATTGCTCGCATACCATATCACATACCTTTTCTGCCATTAAACGGTATGTGGTAAATTTGCCACCGCATACGCTCATAAAATGCTTAATACCATCATGCGCATGATCCAAGGCAACAAAACCACGTGATGCACTACGTCCCTTAGCATTAGGATCTGCACTGTATAACGGTCGTGTTCCGGCAAATACACGCAGAATACGATAATCATAAATATGTTCAAATGTTAATTTACCTATTTCCATCATTGCCGTAACTTCAGCTGTTTCTGTACTTGTATCATCTGGGGCACTGTCGATAGAACTTGTTCCCAAAATAGTTATTGATCCATGTGGTACAAAAATATCTGCATCGGAAGATTTGTGAAGACGATGTATTACACGATTGCAGATTCTATGGTTAAAGGCAATAAGTGTTCCCTTACTTGGTTTTACATTAACAGTCAGCCCGGCCATATGAGCTACCTGTCCAGCGAATGAACCTGCTGCACTTATAACAAAATCGCAGGCTATTTTGTCTTCCCTGCCTGTCCATTTATCACGTATTTTTACACCACTTACAGTACCATTAACTGTTTCGATACCCGTAACTTCAGTATAAGTCATTGTCTTACCGCCATATTTATCAGCTGATGCTACTGTCTGCCATAGAAGACGAAAACCATCTATGGCTGCACCAGGACAGCGATATGCCGATAATATCTTATGACTTAAGTTTGGTTCAAGTTCAAAGGCTTTATCCATAGGAAGCGGTATAGCTGATATACCACATTCCTTACATGATTTTACCCATTCTTGTTCAAACTCCTCACTGTCTTCCGGGGTACGAACAAAAATACTTTCCGTAGCTTCTACACAATGATGTCCTATTCTGCGCAAAATAGTATTTTCTTGTATGCATTCCTTAGCAGCTTCCTTGTCCTTCACCGCATATCGCCCACCGCTGTGAAGTAGTCCATGAAATCTTGAGCTGGTCCAATAACCAAGATCATCACGCTCTACTAAAATAGCTTTTATGCCACGCATGGATAAATCCCGCAGGATACCTACCCCGGTAGCACCGCCACCTATAACGACCACTGTTGTCTTTAACATATTTTATCCCTTTTCCTCCTTAATATTATATCCCTGTTATCCCGGGATTACTCTTTTCTAATGACCTATTAATATGGTTTTCAACAAGCTTTTCATATTACCTTGTTAAGTCTAATTTGTCCATACCTATACTATATATTAATACAGCAATAATAACAGATACCATTCCATTAACTATTATTATTTATAAATATAGTATATCTCCCTGTTTATAATAAATATATATTTTATAAATAATGTTAGATAATATGAATCTATACTATATAGGAGAAGTTTATTATTATTATAAAGCATTATATGCTTTATAGCAATAAATACAGCATACATAAATAAACATTTTTATTTTCGTATGAATGTAATATTATTTCGTATGGCGAGTTACCATAGTAACTTTAGGAAATAATAAAAGCCGCAGAAAACAAACTCTCTGCAGCCTTTTATCAAACCATGTATCTCACTAAATCAAAGCCAATTCATAGTGCGGCGCACAGCTTTTAACCAGCCAACATATAATTCTCTTCTTTTTTCCTCTTCCATATCAGGCTCAAAACGGCGATCAAGCTGCCAATTTTTTATTAGTTCTTCTTTATTTTTCCAGAAGCCAACTGCCAATCCCGCTAGATAAGAAGCTCCTAGTGCTGTCGTTTCTACAACTTTAGGCCTGTCTACAGGAACTCCCAACAGATCACTCTGGAACTGCATCATTAAATTATTAGCAACTGCCCCACCATCAACTTTTAATTCATTGAGCTTTATACCAGAGTCAGCCTGCATAGCGTCCAGTACATCTTTGGTCTGATAAGCAAGTGAATCAAGCGTTGCACGTATAATATGATTTTTGGTGCTGCCGCGTGTCAACCCAAAAATTGCCCCACGTGATTTCATATCCCAATATGGCGCTCCCAATCCCACAAAAGCCGGAACCACATAAACTCCCTCAGCATCTTTCACTTTACTTGCATAATATTCCGAATCTGGTGCTGAATCTAATATTTTCAAACTATCACGCAACCATTGAATTGCCGAACCAGCTACAAATATACTGCCTTCCAATGCATATTGGACTTCATTATCAAGTCCCCATGCAATTGTCGTCAACAAACCATTCTTAGAATCATAAACCTGTGAACCAGTGTTCATGAGCATAAAACATCCTGTTCCATAAGTGTTTTTCGCCATTCCCGCTTTAAAACACGTCTGCCCAAACAACGCAGCTTGCTGATCACCGGCAATACCGGAAATAGGAATTTCTGCTCCCTGGGTTACATTAGGAATAGTCACACCATAGACTTCACTGGATTGTTTTACTTCTGGAAGCATTGCTTTAGGAATATCTAAATATCCTAAAAGCTCATCATCCCATTTAAGCTCACGTATATTATACATCAGCGTTCTAGAGGCATTAGAGTAATCAGTGACATGTACTTTTCCGCCTGTTAGTTTCCAAATAAGCCATGTATCCATTGTACCAAAAAGCAAATCACCTGCTTCTGCTTTCTCCCGTGCCCCTTCTACGTTGTCTAATATCCATTTTACCTTTGTTCCCGAAAAATATGCATCTATCAGCAGGCCAGTTTTTCTATGGAATATATCAGCAAGTCCCTGTTCTTTTAATTTATCACAAATTTCCATAGTTTGACGAGACTGCCATACTATAGCATTATAAATAGGCTTACCTGTATTCTTATCCCAAACTACTGCTGTTTCACGCTGATTAGTTATTCCGATAGCAGCTATTTCATTTGGATCTATATTAGCTTTTGCTATAACTTCCGAGATAGTTCCAACCTGTGTAGACCAAATTTCATTAGCGTTATGTTCTACCCAGCCGGGTTTAGGAAATATCTGAGTAAATTCATTCTGTGCCACAGCTACTATATTAGATTCATGATCGAATAAAATCGTTCTACAGCTTGTTGTTCCTTCATCTAGTGCCAATATATATTTTTTTTCCATTACAAGAAACCTCCTCAGTATAATTGTATCTTATTTGATAAAATAACTTACTCCACCTTTTATTATCATTAAATAAATATAATTGATATTATAACAAAAATAATAATTATTATTTTCAATATGATAAAAATAAATAATTTAAAATCTTAAATAATTCCAATCATTTTTGCAAATAAATAGGCAGCAAAACCTCCGGCTAGTGGCCCCAATATCGGTACCCAACTATATGCCCAATCCGAATTACCCTTACCTGCTATAGGTAAAATTGCATGTGCTATACGCGGTCCAAGATCACGGGCAGGGTTTATTGCGTATCCTGTTGGTCCTCCTAAGCTCAAGCCCAGTGCCCAAATTAACACTCCAACAAGATAGGGTCCTACACCAGCGGGAAATTTACCATTATTAGCATGAAACATCGCAAAAATCATTACAATAAGCATGAATGTACCAATAAATTCACATAAAAAATTCTTTCCATAGCTTCTTATTGCTGGTATAGTCGAGAAAACTCCCAATTTTGTTGCCTTATCTTCTGTAGTTTCCCAATGGGGCAGATAAGAAAGATATACTACGATTGCCCCTACTATTCCACCAAATATCTGTGCTCCCATAGTTGCTACAGCCTGTCCAGGAGAATAAACACCGTTTAATGCTTTTGCCAGAGTAACTGCCGGATTCAAATCTCCCTGCGGTGCTCCTAATGATGTTGCTGTAAAAACTCCCAACATAACAGCAAATCCCCATCCGGCAGTTATTACAATCCAACCACTGTTTTCACCTTTTGAGCCTTTTAAGCACACATTGGCAACAACACCACACCCAAAAATTATAAGCACAGCAGTTCCTAAAAATTCTCCAAATAAATTATCCATTATAAATTCCTCCTCCATATGAAATTATCCCCGTGTAATATAGTCTTTATTAATAATAATATCCCTCCTTTTATTTATATTACACTTTGGTATGTATCAGTATAAAATTAATATTATATATATCATATAATATTAATTTTTATTATTTTTCAGAATAATCAGTTTAACATTACATAACAGATAAAAAAAGCAGATATTACACTGCCGTTTCTCTGCTTTTTTTAATTACAGCCATAATTTCATCTAAATCCGCATTTTTTAAAAATTTAGCAACAGCTAATGCTCCTTCTAAAATAGGAGCATTAGCAATTTTTATTTTCTCCTGCAGTTTCATATCCATGAATTCAATTGCCATAGATGCACTCATAACAGAACTACCTAAATCAGCAAAAACTATTACCCCATCCGGTTGGGCAACTTTTTCAATTGCCTTCCTAATTGCTACAACATTTGTCCCTAATGTTCCATCAATTGCACCACCAACTGCCTCAATTAACTCACAGTTGCCAACCTTATTTATCAGTAAATCTCTAATTCCATCAGCAATTTTTTTGCTGTGCGAAACAATAACTAAACCGACCATAATTATCCTCGCCATAAAAACTTATTTTTTAAATCGTCCACCAATTATATCATTAACCTGATAAATTGTAACAAACGCCTGATCATCAACATTAAGAACCGTCGTTTTTAATTTATCTATTTCTAATCGTGTCACTACACAGTACAAAATTTTCTTAGGATCTCCCGAATAGCCGCCCTCTCCGTGCAGCAGCGTAACACCACGCCCTAATTCATTGACCAGCTTATCAGATACATCGTTATAACAGGATGTCACTATCATAACAGCATATGATTCTTCCAGTCCCTGTATTACAGCATCAATAGTTTTAGCTATAACAAAGTACGCTACTAGTGAATACATCGCGTTATCCCAACCAAATATCAACCCAGCACTGCTTAGTATAAACAGGTTAATAAACATTACTATTTCACCAACGGAAAAAACAGTTTTTTTATCAAGAATAATTGCTACCATCTCTGTTCCATCAAGTGAACCACCGTTCCTGATTATTATGCCTACACCAAAACCGGTAATAATACCACCAAACACTGCAGCCAAAAATGGTGTACCCGTTATTTCTCGAACCGGCACAAATACGGCTGTCCATATTGACAAGGATATTATAGAGAATACACTGGCAGCTACAAAAGCCTTACCAATACTACGATATCCCAAATATAAAAATGGTATATTAAGTCCTATTAAAAAAACACCCAATGGTACTTTTACTAAATAACTTCCCATTATTGACAGTCCCACTACACCTCCGTCAATAATATTATTGGGAACTAAAAATAATTCCAAACCTGCCGCTGTTATTATTGTGCCAATAAACAATAGCAAGTATTTTCGTAAATATCCTAGATATCGATACCCAGAAACTGTTTTTTTATTGTTTAAACCATCTATTTCTGAATTCTCCAAATAAATAACTAACCTCGTTTTTATCCTGCCTCATTGTGTAAGACAAATTATAAATGAAATTTTTAATTTATGCAAATAAAAAATTTTTATATAAAAATTTTTTTATTATAATTGCAATATATTATTGATTAATCATATTAAATTAAAGAAACTAAACAAGTAAACTATATTTTTTCCGTAAGCATTACTGTTTTCAAATGCATTTTTTATACTGCCAAACTCATTTTTAATATAATAATTCTTATAAAAATAAACTATTTTGTTTATATTATGTACAAGCACATAAACTTTTGTTGCTACCTATTAATGTCTTTAATTGCTTAATGTGCTAATACTATTTGCTATAATGTCCAATAACTGATTTTTAAAAAATCCCCATACATTTTTATTTTCAACATATTCTTCATGTACTTTTTTTTGCAATGAATCAGTTTTTCCTCTCATTGTATTTAATTGCTCTGTTCTCTTGTTTATTCCTTCTATCAAATTTTGAATTTGCGCAAGTCTTGTGTTAAATTGTGCTTTTTCTGCATTTCTCTTGTCTACTTCTTTTTGCTTTTGTCCTGTAAATGTGTCCCAAACATTTTCCAACCACGATACTTTCTCCGTTAGTAATTTTTCCTGACTTTTTAAATGATCTTTTTCTTCTTCCAACTGCTGCTTCTGACTTTCTAAGTCTTTTTGTTCATTGCTTATTTGTATTTGCTCTTGCTTTAATTTTTGTTGCTCTGATATATTACTGTTCTGAACCTGCTGCATTTTATTATTATAATATGATGACAACATGAATCCACCTGATAAAGCACCTACAAAAACTATAATAAAAAAACTTATTAATAAATATTTCTTATACTTTCTATTTTTTTCTACTTTTTTCTTATTACCGCCTGTATCTTGTATTTCAATATCTTTTCTGGTATCTATTATTATTTCTTTTGGTTTTACAGGTTGCATTTCATGCGTTATATTTAATTTAGAATCGTTTTCTCCTGACATTTGTTACTCATTTCTTTTCTTATCCAGAAAAAAACCATGTTCTTTCTGCATAGAAAGACATAGTCTTTGTAATGACCAAAATCGGTTTAAGGGAGTCACTACAGCCTTATAGGCTATATTTATATTTGCTTGCCTCATCTTTTGCAAAACTTCATCTAAACGCTTATTTTTGATATTATAAAAAACTATTACTTTTTGACAAAAATAAAAATTTGCATTATTAGTTTTTTCAACTCGGGAAAAGCCTGTAATTCCCAACAAAAATCCGACCTTTTGGCAAAAAGCATCTGGGCTCAGCACAATTGTTTTTATATGCAGTGATTGGAAAAAATCACATGCTTTTTCTTCATCAGAAACCTCATTAAAATTATATATTAATACTTTTTCCTGCCTTTTTATCTTCATGAATATTTTACACCTCTACTCCTATTATTATAAGTGATGCCCTATAATATCTCAATAGAAGCACTAAGATATTATTACAAAAACAAGAGACTGCCCACAAGAAATTCATTTTATATCATCAACAGCCTAACTTCTATAGGAAATTGTTCCTTATAAAAACAGACAAGGGAAATGGCATATCATGAATAAAATGGCTATGTGCGGACAGTCTCTGCTATTCATTGTGTTAAATTTCTTTTTATAATATTTGTTAAGTTCCTCTCATTATCCTCTAAAATTTTTGCCTTTTTTAAATTATCATTAGCTGCATGCAGACTGTTGATATTTTTATCATCAAGCCATTTTGCATAATTTTGATAATAGGCAATATACGCATCACACACACGCAGACGCAATTTTTGCAGCGTTACTGCTGACTGAGGTGCATTTATAGCTGACAATGCCGTCTTGAGCATTTGCCAGTGAGGAATCATATTTGTATTTATGATTACCTTTAGCTTATTTCTCACTTCGTCACTGCCGATATTTCCCGACCTTATTATAGACTGAATTTGATCTTGAATACTTATAAAGGTTTCCCTATGCTGATTCATCAATGAATCTGTTTTATTTACATATAAGTACATATATTGTCGTCTATCCTGATTCAACATGACAAAAAAATCAGAAAAGTTAGCTATACGGACTATTTTCCAATGTCCATCTAACTGTCTAAGCAATATTATTTTAAAAGGAAAAGCTTTTTTTAATTCATTCTGCACCACATTTATTTGAAAAACAGCCTTGCCTGCCTTTTTGTCTACACTAATCATTTTATAATCCTTGACCGTGAGATTATTTAATCCTAAATTTTCCAGCAAAGCATTATACTGAGTAATTGATTCATTTTGCTGTTTAGCATTGTTCTGCCATTTGCCATTTTTAACGTAAAAGTCTAAAGCATCACTTAATTCTTTGGTAAAAGCTTCCTTAAATATACCAGAATATTCCTGCATAGTAGCTGGCATTCCATTTGGTGTTTCCTGATTAGAATTAATTAAATTATTGACCACATCACTTGAAAGCTGGTCAATCAAAGCTTTTTTATCTACATATTCTGCAAACTTTTCCTCATTATGATTTTTTATTGCTTTTTCTGTCATCTGCAATGTATATTCAGGAGTTTTTACATAATAACCAAAATACCAATATAAGGTACCACACCCCATTAATAATAAAATAATACCTGTAATAAAAATTTTTATTTTTAAGTTTTTAGAAATCATTTTCATTTCAACACCTTCTTCCCTTGCACCAATTTAACTCATATTATGACATCATGTTAGTTTTTACGCAATACCTGAACAATAAATTTTATGTCACTAAAAATTATTATACATCTATAAAAATAATAGATTTGATAGTATAATTTAAGTAAACTCTTATAAGTATATTATTTTGTATTAATATATCTAAATTATTTTTACTTTATCTTATCATATGGACCAAATATCCTGTTAGTAATGGAGGTTTTTATATGAACTATTTTCTTGGGGGAGCTCTTATGCCACATCCTCCCATAATGCTGCCGGAAATTGGCAAAAATGAATTAAATAAAATTACTACTACTGTAACAGCTGTTAAAAATATAGCAAATGAAATATCCGCTCAAAAACCAGATACCCTTGTTATCATTTCTCCCCATGCTCCTGTTTTCTCAGATTGTGTTGGTATAAGTGCGGCAGAAAAATTAACGGGAACTATGGCTGAGTTCGGCTATCCTGAGCTATCTTTAACTTATAAAATAGATATTGAGCTTGTCGAAAAAATTGCTTTATTGTGTGAAGAAAATAACTTACCCTTAAAAATTATCACTAAATCATTCTGCCAAAAAAATAATATTTCTTTCAATATAGATAAAGGAGCTTTTGTTCCTTTATATTATCTTTATAAAGCAGGATTTAATGGGAAAATTGTCCATCTATCAATGGGCTTTATTCCTTATAAAAAGATGTTCTCCTTTGGCACTATTATCTATAATGCGATACAAGCCACTGGAAGGAAGACTTTTGTTCTAGCTTCCGGAGATTTATCACATCGTTTGACAAAGTATTCCCCCAATGGTTATTCGGCAGAAGGCCAAGTATTCGATGAAAAAGTAATGCAGGCATTATGCAGTATGAATCCTTCTCCTTTATTTAAAATGAAACAAAGCTTTATCGATGCTGCCGGTGAATGTGGACTGCGTCCTATATTTTTTCTTTTTGGTGCCTTATATAACAGTGAATCTACTCCTCAGTATTTATCACATAAAGGTCCATTCGGTGTGGGCTACGGAACAGCTTTATTTTTGCATAAAGCCAATAAAAAAATCCTGCATAGCCGGGAAAGCGCCTTGGCAAAAAAGTCCCTTACCCACTATTTAAATACTGGCAAAATTCTTTCCATTCCCAATAACCTGACTGAAACTTTTACCAGAAAAGCCGGTGTATTTGTTTCTTTAAAAAAGTGGGGGCAACTGCGTGGCTGTATTGGCACAATCACGCCTGTATATAAAAACATTGCTGCAGAAATAATCCACAATGCCGTTGCCGCAGGAACTGCAGATCCTCGTTTTCCTCCAATGAATTCAGATGAATTAGCTGATATAACTATCTCTGTAGATATATTAAGCACCCCCGAAATAACTACCAGGAATAATCTAAATCCCCAGAAATACGGTATAATAACCGCTATGGCTGATGGACGAAAAGGTCTTCTGCTGCCCATGCTTGATGGAATTGAATCAGTTGATACTCAAATATCAATAGCCATGGAAAAAGGTAATATTGCACGATGGGAAAAACCTGTTTTATATAGGTTTACAGTAACTCGTTATTATTAAACTATTGAGGTATAAAAATGCATGAAGCTTTATATTATCACCACGAAAAAAATTCTATTATTTGTGATTTATGTCCACACAATTGCAAAATCAATCCTGGAGATACTGGACTTTGCCATGTACGTTTAAATAAACAACATAAATTATATAGCCTTAATTACGGCATGTGTTCCACCTTATCCATTGATCCCATAGAAAAAAAACCATTATATAAATTTTTTCCCCAGCACAACATATTATCAATAGGCAGCTGGGGATGTAACTTAAAATGTAAATTTTGCCAAAACTATGAAATATCACAGAAATCCCCTTCAGTAAAATATATATCCTCTGATACTATTACCAAAATTGCCCTTGCCAGCGGTGATAATAACCTTGGTCTTGCCTTTACCTACTCTGAACCTCTCGTTTGCTATGAATATGTTTATGATACCGCTGTTATGGTTCATAATACCAAATTAAAAACAGTCTTAGTAACTAACGGTTTTCTTAACAGTATTCCTTTTAAAAATCTTATAAAACTTTTTGATTAAATGGGAGCCGCACACTCGTGACTTCAGTCAGAGTTAGGCGACCAAACTAGTCAGTATGTATAGAATATGCATATAGAGATTGGCAAAGACCAATCCAATACTGCCTGAAATGCTGGAAACTCCTAAAGACAGCATAGCCACAACGCTAAGATGAAACAAGCTCAAACGTGACGGCGACGAAAGTAAAAAAAATATGCTGTATGGTGCAAGGTTAAACCCTAAACACTAAGAAAATGGACAATCAGCAGGAAAGCTCCGAACAGGAGAATCCCCAACGACTATTCCTCTTGAGGGAAGTACAGCCAAGCGGCTGGAAGTGGGCAGACCTTAACGGATAATGCCGAAGGACAAGATATAGTCTGTGCTTTATGGAAACATAAAGGAGTTCATAAGAGAACCGCATAGGAAGCAGCGAGCCCGTGTGAACGACACCTCCCCCATACGACTAAAAAAGAACTTACGACTCTTATATAGAGTTACTGCAAAGAACTTGCTTTTCTAAAGCCTGCATGTTAAGTTTAAAATAATCAGGCAATAATCTTGTAAAGATAAAAAGAAAAGTGAGCAATCATGGAAAAAGTCTTCAAATTTAGGATATACCCCAACAAAACACAGGAACTACTGCTGCAAAAAACATTTGGCTGCGTAAGATATGTTTTTAATCACTATCTCGACATGCGAATCAAAGCATACAATAATGATAAAACCACACTTACCTATACCAAATGTTCCAGTAATTTAACGCAGTTGAAAAAAGAAAACACCTGGTTAAAAGAACCAGATAAATGTTCCTTACAAAACGCGTTAAAAGACCTCGATACAGCTTACCAGAACTTCTTTAAACATAAAAAAGTTGGCTTTCCTAAATTCAAGACCAAAAAAAACAGGCATAAATCCTACAAAACAAACTTTACCAATAGCAACATTGAATTTCTGGGAACAAAAATAAAACTTCCCAAACTAGGTAAAGTAAAAATAAGAGATAAACAAGTACCGCAGGGCAGAATCTTAAACGCAGTAATATCACAAACCCCTGATGGTAAATACTTTGTATCCCTATGCTGTACAGAAATAGAAAAACCTGTTTTTAATCGTACTGACAACTATGTCGGTATCGACCTTGGCCTAAAAGAATTTGCAATCACATCCGATGGCGACAAACATCCCCATCACAAATACCTGAAACAGTCACTACGAAAACTTGCCAAACTGCAAAAAAGCTTGTCCCGAAAAACAAGGGGAAGTATAAACAGAAACAAAGCAAGAATCAAAGTGGCAAGGCTGCAGGCACGTATTGCAAATCAGCGAAAAGATATGCTGCATAAACTATCTCATAAACTTATAGAAAACTACGATGTTATCTGCTTAGAAGACTTACAAATAAATAACATGCTGAAAAACCACAAACTTGCCCGAAGTATTATAGATGCCAGCTGGTCAGAATTTATCCGTCAGCTAAAATATAAAGCTCAGTGGTATAGCAAAGAAATAGTACAAATAGACAAATTCTATCCATCAAGCCAGCTGTGCCATAATTGTGGTTACCAGAACAAAGAAATAAAAGACCTTACTATAAGGAAATGGGAATGTCCTAACTGTAAAGCCCAGCATGACAGAGATATAAATGCCGCCATAAACATTCGCAATGAAGGACTAAGAATATTAAACATAACAGCGTAATAACATATATAAGAACCGTAGGAACTACGGGGATAGCCTGTGGAGATAATATAAGACGTGCTTTTGGCGCAACTATCCGTGAAGCAGGAACCCCGCGACTTTAGTCGTGGGAGGTTCAGGCAGTAAATATAGATTTAAAATCATATTCTGATAAATTTTATAAACAAATCTGCGCTGGAAGAATATCACCTGTCAAAGCAAATATTAAAGCAGCTGCCGATACATGTCATGTCGAAATAACAACACTTATTATTCCCGGATTAAATGACAACCACGAAGAAATATCCATGTTGTCTAAATGGATAGCTTCAATAGACAAAAACATTCCCTTACATCTGTCACGCTACTTTCCTTGTTTTAAAATGAATATACCTCCTCCCCATGCATCTGAGATGTACCAACTAAAAAATATTGCCAAGCAGTATTTACATAATGTTTATTTAGGAAATATGCATTAAATTATACAATAAAAATAATACTTAAAAACCATTTTCATTAAAATAAATAATGAAAATGGTTTTTTGTATTGACAAAGCTATTAATTATTCAAAATTATCCGTGTCAATCAATTTTTCAATTACAACAGGTTGCATTTGCATACTTGCCTTTCTGCCATAAAATAAATAATAAATAATGAAACATACCAGAGCAATGGCTGATGCCACAAGATAAAGTGATTGAAACGTTAAAAAAGTACGCATTGTCCCCAGTATATATGGACCAACACCTATCCCTAGATCAAGTGCCACGAAATAGGTAGACAATGCTACGCTAACACGATGCGGTGGTGTGAGTTTTATACACACTGCCTGTCCATTTGACATAAAAGTTCCATACCCTAGACCCACAAAAACTCCCGATAATAATAAAATAACAGAAGTATGCGTTACACTAAGCATAAATAACCCCAGTGCTAAACACAGATAGCAGGGATACAATACAGAATTTTCTCCTTTACGATCAAATAATATTCCAGTCAATGGACGGGTAACAGTAATCACAACAGCATATACGACAAAGAAAAATGTTCCTGCATCAACTAAATTTATTTCACGCGTATATGCTGCAAGAAAACTTAACACACTGGAATAGGCAAATCCCATTAACAAGCCAATTACAGATATGACCAATACACGCGGTTCTACATAATTTTCAAAAGTAAATGCCTTCATATTTTTTATTTCGGCATCTGTAAGTTCTATTTCTTTAACTGTCAGCATTAAACAACCGAATACGCATAAAAGAATGAGTGCTACACATGTAATAATAATAATATGAAAATTAGCTACTAACATCAGCAGCATTCCTAAAAAAGGTCCTATTGCTGCTGCCAGACTAGTACTTAATCCATAGTAATTTATTCCTTCACCACGACGTTCAATAGGAATACAGCTGGCAATAATAGTATTCGTAGCTGTTGATATAACTCCATATGCCATTCCATTAAGAAAACGGATAAGATACATAATTCCCAGATTAGGAATATAAAAATACATCAACGTCGTCAATAAATAAAATACAACTCCAAAGTATAATGTTTTTTTACGTCCATAAAGTTCAATTTCCTTACCAAGTTGCAAACGTGCCAATAATGTGCCTAAAATAAAAATTCCCGAAGCTAATCCTGCCTCACTCAAAGAAGCTTTCAATTCTTGTTTGGCTACAACAGCTATAATGACCATCAATAAATAATAAATAAGGTATACAACAAAATTTATCCCTGTATCCAGGATAAAATCTTTATTGCATAAGCTATTCTTCTTCATAAATTCATCTCCATTAATTTATATTTTTTTAGCTGTAATTGCCAACGACTAAAAACTAATTACCGATCTTATATCCTTTTGCAGCATCATCTCCATAAATGTATACCTACACGCAAACTATGATTAATGTTTCAATACACACAACAACATCAACCATTTGCTAAAAATTTATACTTGCACATTATATACCTTTAATTTTTTCTTGTATAACAAAAGAAACATATATATATCATAAAAAAATATTATGGCAGAATATTTTATCATAAACAAAAACAGCTTATGGATATTATACTAAAATCCATAAGCTGCCTAATATTATAATTTATTTTTATAAAACTCCTGTATATGCTCGATAAAAATTTTCATGATCTTATATTTAGGATTATTACGTTTATATAAAAGATAACACTCAAGTTCAAACTGCGGCATAATTTCATAATATCCTGATTGTATATGCATAGCATTTAATAATCTTTTCGACAAAATACTCCCTGCCTCATTCTGCTGGCAATAATGCATAATAGCATACGGCGTAGAAAGCCATGTTTTAACCGTTGGTGCTATTCCATAAGAAATAAAAAAATCTTTTATAATTGCATTCATTAAATAATAAGGCGAATACTGTGCCAAATCATAATTTTTTATCACATCCATATTGATTTTGCTGCCATCTATTCCAAGATTAGGTGCATAATAAACCATTTTTTCTTTGCAAAAAAATCTTTTCTCATACTTATCCATATCCAATTGAGGCATAAAAAACGTAGATATTATATCGAGCTTGTCATTTTCTAATTGTTTCCAAAGCTCATGTGCTTCTAAATTATATACATTAATCATAAAATTCATATTATGTTCCTGAAAATATTCCACATGCTGATTCATGAGAACATCTCCCAACGACATCAAAGTTCCAACAGCTAAGGTGATCTTATGACCATTTATTCTTTTAATATCATAAATACAACCAGATAATTCATCAATAATCTTTTGTACACGCTGAAAAAAGTCTTCCCCTATCTCAGTTAAATCACTTCCTCTGTTTGATCGTGCTATCAGTTGAATACCAATAAGTTCTTCCAGTTTCTTCATTTGAAAACTAAAAGCTGATTGTGTGATATTAGCCTCTCTTGCCGCGGCTGTAAAATTCCTGACTTTACCATAAATAACGAAATTCTCTAATTGCTGAATACTTGGCAGCTGCGTCATACTCATTCTCCTCAATTAACATTAACATTCTGAAACAATAAATTTTATTTACATACAAAAATTTTTCTCTAGTTATATACTACCATATATTATTTTTGATATTAATCAACAATCTTTATCTGCTGTTAAAATAATATAATTATATCACTCTCATTAAATAAAACAAAGCCTATTTTCTAAAATAATAATTAATCTAACACCCAAAGTTTATTAGTAACAAATACATCTGTAAACTCCTTTTTATTATAATGGACATCTATATCTTATAGTGTACCTATAACAAAAAAGGCATTAGAAAAATTTCCTAATACCTTACATTTACTAATGGCGGAGTGAGAGAGATTCGAACTCTCGCACCGGTTACCCGGTCTAACGATTTAGCAAACCGTCCTCTTCAGCCTCTTGAGTATCACTCCAGATTATTAAATTATAATGGCAGGGGCAGAAGGACTTGAACCCTCAACCAATGGTTTTGGAGACCACTACTCTACCAATTGAGCTATACCCCTACAATGGGGTGACTAGTGGGGATCGAACCCACGCGTAACGGAGCCACAATCCGCCGTGTTAACCGCTTCACCATAGCCACCATTTAAAATTTATAAAGTAATATCAGGTCATCCTAAGACGACCTGATATTAACTTAACCGGCAGCAACCTATCCTCCCAGGGGGCTGCCCCCCAAGTACTTTCGGCCTGTGGATGCTTAACTGCTGTGTTCGGAATGGGAACAGGTGGATCCATCCAGGTATCGCCACCAGATGCTTTAGCTCTTAGTGCTTTAGCAGTTAGAGATAAAGTACGCAGAGTGAACAACGCGAACGCGCGTTTCATCTGTAAACAAATCTTTATAACTTGTTATTTAGATAAACAGTACGCACAGTTCACTATGTGAACGACGCGTTTCCTTTTTACTCTCTTAGTGCTTTAGCAGTTAGAGATAAAGTACGCAGAGTGAGCAGCGCAAATGCGCTTCTTATTAATAAATCTTATCTTCCAGTACCCAGAAATAAACCACGTAAAAAGAACTGTGCGAACATGTTTTTTCTACCATACTTTCAATATCCTTTATATAATCTCTACTCTTTTGTATCTTTTTTAAGTGTTTGCACACTCAAAACTTCACAGAAGAAAATTAGACCAAGCAGTCAAATTGTTTTTTAAGTTAAGTTCTCGGCTTATTAGTATCGGTCTGCTTCATATTTCACAATACTTCTACTCCCGACCTATCTACCTCGTGTTATTCAAGGTGCCTTCCTAGCTTGCGCTATGGGAAACCTCATCTTAAGGCAGGTTTCACGCTTAGATGCTTTCAGCGTTTATCCTTTCCGAACGTAGCTACCCAACTGTACCCCTGGCGGGATAATTGGTACACCATTGGTTCGTCCACTCCGGTCCTCTCGTACTAGGAGCAGCCCCCTTCAAGTTTCTTTCGCCCGCGATGGATATGGACCGAACTGTCTCACGACGTTCTGAACCCAGCTCACGTACCACTTTAATGGGCGAACAGCCCAACCCTTGGGACCTGCTCCAGCCCCAGGATGTGATGAGCCGACATCGAGGTGCCAAACCTCCCCGTCGATATGGACTCTTGGGAGAGATTAGCCTGTTATCCCCAGGGTAGCTTTTATCCGTTGAGCGATGGCCCTTCCACTCGGTACCACCGGATCACTAAGCCCTGCTTTCGCACCTGCTCGACTTGTTGGTCTCGCAGTCAAGCTCCCTTCTGCCTTTGCACTCTTTGCGCGATTTCTGGCCGCGCTGAGGGAACCTTTGGGCGCCTCCGTTACTCTTTCGGAGGCGACCGCCCCAGTCAAACTGCCCACCTGGCACTGTCTTGAAGATCGTTACTCTTCCAGTTAGATGCCCGTTAAATGAAGGGTGGTATCCCAACAATGACTCCTTACATACTTGCGCATGTATCTCTAAGTCTCCCACCTATCCTGTACGTCATTTACCGAATATCAATGCCAAGCTGCAGTAAAGCTCCATGGGGTCTTTCTGTCCAGTCGCGGGTAACCTGCATCTTCACAGGTATTTCAATTTCACCGGGTCCCTCGTTGAGACAGTGCCCAAGTCGTTACACCTTTCGTGCGGGTCGGAACTTACCCGACAAGGAATTTCGCTACCTTAGGACCGTTATAGTTACGGCCGCCGTTTACCGGGGCTTCAATTCAAAGCTTCGGATTGCTCCTAACCTCTCTTCTTAACCTTCCGGCACCGGGCAGGTGTCAGCACCTATACGTCAGATTTCTCTTTCGCAGGCACCTGTGTTTGTGCTAAACAGTCGCTTGGGCCTCTCTTGTGCCACCGCCTGCTGCTCCATCCGTTCGGACTTCACTGCCTGCGGCTATCCTTTTCCCGAAGTTACGGATATATTTTGCCGAGTTCCTTAACGAGGGTTGTCCCGCGCACCTTAGGATTCTCTCCGTGCCTACCTGTGTCGGTTTTGGTACGGGCGCTTTATTTCTCACTAGAAGCTTTTCTCGACAGTGTAGCTCATTCAAATTCGGCTCATCCGTAGATTTACCTATCTATCACTTCTCGGCTCTTATGCAGCGGATTTGCCTGCTGCACAGCCTACCGGCTTCGACGTACTCTTCCATCCGTACGCTCAAACTGCTTGCTGTGTCACTCCATCATTCAAACAAAATAAAACGGTACAGGAATTTTTGCCTGTTGTCCATCGCCTATGCTTTTCGCCTCGGCTTAGGTCCCGACTTACCCTGGGTCGACGAGCGTTGCCCAGGAATCCTTAGGCTTTCGGTGGAACAGATTCTCACTGTTCTTGTCGTTACTCATACCGGCATTCTCTCTGCTGTACACTCCAATGCTCCTTACGGTACATCTTCAGTCGCATACAGTATGCTCCCCTACCCAGAATGTACTGCTACATCCTGCCACGGCTTCGGTTCTGTGCTTGAGCCCCGGATATTTTCGGCGCAGAGCCTCTCGACCAGTGAGCTATTACGCACTCTTTTAATGATGGCTGCTTCTGAGCCAACATCCTGGTTGTTTATGAAGTCCTACATCCTTTTCCACTTAGCACAGCATTTGGGACCTTAGCCGGTGGTCTGGGCTGTTTCCCTTTCGACTATGGGTCTTATCACTCACAGTCTGACTCCCAAGTATTTTATTACAGCCATTCGTAGTTTGACTAGGGTCGGCAGGCTTTACGCCCCCTTGCCTGATCAGTGCTCTACCGTCTGTAATCTTCCCTTGAGGCTAGCCCTAAAGCTATTTCGGGGAGTACCAGCTATCTCCGCGTTCGATTGGCATTTCACCCCTATGCACACCTCATCCCAAAGTTTTTCAACACTCACGGGTTCGGTCCTCCACGCATTTTTACCTGCGTTTCAACCTGGGCATGCATAGATCACTGCGGTTTCGGGTCTACACCATATTACTTGCCGCCCTATTAAGACTCGCTTTCGCTTCGGCTCCATGTTTTCCATTTAACCTCGCAATATAATGTAACTCGCCGGTTCATTCTTCAATAGGCACGCCGTCGCTCTCTTACGGAGCTTCGACTGCTTGTAGACATACGGTTTCAGGTTCTATTTCACTCCCCTTCCGGGGTTCTTTTCACCTTTCCCTCACGGTACTATGCGCTATCGGTCGCCAGGTAGTATTTTGCCTTGGAGGGTGGTCCCCCCAGCTTCTCGCAAGGTTTCTCGTGCCCCGCGATACTCTGGATACTGACCATGCTGCCCCACTTTTTGCCTACCGGGGTTTTACCTTCTATGCCTGACCTTTCCAAGTCATTTGGCTAAATGTTTCAGCATTTTTGTCAGTCCTCAACCCCATATTACCGAAGTAATATGGTTTGGGCTTTTACCCATTTCGCTCGCCGCTACTTTGGGTATCTCGTTTGATTTCTTTTCCTCCGGGTACTTAGATGTTTCAGTTCCCCGGGTTTGTCTTCCTTTCGGATGATAGAACTTTTTCTATCGGGTTGCCCCATTCGGATATGTACGGATCAATAGATGCTTGCTCTTCCCCGTACCTTTTCGCAGCTTACCGCGTCCTTCTTCGACTCCTGGCGCCAAGGCATCCACCATATGCCCTTGTTCACTTAACTTATCAGTATTGCTTGGTTATTATTATCCCTGCCAGTGCTTTAAGCTCTGCCTGGTATCATAATAACTGCCGCAATCTGTTTTTGCATTTCATAATCTTACTTATAAAATGCCACCTTTGCTATAAGTTCATACGTTTTATCTTGGCGTATTTCTTTATAATCCTTTGTGCTTGGTCCAACTATTCCCTCGCCATTCTCATTTTCACAAGTTTGGCATTGGTGATAATTGTTCTTTGCTTTTCTTCTGTGTAGTTTTCAATGTGCAATTTGGTGGGCCTAAGTAGACTTGAACTACTGACCTCACGCTTATCAGGCGTGCGCTCTAACCAGCTGAGCTATAGGCCCATTCTCTTCTGGTGGAGACGAGGAGATTTGAACTCCTGACCCCCTGCTTGCAAGGCAGGTGCTCTCCCAGCTGAGCTACGCCCCCATTAGTCCTAGCTTTTTTGAGGGAAGAAACCCTCAAAACTAAACAATACATCAAGCTTCTCAGTTGCAGCTGCCTGCCCCTGATATGCTTGTTTCCAGATGTACTCGACAGATTTTATTAAAAATCCTTAGAAAGGAGGTGATCCAGCCGCACCTTCCGATACGGCTACCTTGTTACGACTTCACCCCAATCATCGCCCCCACCTTAGACGGTCGGTTCCATAAGGCCCTTTCCCGGCTTCGGGTGTGAATGACTTTCGTGGTGTGACGGGCGGTGTGTACAAGGCCCGGGAACGTATTCACCGCAGTATGCTGACCTGCGATTACTAGCGATTCCAACTTCATGCAGGCGAGTTGCAGCCTGCAATCCGAACTGGGGGATATTTTTTGGGTTCCGCTCCAGATCGCTCCTTCGCTTCCCTCTGTGTATCCCATTGTAGTACGTGTGTAGCCCAGGACGTAAGGGGCATGATGACTTGACGTCATCCCCGCCTTCCTCCGCGTTGTCCGCGGCAGTCTCATCTGAGTTCCCACCTTGACGTGCTGGCAACAGATAATAGGGGTTGCGCTCGTTGCGGGACTTAACCCAACATCTCACGACACGAGCTGACGACAGCCATGCACCACCTGTTTTCTTGTCTTCCGAAGAAGAAATATCCATCTCTGGATACGTCAATCAATGTCAAGCCCTGGTAAGGTTCTTCGCGTTGCGTCGAATTAAACCACATACTCCACCGCTTGTGCGGGCCCCCGTCAATTCCTTTGAGTTTCAACCTTGCGGTCGTACTCCCCAGGCGGGATACTTATTGCGTTAACTCCGGCACAGAGGGGGTCGATACCCTCTACACCTAGTATCCATCGTTTACGGCTAGGACTACCGGGGTATCTAATCCCGTTCGCTACCCTAGCTTTCGAGCCTCAGCGTCAGTTACAGTCCAGAAAGCCGCCTTCGCCACTGGTGTTCTTCCCAATATCTACGCATTTCACCGCTACACTGGGAATTCCGCTTTCCTCTCCTGCACTCAAGATTGCCAGTTTGGACCCCATCACGGGGTTGAGCCCCGCACTTTTAAGATCCACTTAACTATCCGCCTGCGCTCCCTTTACGCCCAATGATTCCGGACAACGCTTGCCGCCTACGTATTACCGCGGCTGCTGGCACGTAGTTAGCCGTGGCTTTCTAACAAGGTACCGTCATGCATTACCGATATTAGCGATATTGCCATTCGTCCCTTGCAACAGAACTTTACGATCCGAAGACCTTCCTCGTTCACGCGGCGTTGCTCCGTCAGGCTTTCGCCCATTGCGGAAGATTCCCCACTGCTGCCTCCCGTAGGAGTCTGGGCCGTGTCTCAGTCCCAATGTGGCCGTCCATCCTCTCAGACCGGCTACTGATCGTCGCCTTGGTGCGCCGTTACCGTCACCAACTAGCTAATCAGACGCAGGCCCATCTCCAAGTAATAGCCAAAGCCATCTTTGATAAAAGCTTCATGCAAAGCTTTTATAACATTCGGTATTAGCACCCCTTTCGGAATGTTGTCCCCATCTTGAAGGTAGGTTGCCTACGCGTTACTCACCCGTTTGCCACTAGGCTCTTACCGAAATAAAAGCCCCGTTCGACTTGCATGTGTTAAGCACGCCGCCAGCGTTCGTCCTGAGCCAGGATCAAACTCTCCATTAAATTTATCGGAGAGCCAATTTGGCTCTTTCATTTGTTGTTTAAAGAATTGTTTCAGGTTTATATTTAAACCGCACATCTGGTATATTTTAGAAAACATATAATGATGTATTGTTCAGTTTTCAAGGTGCCTGCCTCAACGAGTCAGCTTTTATATTTTATCAAAAACCTTTTCGTTTGTCAAGAACTTTTTTAAGTTAAATTTCTTTAGCCCTCTAAGTCCCGGCCGCTCTCTCGAGCGCAGAAATTATTATATCTAATCCTGTATATTTTGTCAATACTTTTTCTTATCTTTTTTCTTCCTTTTTTATCTTTTCCTTGTTTTATTATATTAATACAACTGCCAAATCTTTAAAACAAAGATTTGGCAGTTGTATTAATATTTTATCCGCTAATAACTTTATTATTCTTATTTCTTTCCTATATTTTTCATAATTGGGTTATTGTTAATTTTTCCTGTTTCATAAAATTAGCAATTTTATAGACGCCCTTCGTAACTTCAAGGTAATTTTCCGGTGTAAGTGATTGCTGCCCATCGGATAAAGCCTTAGCCGGATCTGGATGCATTTCTATCATTAATCCATCTGCTCCAGCAGCTACTGCTGCAAACGACATCGGTTTCACCATGCGCCATTTTCCCGTGCCATGACTCGGATCTACTATTATTGGCAGATGACTTAAATGCTTTATGGCTGCAACCGCACTCATATCCAGTGTATTGCGCGTATATGTTTCATATGTACGTATTCCCCGCTCACATAGCACAACATTATTATTTCCTTCTTTCATTATATATTCAGCTGCATTAAGCCATTCCTCCAACGTAGCTGACAATCCCCTTTTTAATAACACAGGCATATTTGTCTGTCCTACTTCTTTCAATAGACGAAAGTTCTGCATATTCCTGGCGCCTACCTGTAGCATATCTGCATATTTGCTTATAGTTTCTACAGCTTCAACTTCTGTTACTTCAGTTATAACTTTCAATCCTGTTTGATTTCTAGCCTCTGCCAAATACTTAAGGCCTTCATTTTTTAAACCTTGAAATGAATATGGTGATGTACGGGGTTTGTAAGCACCGCCCCGCAGAAATTGTGCCCCGCCGGCTTTTGCTATTTTAGCCGATTCCAATAATTGTTCCAGTGATTCTACAGCACATGGTCCCGCCATTATAACAAAATTGCCCCGGCCTATTTTTATTCCACCAATGTTTACAATGCTCGACTGTGGATGGAATTCACGACTTGCTAATTTATAACTTTTGGAAATAGGTACCGTATGATCAACCCCAGGTAATGCTTCTAATGATAAAGAATTAATATTGCTTTTATCACCTATCAGCCCTACTATTTTCTGTTTACTGCCCTCCATGATTTTTGCTTCCATTCCAACATTTTCAATTGCATCTACTACATTTTTTACTTCTCGGCAAGTTGCATCCGGGTTCATTATAACTATCATTTTTGTCTGCCTCCATTATTTACTATTTTAATACTGAAAAAGTTCCTAGATTTTTTACCCATAAACATTTCTGTTTAATTTTTTGTAATGCTTCTGATAAATATTTTTCACCTGCCATATCTGTTTCTATTTCAAAGAAGAATATATAATTTCCTAATTTTGTCCTTGCCGGTCTTGATTCAATATGTGTCATGTTTATATTATATTTGGCAAATATCATAAGCACTTCACACAGGCTACCTGCTTTTGCACCATCTATTTGGCAAATCAATAATATTTTTCCTGTATTGCCTTTTGCATAATCTATTTGTTCTTTATTTAAAAGTACAAAACGCGTAACATTATTGTTAACATCTTGGATATTATCAGCAATAATATTTAACCTATATAATTTTCCAGCTCTTTTAGAAGCAATGGCTGCTGTTTTTTCATTGACTGCTGCCGTTGCTGCTGCATCAGCTGTACTAGGTGCTTCAATGAGCTTGGCACAAGGATAATTCTTCTTTATGTACTTATAGCACTGAGCTAATGCCTGTGGGTGTGAGATTATTTTATTAAAATCTCTCTTATTGTTTTTTGCCAATAATTGATGCTGTATTTTCCACACAAGTTCCATATTTATTTTCAAATCAACATCGTGGGCTAGTGTATCCAATGTAATTCTTACAGTTCCTTCTATAGAATTTTCTATAGGAACCAAACAAGCAGCAATTTTTCCTTCGTGGACAGCATATATTGTTTCATAAATATTTTGGTATGGCTGCAGCTGCCATTTTCCCCCACACACTTTATTTATATACATTGCAGCTTCTTCACTATGGGTTCCGCACGGTCCTAAAAAACCCAGCACTAACATTTGTTCTCCCTCCTAAAAAAAAATGAGTCCCACCCCATAAAGGGTGAGACTCGCTCACGTTACCACCTTAATAAAATCAAAATTTGATTTATCTCATAAAAGTACAAGCTGTCTGCTGATACTCTCCCCTCTGTAACGGTGGGGCTCCGGCTTTACCTACATATTTTCAGTAAGCAGCTCCTGAGTGAACTTCAACAATTACTTTTATATCTTGTTTTCAGCAGCCAAGATTCTCTGTAATAATTATAATCGCTTACTTTTCTCATTCCATGCTTTTTACATATATACATTTAAAAGTGATACTATCATATCATATATATTTTTTTATTGCAAGTATCTGTTTTTATTAATCAATTACTTGTAAAAAACAAAAAAGCTCTCCTAAAAAGGGGAGCCTCTATCTTCTATGGTGCCGTTGGTGGGAGTCGAACCCACACACCCGTGAAGGCGGCAGATTTTGAGTCTGCTGCGTCTGCCAATTCCGCCACAACGGCGAGCTGTGAAACATATAATATTATAATATCAAATACTTAGCTTGTCAATCATTTTTTATATGTTTTTCAATACCAGCCCAACTGGGCAATGATCACTGCCCAGTATATCATTATAAATATATGCATCTTTTATATTCTCTTTTAGCGCATCTGAAACAAGAAAATAATCTATACGCCATCCGGCATTTCTATCACGCGATTTTCTCAAATACGACCACCAGCTATAAATACTTTCCTTATCAGGATATAAAAAACGAAATGTATCTATAAATCCATTTGATAAAAGATCACTAAATTTCCTTCTTTCCTCGTCAGTAAATCCGGCATTCTTGTGATTTGTTTTAGGATTTTTTAAATCTATTTCGTTATGGGCAACATTTAAATCACCACAAACAATAACAGGCTTTTTTTGTTTAAGGCTCTGTAAGTATTCACTAAATGCATCTTCCCATACCATTCGATAAGGAAGACGAGCTAGTTCATTTTGTGAATTAGGTGTATATACGGTAACCAGATAAAACTGCGGCATTTCCAAGGTTATGACACGACCTTCTTTATCATGTTCTTCAATACCAATGCCATAAAAAACATTTAATGGTTCATATTTAGAAAATACAGCCGTACCAGAGTAGCCTTTTTTTTCGGCACTATTCCAGTACTGCTTATAATCAGGCAGATCCAAAGCCAATTGTTCCGGCTGCATTTTAGTTTCCTGCAGACAAAAGAAATCTGCATCAAGCTGAGCAAATGATTCTAAAAAACCTTTTTTTACACAAGCTCGTAATCCATTTACATTCCATGATATAAATTTCATATTATCTTTTCTCCATTACATTTTAAATAAAGCCCCTGTCCTGACTATTTATTTTTTTAACACTAAAATATCAGCTAATATTTTAAATTCCTGCAGCGACAATGTTTCACCTCGTCTTCTACCATCAATCTGCGCTTGTGCCAATAATTCACGCACTTCATCCTTAGGCAGTCCCAGCAGACCTAACGAATTAGTTAATGTTTTTCTACGCTGTCCAAAGGCTGCCTTAACTACCTGAAAAAATGCTTTTTTATCGACAGGTTTTACCGGCTTATCTTTGTAGATATCACATACAATGACTGCCGAATCAACTTCTGGCGACGGCATAAAAGAATTTGGCGGTACGATGAAAGAAATTTCTGGTTTGCTGTAATACTGCACTGCCACTGACAAAGCCCCATATATTTTACTGCCAGGTACAGCGGCCATCCGTTCAGCCACTTCTTTTTGCACCATTGTCACCAATTGAGTTATCGGCAAATCTTCTTCCAATAGTGCCATTATAATTGGTGTTGTTATATAATATGGCAGATTTGCCACTACTTTAAACGACCTGTTGCCAATTAATTCTTTTATATCAGTTTTTAATATGTCGGCATTAATAATTTCTAAATTATCATATCCTTCTAAAGTGTGTTCCAGTACTGGCAGTAATTTTTTATCTATTTCTACAGCATAAACCTGAGCACCTGTTTCTAACACCCCCTGCGTTAAAGTACCGATGCCCGGACCTATTTCTAATACTACATCATCAGCCGTTATTTTAGCAGTATTGACTATTCCTGCTATTATTCCCTCATCAATCAGAAAATTTTGCCCTAGTTTTTTATTCATGCGAATACCAAATCGTTTTAGTATATATTGGGTTATTTCCCTTTTAGCAATTATCGGATGCTGCATCACTTCACCTCTTTTTGCAATATTTTCAATGCATTTTCAAATTCATCGCGCTTTATACCATATGTATTAAGACGCTGCAGAAAAACTTTTGCGTTTGCATAACCTATTCCTAACATTGTCCCTAGTTTTGCTCTTTTATGAGACGATTCGGTACCACCACTCAAACCTTCTCGCAACAAATCTTGTGCAGTAAAAATATTCTGCACCTGCCAGTTAGGCGTTCTTACCCTGCTGAGTGCTCTTTTTATAGAATCAGGTGAAGCCTGTTCTACCCCAATATCATTATGCGCACTTGCTTCCTCTATAGAAATAAAAGCATGTTTAGCCTTAGGAAACCTCTTTATCAGCCATCGTCTGATAGCCTCACCAGCCGTATCAGGATCAGTGAATATTATTATACCTCTTTTTTTATATGCATGCCGAATATTATCAACAGTTTGTTTCTGCAGGCCAAACCCACCTGTAATTATACAGTCAGCTTCTACTGCTTTATTTACAGCAACAACATCCATTTTCCCTTCTACAACTAAAACTTCTTTTATCATTTTCTTCTCCCATAAAAATTTTTCTGACATAAAATTCCGATTTTACTTTTCCTGGTAAAAAAAAGCTGTGCCTTTACGGCACAGTATCTATTGCAAAATATATATTTTTACATTACGACGGCCCCAGCTCATTGCCTCTGAATAAGAGTCCATACATAAATCAATTCTTCTGCCGGAAAATCCACCCGTATCAGCTGCTACAGCCTCTCCATAACCGGGTATATACAGCCTTGTCCCGTAAGGGATTACATCTGGATCAACTGCCACTACACCATGATGAGCCTCAATACCTGTTGCAGTATAGCCGCTACCGCTGCCATCTGTCGGTAAATATGCCGTAGCCTCGACATACATAGTAGAACTATATGCCGGAATTATTTCACCATTAACAACAGTCTGTGGTGAATATGTTCCCTTTGCTATTACTTTGGGAACAGAATTTTTAATCATCGATTTTTGTAAGATTTCTTCATCAACTTTTTTTCCGCCTTTATA